>DAIPHW010000076.1:0-10701 GCA_036771135.1 Fibrobacterota bacterium | reverse complement strand
GCTGTCTCGGCAGCCCATCGCAACGTGAATGGAGCGCCCCGGCAGCAGCATGGAAAAGCCACCACTTCGTTCCCATAGGACCTTGTGCTCCTCAGAGCGGGTCGTGTCCAGCGACCACACCGGCGCCAGCAAAACCGTTTGCGGCTCCAATTGACGGCTAGCCGAAGCGGAAGCCAGCGAGATCTCTTCAGAATTGCGAAGCGCTGGAGGCTTCTGGTGATCGGGCCCCAAAGGGAACCCGGCCAGCGGATCATCGCCCGACGCATGATGCCCCACATCCGACGAGGCTTTCACTGCGGAGTCGTTTGGCCCGGGGAGCTGAATGATATCTCCCGGATAGATCCAATGGGGGTTTTTGACCTGCGGATTGATCCGCCAGATCCCCGGCCATTGGAACGGATCCTTCAGGTAGTGGCCGGAGAGATCCCAGAGCGTGTCACCTTTGACGACGACATGCTTTGCCGCATTGACGATGCCCAGCGCCACTGCGACCACGGCCACGATCTTGATTCCCCGCATTCCACCCTCCCGGAAAAACCGTCGGCAGCCACAACGCCTTGAGCAGCGGCCACTTGCGCATTTTAATCTAATGCTTCGCAGGCCGCCGTAGGATCGCGGATAACGGAAACCTCATGCGTCCGCTTTGGGCGCTTCTTCCATCTGCTCGCACAGGCAGCGGCAGCCGACCCCAATCTCAGTGAGCAGATATTCGGGCACACTCGGATTGGCTTCGAGCTTCTTGCGCAGGTGAGCCATGTAGATGCGCAGATAATGCGTATGGCCGGTATGCCCCGGTCCCCAGACCTGTCGCAAGATCTGCGACTGGACAACGATACGGCCTTCGGCTTTGACAAGTTCCGACAAAAGTCGGAACTCCACCTGAGTCAGGTGGACGACCTCGCCTTGACGGCGAACGGTGTGCCCGGCCAGATCGACCACCACATCCCCAAAACGGTACAGCGGACGATATTCCGTTCGCACCCCTTCGCTGCGGCGCAGCAGCGCGCGTAGTCGCGCCAGAAGCTCGGGCACGCCGAAGGGCTTAACGAGATAGTCGTCGGCGCCATGATCCAACGCCGCGACCTTCTCCGTCTCGGCGCCACGGGCAGAAAGCACCAGCACCGGAGTGTCGGACCAGCAGCGCAGCTCCTTCAGGAAGTCCTTGCCGTCGATATCGGGGAGTCCGAGATCGAGCACCACGAGGTCGGGACGGCGAGAGCCAGCCTCGACCAGTCCTAAACGTCCGGTGACAGCCTCGTACACGCCGAGGTTCTCGTGCTCGAATACGTCACGCAAGAGCCGCAGGATGGCCTTGTCGTCCTCGACGACAAGCACTGATCTTCGTTCGTCCATCGCCCGTGAAGTTAGGTCTTAGCGCGTCAGGAGAACGTGAAAGTCCGGCGTTCTGGCGTTAAAAACGCATAAATCAGATTTCGACAGAAACCGCCCCGCGGCGCCCCTGCAGCTCCCACATACGGGCATAGATCCCGCCCAGCGCCAAAAGCTCGGCGTGCCTCCCTCGCTCGCGAATCTCGCCGCGGCGCAGCACCAAGATCTCGTCAGCATCGCGCACCGTGGCAAGCCTGTGAGCAATCACTAGGCTAGAGCGCCCGTGCAGCATGCGCGCCGTGGCGTTCTGGATCAGCTCCTCGGAAGGAGCATCGATGGCGGATGTCGCCTCGTCCAGTACCAGCACCCGTGGCGCGTGCGCCAGCGCTCGCGCAAAAGACAAAATTTGTCGCTGTCCAGTGGAAAGCCGCACGCCGCGCTCCCCTACCGGCGTATCGAGTCCTTGGGGAAGTTTTGCCACCCACGCGGCAAGCCCCAGTTCCTCCAAGATCGCCATCGCCTCACTTCGCGGGAGATCGCGCCCCATGGCGACGTTATCGAGGAGAGTGCCAGGAAAGAGGAAGGGCTCCTGCAGCACGATGCCGAGGGCGCGCCCGCGCTCGCTAGGATCCAGATCGCGCAAGTCCGTCCCGTCCAAGAGGATTTTTCCTTCCTGGGGGTCGTAGAAGCGGCACAGGAGCGAAGCCAGGGTGGACTTTCCCGAACCGGTGGCTCCGACTAGGGCAACCGTCTTTCCAGGCTCGATGACAAAATTGATGCCGCGCACCACCTGGGTGTCGGGGGCATAACCAAACGCCACGTCCCGGAATTCTACGCGTCCTTCTCTAGGCAAGGTCGGGAGCGCATCTCCAGCAGGCAAGGCGATCTTCTCGGCAAACAGCGAGAAGACCCGCTCCCCGGCCGAGAGGGACTGCTGCAGGTTGGTGATACGGTCGGAAAGTTCGCGCAGCGGGCGGAAGAACATGCCCATGGTCCAAGAGAAGGAAGCGAGCGTGCCAATGCTTGCCGAGCCGTGCCAGAACAGCCGGGCTCCCAGGAAAAAAAGCGCCGCGGTGGCGAACTCCGTAAGCAGGTTCATGGTGGGGAAGTAGCGCGCGTAGCTGTCGATGTTGTCGTAGTAGGCGTCGCGGTAGGCGGCGTTGTGGCGCGAAAAGGCCGCAAGGCGCGAGCGTTCGCGCCCGAAGATGCGCACCAGCCAGGCTCCCTCGATATCCTCCTGAAGGGTGGTGTTGAGCTGGGCCAGCTCGTGGCGGATCAGGCGATTGCTAGAACGGACGCGGATGCGAAAGATGTGAGTGGCAAGCAGCATGGCCGGCAAGAAGGCCAGGCAACAAAGGCCCAGCCGCCAGTCGACGGAGAGCATGTAGGCGGCGCCGGCCGTGAGCATCAGGACAGATCCTGTCAATTCCAACAGCACCTCGGAAAGCAGGCGGTTGATGGAGTCCACGTCATTTCCCAACCGGGTCATGAGCTCGCCGGTCGGATGGCGGTGGAAAAAGGCCATGCCTTGCGCCTCCACGTGACGGAAGAGCGCCGAGCGCAGCCCGTGGATGATGCGGGCCCCCACCGCCTCGATCGTGACGGTGCGCGCGAAGCCTGCCAGGCCCTGCGTGAGGATGGCGGCCAGGAAGAGCAGCACCAGGTTTCGCAGGGTGGTGGGCGAGGTTCCCGCCTCGAGGCCGTCCACGGCGCGCCGAAGTACGTGCGGCCCGGCAAAGGGCAGCAGCTCCTCGACCACCATGAGGATTCCCGCCAGGGCCATGAGGCCGCGCACTCCGACGGAATACGGCCACAAACCCCGCACAATGGAAAGGTCAGAACGACCTGATGTCGGATTCGCCGGTGCGGCCGTCGTCAATGGAGACCGGGAAGGAAGCTGCGCGACCAGGGCGTGAAGACCAAGAGCAGCACGAAGGAAACGCCGTACCAGAAGAAAAGCGCCCGGTGCTTCTTGACGCTGTTGGGAATCCGGCCGGAGCGCATTTTCCCGACATGGGCCAGTGCCAGCGCGATCAACATGCCCAAAGCGTGAACGACAGCGACAGCTCGCAACTCAGGCGTCCGCAAGATCGCCGAGACGTCATGGAAAGCCTTGTGCATCAGCGGCGACAGGCCAGCATAGAGCACAATCCCCAGAAGCGCCTCGATGTCCAGGATCGTCGGGAAGAGTCGGGAAGCACGACGGTCAGCCGGCAGCCATCCGCCCTTACCAAGCCATCCGGTGAGATGACGGAAAAGTGCCCAAAGTCCCGCGAGCAGGACAATCCAGCGCATCAGACTGTGCAGATTTAGGACGACAGTGTAAAGCATCGCCCCAAGATACACGCCGAACGCCTTGGACTACAGTCCCAGTTGCAACTGGCGCACCGGCTTGTCGAGTTCGACGTCCGGGTAGCTTCCCGAGAAGCAACCAGTGCAGAAGTTGCCTTCCAGCTCGCGCGCCGAGGAGATCATCCCCTCGATGGACAAGTACCCTAGCGAATCGATGTTGAGGTACTTGATGGTGTCCTCGATGCTCATGTTCGAGGCCAGGAGTTCGGACTCGGTGGGGAAATCCATGCCGTAGAAGCAGGGCTGCCGCACCGGGGGGGAGCTGATGCGCACATGGATCTCGGTGGCGCCGGCCTCACGGATCATGCGGCACAGACTGCGCAGGGTGGTCCCGCGCACGATGGAGTCGTCCACCAGCACCACGCGCCGCCCCTTGAGAACGCCCACGATCGGGTTGAACTTAAGCTTCACCTTGGTCTCGCGCCCGTGCTGGGTCGGATCGATGAAGGTGCGCCCAACGTAGTGGTTGCGCAGGAGCCCGATTTCAAACTTGATGCCGGAGCGATGCGAATAGCCAAGAGCCGCAGTATTGGAGCTGTCGGGCACCGCAATCACGACGTCGGCGTTAGCCGGCTGCTCCATGGCGAGCTGCTTCCCCAGGCGACGGCGCACCTTGTCGCAAGAATGACCGAAGATCATGCTGTCGGGACGGGAGAAGTAGACGAATTCAAAGATGCAATGGGCATGCTTGCGCTCTTCGGCAAAGCGCACCGACTTGGTTCCCTGAGCGTCGATGACCAGGAGCTCTCCCGGCTCAATGTCGCGCACGTAGGTGGCACCCAAAAGATCGAAGGCACAGGACTCGGAGGCGACCAGCCACGTCTCGTCCAAGCGTCCCAGACACAAGGGCCGCACTCCTAAGGGATCACGCGCAATGAACATGCGATCCTTGGAGAGAAGCAGCATCGAGAAGGAACCCTTCAAGAGCGTCAAGGACTGGCGAACCGCTTCGGCCAGGTCAGGCTCAGGATTCTTGGCCACCAAATGCAAAAGCACTTCAGTATCCGAAGTGCTTTGGAAAATGTGTCCCTGTTCTTCCATCTCGCGTCGCAATTGCTTGGCGTTGAAGATGGTCCCATTGTGGGCCACCGAAAGGGGACCGCGCTTGTGGGTAATGAGAAAGGGCTGGGCATTGGTGAGAAGCGAACCTCCCGAAGTGCTGTAACGCACATGCCCGATCGAGGCGTTACCGGGCAGCTGCCCGTGCGCCTCAAGCTCGTGCGTCAGCTCGGTGACCAGACCCATGCGGCGCGTCAGCCGGATGACCTGTCCATCGGTGGTGGCTACACCCGAACTTTCCTGTCCGCGGTGCTGCATGGCAAAAAGTCCCATCACCACGCTCTGGCAGGATCGCTCGCTGCCCCACACACCCATGACGCCGCATTCTTCGTGGATCTCGTCAACCATGGGCGCAAAATAGCTAACCCGACCCCCGCGCGACCGCTAGTTCGTCACTTTACCAAACCAAGCATGGCATCCAGCCCGGCAAACTGCCGTTCCAGCTCCAAAAGATCGTCGACCCAAAGCGGCGCTACGCGCGATGCCGTCTCCAAAACGTCAGCCGTCACACCTTGATTGTTGTAAAGTCCCACGGTCGCATCTTCAGAAGGGTGGAAGGGGCGATTCCAAGGACGCCGGCGCGAACGCAGCCAGCGCGTGCGGCGCCAGACCAACTGTCCACGAAGTTCCAGGAGCGCTCGTTCATCCAGGCTCGTGAGGCGGCGCAGCAAGGTCGGGATTTCAGCATCTGGAAGGGCGTACAAGCCTTTGCGGACGGCCTTTTCAAGTTCGCCACGCAGTTGCTCAGCGCGCGAAGGCAGAGGCAGCCAATCGGCCTCCACGCGGGCTTCGGCACGCTCCTGGCGACGGGCTCGCCGCCCTTCGGCGCGTTCCACGGCGCGCTCCACGCGATCGGCCAAGCGCTTGGCCTGCAATTCAAGACCGCATACGAGACTGTCACGGGCCGAGCGGAGCATGGCCTCAAGCCAGGGACGCATCGCTTCTTCTGCCGGCAGCTCCCGGGAACGGCCTTCCAAGGCCGTCAAGGCTTCGGAAAGTTCGCTCATTTCCCTTCCTGAGAATCAATACGAGCACAAAGCTCCACCAGCACGTCCTGAGTGCGCTGCGAGCTTTCCGCCAAGACGCCTTGCAGCGACTGCGAAAAGCCGGAGAGCACCCGCCCCAGAGCGTCGAGAAAGGCCTTGTGGTCCACCAGGCCGTCCATACTGGTCTGTCCGGGAGTGCCGGCATCGGCACAAACCTTCCCCGAAAGGGCTTCGGCGGCGCCCGTGAAGACCTCCACAGAGGCGGCAAATTCCGTCTGATTGGCGCGCAAGGTGGAAAGCGATTCTTCCAGGGTGCGCACGCTGCCTTCGAGCTTCTCGGGGATGTCGCTCAGAAGCGAGCCGGCGGTCTCCAGATGTCCGGTCAGCGACTCCAACTGGGCACCGTGACTTGCCAGATGCTCGGCCAGAGGATCCACTGCCGACAGCGCCTGAAAAACCCGCTGCAGCGATTCCTCCTGAGACTTGACGGCCTCCCCTAGGCCCTCGGAAAGGCGATGGTTCATCTCGTCGAGGCGGGTGGGCAGGGAGTCTGCGATGTTGTCCAGGGACTGCGCCAGCGCCGTGAAAGCGTGCGTGTCCATGCCCGAGGAAGACGAAGAAGAGGCCGCCGGGGCCTCCAGGCGAATGGCGGCAATGGCGAGCTCCAGAGCCTCGGCCTGTCCGACCAGCACCTGCGACAATTTCTGCAATTCCTCGGAAATAAACTCCTCGTGCCGCTTGCCGTGAACGCCAGCCTCTTCGCGCAAACCTTCCAACGACATGGTCTGGGAGATGAGCGTCCCGCCAAGTTTCGTGAACTCGTCGCGGATATCCTCAAACTTTGCGGAGATCTCGGCCAAGAGTTCCAGCGAACGTTCCCCGTCACGCTCCGAACGGATCCGCAACGCCTCAAGAGCCGCAAGCGGCCGCTCGTCGGCAACAGCATCGGGCCGAACAGAAACTGCAATCTTCAGTTCGTCGAGTCCCGAGACCACTGGCGCAAGGTCCAGCGCAGGGCGGACGCGCACAGCTTCGGCAATGGCTTGGCATTCCTGCGCAAGCGCTTCTCGGCTCTCCACCAAGACATCGCGGGTAGCCTGGGCATCCTTGGTGCCCGCGGAAACTGCCGAAAGAAGCTCGTCCTGCTTGGCAAGTACCGGCCCAAGGTCGAGCACGGGAATAGCTCGAACCGCTTCTGCAACCGCCTGACTTTCCTGTGTAAGCGCCTCCCGGTTCTGCACCAGAAGTTCGCGGGATGCCTGAGCGTCGCTGCTATGGGCGGCGACAGCGGCAGCTAGGCGATCATCCAGCTTGGAAAGGACAGCACCGTTTGCCTGCATCGCAGCCTCAAGCCCGGAAAGGTCCGGCTTGGCATTTCCAATCTCACGGGACAATTCCTGGGAAGTACGACTGAGTCCGGCATCGACAGCGCGGATCGCTTCCACCACGGGAGCGATGTCGATGCGGCTTTCTTCCAACTTCCGTGACAATTTCTGTGTTTGCTCCTGGACAAGATCCGGCAGCGTCTTCGTCAGGTCGTCCAGGCGATCAGCGAGGTCGCGCAAGGCTTCGTCGGAGGCACCGGCGGAACTCGCAACGCCGCCTTCGTGAGGAGCCAGCGCCGCGCAGACGGCACCGGCAAGCAGAGCCGAAGCGACCCACAGCAGCACGCCGCCGTGGGGCGCCGCGGTGGCGGCCACCACAGCTCCCGAAACGGCGCCGAGTAGGGTGGTGGAAACGAGGCGGATATTCATGGGGTTCCTTCCCGAGTGGTTGGTTGCAGGAATCCTTCGCCCAGAAGAAAAAGCGCCCAGCGCTTCTCACAGGCGGTAAGCAGGGATTCCAACAGAATTTGACAAAAATCGACAACATCGCGGCCGTAACCGCAAAGCCCCGCGCCGACTTCTCCGGGGCGTTCCCAAGGGCTTCCCAGACGCGCAAAAAGTTCTTCGGCGCTGCGGCCCTCCAGCTTGTCCCAAGGAAGGATCCGGTCGCAAAAAGACTGCTCAGTCAGGATCGGCATGCGCAAACGCCACAGGTTCAAGCGCTTGAAGAAAGCGTCGCGAGTGCCTTCTTCAAGGAGCGGCAGCATGCGGGCACGATTTCCCGGCAGCGGCTGCTCGTGCCAGCGCTTGGCGAGATTCTCCTGCAAGTGCTCCAGTCGGCTGTGCGCCTGCACCAAGTAGCGCTCGCATTCGGCGACCAAGGCGTGGTAAGCGACATGAAAGACGGCCCGCGCCTCCCGCTTGGTTCCCTTTCCCGGCAGCTTCCAGATTCCTGGGGCAATTTCCGTGAGCCATTCGGCCTGCAGGAGCTGGGTGCCTAGGGTTTCGAAGCCGAGGCGATGCGGAAGATCGGCTCGCACGCGATCTAGCCGCGTCTCGATATCGGTGCGCAGGGCGTCGAGACGCAACCGGAAAGAGGCAAGCGCCTGAGGGTCGGAGGGCAAAATTGCCTGATCGCCAGCATCCAGGCCTTCTAGGGCCGAACGCAAGACCACCGCGTGCCCGGCAGCCAATTGGCCGGACAACTGCGCATAAGCCTGCTCCGCCGCCGGCGTGGCGAAGGAAGTGGGCGCAGCGCGCAACTGCTCTAACGCCGCATGCAAATGTCGTACACAGGTCTCGATCGCTGGCCTCCGGAACAGTGGAAGGATCGCCCAATCTACCAAACGGGCGAAGACTCAACGTGCGAGCTTATGAGGTTCTTGGCCGGCACCGGGTCATTCTGACAGTAAATTGTGTCTGTGCCTATACCCGATGAAGCATGCCGATCGGCAATTCTTAAAAAGATCCCCACGCAATGGCTGCATGACGATCTCGTTTTGCCGCACAATATCTACAGTCGCGATGGAGAACTCCGCATGCGCGCTGGCATGCGACTCACCACTGAGCACCTCAGCACCCTGCAAGATGGTTGGATCCGCGAAGATGCTCCTCCCGAAGCCTTGCTGCACATCCAATGTCCGTGGAGCCGACCAGGGCGCCGGCCTGGCGTGCTGCTCAATGTGCGCTCTCGTTTCTTTGCTTCCGTGGAACGAGTACTTGTCGATTTAGATGAAACCTTCGTCGCCATTCTTTTCCGGCACGAAAAGCGGCAATCCGAACGCATCCTGGAAATCGCCTCGGCCATCCAAATGGCGCTCACTCAGGACAGCGAGGCTTTCTTGGCCGCCCTGGAGCTTTTTGAAGGCGCTCACTATGCCCTTCTTCATGCGGTTCATTCGGCCACGCTGTGCGAACTTGTCGCACGCAGCATGGGCGAATCTGATGGAGACCGCCGCATCTTGCAAGCCGCCGCATTGACACGAGATCTTGGCTTTCTTGGGCTGCAGGAGATCTTTGATCGCCAGAGCGGAAAACTGAACGACCAGCAGCAGCAGCAACTGCACTGGCATCCGCGAGTCAGCAAGCGCTTGCTGGAAGAAGCAGGGGTAGAGGATTCTCGCTGGCTGCTGGCGGTTGAGCAGCATCACGAACGCCTCGACGGCAGCGGCTATCCAGAGGGAGCCTTGGACGAAGCGATCCATCCCTGGGCTCGCATTCTCGGGATCGCCGACATCTATTCGGCCATGACCAAGGAGCGCGGCTATCGCGACGCCGTGCAGGGAACCAGCGCGATCCAAGAGATCTTCGCTCGCCGGGGTGCCGAGGTCGATGCTGGCCTCACAGGGCGCTTCATCGGCATTTTGGGGATATTCCCACCCGGCACCTTCGTACACCTCGCAAACGGCGAAACCGCAGTGGTCGTGCGCCAAGGCCAAAGCCCTCGCACGCCTCAGATCAAGTCTATTGCCGGCGCAGACGGACATTTTTTGCCCATTGCCGTGACTCGCGACAGCGCCGATCCGGCCTTTGCCATCGAATCCATCCTTCCCAAACGCAATGAACTCGTGAAACGGATCACCCATCGCCAACTGTGGGGAGATCCCGAGAAGATTCAGCTCAAGTCGTCATTCCCCGTCTGAAGACCAACTCTGGCGCCGCGACTCCTTCTTGGCGGAATGTTGCGTCTTAGCGATACGATGCCTTCGCTTGGAGCCCTTGGTCGGCTTAGTTTCTTTGCGAGGTTTAGGTCGGAAGTTGAGCGCCGCCACACGTTCCCGCAATTTCCGCAGGCAGTGGAGCTTGTTGATATGCTGGGAGCGATCTTCCTGCGACTGCACGACCACACCGCTCGGTCCATGCCGAAGGCGCACGGCACTTTCCGTCTTGTTGACGTGCTGACCGCCCGGTCCGCTTGAGCGGAAGGTCTCGATCTCGCACTCGTCCAACAAATCCTCGTCGGACTCCGGCAGAACAATGCGTACGGTTTCACCCTCTTCCATATCTTCAGAAATTAGCTTGCTGCGTTCCTCTATGACAAAGACTCCCATCAGCCGTGAAGGCTACCAAGCGCTGCGTGACGAGCACGATCAGCTCATCGATATTGAACGTCCTCGGCTTGTTGAGGAGGTGGCCTTTGCCGCCGCCCAAGGTGATCGTTCTGAAAACGCCGAGTATATCTTCGGCAAGAAGCGTCTGCGCGAGATCGACAAACGCATCAGCTTTCTCCAGCGTCGTCTAGATAGTGTTCTGGTCGTCAATCAACTTCCCAACGACACGGGCATGGTGCGCTTCGGTGCCACCATCGACCTTGAAAACCAGCATGGCAAGTCGATGACGATCACCCTAGTCGGCAAGGACGAAATTGACCCCATGGCCGGCCGCTTTTCTTTGGAGTCTCCCATTGGGAAAGCTCTACTAGGAAAGCGCCAAGGTGAGACCGCTCTCGTGAACACACCTAAGGGGGAAGTTTCTTGGATTGTTAAGGAGATCCGCTACTCGTAACCGTAGCGTTAGCAATCCATAGCAGGGATTGTTGACGCTGAAAAACTGTAAACACGAAAAAGGGAAAGCTATTGCTTTCCCTTTTCAGTTGACAGTTTAGAGGTAGGAAGGAGAGGAAAGTCGAGCTACGGAACGAGTGAAGGAAT
>DAIPHW010000075.1:0-10946 GCA_036771135.1 Fibrobacterota bacterium | reverse complement strand
GAAGCGCAGTTGCGAGAAGCTCGCGATGGGGCGGTCGGTAGCGGTGTCGATGGGGAAGTCGTTGGTAAGCATGGGGCTGTCCAAGAGCACGATCTTGGCTTTGGGGTAGCGGTTCAGCAGGTCCTTGACCAAGGTCTGGTAGGTAAGCACGAACGGCAATTGGCCAGGATCGCCGCGGAAGAAATCATTGGTCCCCATCTCGATCACCACGGCATCGGGATCTTCCCGGCCTTTCCAAGGGCGCGCGTCTTGGGGAGCTGTTGAGGCGTAGAATTTGGGCAGGGTCAATTCCGTGGTGCCGTCGAAGTTGCGCACCAGGCCGCGTCCCGAAATGCAGATCTGTACGCGCTCCGCCCCAAGTAGTCGGGCGCAGACGCCGGCGTAGGAATCCATGCCGTTTTGGGTCTCTGGAGAGAAGGATTCCTTGGAATCTTCCGCTTCCACGCCGTAGCCGGCCGTGATGGAATTGCCCAGGAACAGAAGGCTGCGAGAGGGGCGAGACGTCGGCAGCAGGCGTCCGTCCAAGAGCTCTATATCCACTAACCGATCGCGCCCGCACAGGGCTTCGCTGGCCTTTTCGAGCACGACGTCGTGCTCGCCATCGGGAAGCTCTTCGGCGGCAATCTCCCGTTCCTCTTTGGAAACAGGGTGGATGGAACTGTCGCCATCGATGAAGAGGTTGTAGAAGTTGCGGTGGACGCCGACCATACGGGAATCGCCGAGCGAAGCGAAGTGAAAGCGCACGCCATGGCCCTGAAAGCGCAGATGCAAACGGCTTCCGGTCCAGGAGAAAATGGGGTGGTGACTATCTAGTCGCCCGGTCCAGAGAAGCTTGGAATCGGAAAGATCTACCGAAGCCCACCCCAAAGGAGCTGAAAGCGGGGCGGTTCCGATTTTATCCGTTGTCTTGCCATGGGCCATCAAGACTGCTCCCGCGACGAATCCACATATCGTTCCACGCATCGCCCATTCTTTCACCAAAGATTCAGGACAACAATAGTTAGGAAAGGATGGAATCCAAGCGCTCCGCACGGCGTCCCAAGAAAACTCGAGAGCTCATGCGATATGGATTGGAAAGACCGCCTCAGGATCGAGAAATTCTGCTCCGGCACATTCCGTGGACATTCCTGCAATTCTTCGGAAGTGGATGTCGGCGATCATATGGCGAAAGTCTTCGGGAGGCTTCTCCAGGAACGCCAGACCGCAACCGGGAATTTTCTTTGCAGCATCCCAAGGCGTGGAGCGACAGACGCGGGCCTTGGTTTCAAAAGAGAAAGGAAGGTCCAAGAACCGCACGGTCACGATCTCTCCGAGGCGAGGGGAGTCCCAAGTCAGCACAAAGGTTCCGGTGACGCTGGCGTTGATGCCGTACCCTTTGATTTCCTCGGCATCGTCTCGGATCTCGATGCGAGTTGGCAGCGGCACGCGCAAGGTGCGCCGCAAATAGGTGGGATGATTCCAAGACGGATCACCTGAAACGATTTCGCGGAGACTCTGCTCCAGAGGCCCCTTGCGGAAGGGGGCGTTGCACATGGCGATGGGGACGCCAGCCTCCCACCCTGAGACCCGCAAAACCGGAATGTTGATGCCCATGTCGTAGACGGCGGCCATCTCGTGGATTCCCACCCGCACCGAACTGATGGTGTCGAGCAGGACCCCTGCCACATCGCCCTCAACACACAACCGCACCACCTCCCGAGGGTGGGTCACCAGCTCGAAGTCATGTCCGAGCTGGGACAGGATCGCCGTGCAGATCGCCTGACGCTCGGCGATGCACAGGAACACGAAGCGGTTCAGCGCAGGCATCAGTCTTCGTCGTTGGGGTCCACGATGGGCGGGTACTCGGATTCGTCTTCAGGCAAAGCAGTAGAATCCACCAGGGATTCGCCTCCGGCCTCGGGCAGGTTCGAATCTTCTTCGTCGGCGACCACGTGGGCCACGTCCTGGACGACGTCACCTTCATCTAGGCGAATCACGATCACGCCTTGGCTGTCGCGCCCGGTTTCGCGGATGTCATCCACGCCGGTGCGGATCACCATGCCTTCCTTGGTGATGGCCATGATCTCGTCGCCAGCCTTCACCGAGATGAGGCAGACCGCCGGGCCGTTCTTGTCGGTGACGCGCACGTTGATGATGCCCTTGCCGCCGCGGTTGGTGACGCGGTACTCGTCGGGCTGGGAGCGCTTGCCAAAGCCCTTCTCGGTGATGGTCAGAAGCGTCGCCTCGTCTTCCACCTTGACGAGCCCCACCACCTGATCGGTCTCGGAGAGGTTGATGCCGCGCACGCCGCGGGTGCCGCGCCCCAGGTCGCGGAAAGCGGAAAGCGGGAAGCGGATGGCTTGGCCTTCGCGAGAGGCCAGCACCAGGTCGGGCTCGGCCTCCACCAGGAGCGCCGTGACCAGCTCGTCGCCTTCGTCCAGCTGCAGGCCGATGATGCCTTCGCGACGGATGTTCTTGAAGGCCGAAAGCGGAATGCGGTTGATGATGCCCTTGCGGGTGGCAAACACCAGTTTTCCGGTGCCGCCGAAGCCGCGCACAGGAACCACCGTCTTGACCTTCTCGTCTTCCTTGAGATTGAGGAGATTGGCGATGAAGGTCCCCTGGGCGGTGCGGTTGACGATGGGAAGATCCCACACGCGCAGCCAGTAGCAGCGACCCAAGGTGGTGAAGCACAGCAGGTAGGCGTGGGCGGTGGCCACGAAGATCTGGTCGACCACGTCGTCGTTCTTGAGGCCGGCGCCGGTGACGCCCTTGCCGCCGCGGCTCTGGGCGCGGTACTCGGTGAGGGCCTGGCGCTTGACGTAGCCGGTATGGGTCACGGTCACGACCATCGGCTCGTCGGCGATGAGGTCCTCCATGGAGACCTCGTCGGAGGATTCGACAATTTCTGTCCGACGCTCGTCGCCCAGCTCCTCGCCGATCTTGACCAGTTCCTGGCGCACCACGGCAAGCTGCTGCTCGTGGCTTGCGATGATCGCCTCCAGCACGCGGATGCGAGCTTCCAGTTCGTTGTACTCGTTCTGGATCTTCTCGCGCTCCATGCCGGTGAGGCGGCGCAGCTGCATCTCCAGGATGGCCTGGGCCTGGATCTCGCTGAACTCGAAGCGCTCCACCAGGGCGTTGCGGGCCGATTCGGTGGAGGTGCTGGCGCGGATCAGCTTGATGATCTCGTCGAGATGGTCGAGAGCCTTGAGGTAGCCCTCCAAAATGTGGGCGCGCTCCTTGGCCTTCTTCAGCTCGAACTCGCTGCGACGCCGCACCACGTTCACGCGGTGGTCCACGTAGTGGACGATCAGCTCCTTCATGTTCAACACCTTGGGCTGGTTGTTGACCAGGGCAAGGTTGTAGATGTGGAAGGGATCCTGGAGCTGGGTGAGCTTGAAGAGGTGGTTCAGGATGATCTGCGGCTGGGCGTCGCGCTTGCACTCGATCACGATGCGCATGCCGTTGCGATCGGATTCGTCGCGCACGTCGGAGATGCCTTCGATGCGACGTTCCTTGACCAGCTCGGCGATCTTCTCCTGAAGCTTCGCCTTGTTCACCATGTAGGGGATCTCGGTGAACACGATGGCTTCGCGAGTGCCGATCTCCTCGAAATGGTGGCGGGCCCGCACCACGATGCGACCGCGGCCCGTGACGATGGCGTTGCGGATGCCGTTCTTGCCGTAGATGATGCCGCCGGTGGGGAAGTCCGGTCCCTTGATGTAGTCCAGGAGGCCGATGGGCTCGATCTCGGGATTGTCGATGACGGCGCAGCAGGCGGCGATGGTCTCGCGCAGGTTGTGGGGGGCCATGTTGGTGGCCATGCCCACGGCGATGCCGGTGGTGCCGTTGACGATCAGGTTGGGGATCGCCGAGGGGAGCACCAGCGGCTCCTGCAGGGAGTCGTCGTAGTTCGGGCCCCAGTCGACGGTTTCCTTCTCCAGATCCTGGAGCATGTACTCGGCGGCGGTGCGCATGCGCGCTTCGGTATAGCGCATGGCAGCGGCCGTGTCGCCGTCCACCGAACCAAAGTTACCCTGGCCGTCCACCAGCATGTAGCGCAGCGAGAAGTCCTGGGCCATGCGGACCATGGTCTCGTAGACTGCCGTGTCGCCATGCGGATGGTATTTGCCGATGACGTCGCCGACGATACGCGCCGACTTCTTGTAGGACTTGTTGTGCTCAAGTCCCAGCTCGTTCATGGCGAACAGCACGCGGCGATGCACTGGCTTTAAGCCATCGCGCACGTCGGGAAGGGCGCGTGCCACGATCACGCTCATCGAGTAGCGCAGGTAGCTCCAGCGCAGTTCTTTCTCGATGTTCACGAGGTTCAGCCGCCCCCCTTGGGAGTCGGTGTGGACCACGGGGGTGTTGTCGTCAGGGGTTTCGATGTCGTCGCTCATGCTTTGCTCGCAGCCGCAGGAAAGGTGGATTCCAATCGCTCGGCCAGTTCGTGGTGGGTGCTGTCAATGCGCAAGGGGACCAGGGCCGGGTGCCCCAGCGCAAGCCATGCGTCGTCAGTGCCGGGTTCGATACCGACGGGATTCTTGTTGCCGATCAGTTGCCAGGTTCCCGGGGTGGTTTCCTGGTAGCGGTCCAGGAACATGGCGGAAGAAGCTCGGCAGATCTTGAGTTCCTGCCACTCGGAGGGAGGCATGGCAGGGAAGTTCACGTTCCAGAAGGAGCCGCGGGGAAAGGGCGGCAGCGGACATTCCAGGAGCCTTGCGGCCCAAGCGGCAATGGCCTGGAAATGGGCCGGAGTGGTCCCAAGGCTCGAAAGAGCGATGGCGGGAAGGCCGAAGAGGGCGGCTTCGCGGGCGCAGGCCAGGGTTCCGGAGTAGGGCTCGCAGACGCCGGCGTTGTCCCCGGGATTGATGCCGGAAAGGACCAGATCAAAATTGGCGAGTCCTACGTGGCAAATGGCGTATTTCACGCAATCGCTAGGGAAGCCATCCACCACGTACACCGGCACGCCCTCGCGGCTCTGCTGGGCGACGTGGATGGCGCGCTGGAACGTGAAGGCGTGTCCGGTACCGCTCTGCTCGTGAGCAGGCGTAGCCACTACGATTTCATGGTGAGCGCGCAGCGCATCCACGAGAATCCATAGAGCCGGGCTTTTTACGCCATCGTCGTTGGCGATTAGGAGGCGCAAGACCGCTCCTCGAAAAGAATCGCAATGGGCTTCATCAAGCAACCCAAGGTAGAATTTTGGGAGCGAGGACGCGGAGGTTATTCCGGCATGCGTCGTGCTTTGCTGCTAGGGCGAATGCCCTGCCGCAACTCGCGGAAGAAATCGCGCAGCAGGTTTGCGCATTCTTCCTGTCGCAGTCCTCCGATCACTTCCACTTGGCGATGGATAGGATTCTCGCCGGGAATATTCCAATGGGTACCACAGGCTCCCAAGCGATGATCGTAGGCCCCGAAGACCACCCGGGCAATGCGCGAACCTAGGATAGCACCGGCGCACATGGGGCATGGTTCCAAGGATGCGTAGAGGGTGCAGCCGTCCAGCCTCCAGGAGTCCAGGCGCCGAGCCGCTTCGCGCAAGGCGAACATCTCGGCGTGGGCAGTGGCATCTTGCCGATGCTCCATGGCATTGCGGCCACGTGCCAAGATCTCACCTTCGGCCGATACGATGACGGCACCGATAGGCACCTCGCCCTCGCTTCCGGCTAGGTGCGCCTCGCGGATCGCCTCTTCCAGGAAGAGGAGGTCCTGCTCGGGGCTCATCCGGGGCCTAGTGCCCGTTCGACGCGGTTGCGTCCGGAGTTCTTGGCACGATACAGGGCTTGGTCGGCGCGATCGATCAGCTCTTGCGGTTCCTTGGCGTCCTGCGGAAAAATGGAGACACCAATGGAAAGGGTGACCGAAAGTCCGGTCGCCGTGCCAATATCTGCTGGGGAGCTTTCTACGGCGGTGCGGATGCGCTCGGCCGTCTCCATGGCGCGCTCGGCATCGACACCAATCAGCACGCAGCCGAATTCCTCGCCACCGTAGCGGGCCGCGATGTCCAGATCTTCCCGCACCTGAGCACGGACCACCTCGGCCACGTGGCGCAGCACGGCATCGCCTGCCGGATGCCCATGGGTGTCGTTGACCGCCTTGAAGTGGTCGATGTCGGTGAGCAGGAAAGCAAGTCCCTGACCGGTGCGGCGAGCGCGCAGGATTTCCCGACGCAGGCCCGCCTGGAAGGTGCGGTGGTTGATGAGGCCTGTCAGGCCGTCGCGGGTGGCGAGGTTTTCCAGTTCGCGGCGGGCGCCGATGCGCGAGAGCACCTGCCCAGCCGAGGCCACCACCAATTCCACCGCTTCACGCAAGAACGGGGGAATGCGGGAATGGTCCGGGCAGATCAGCGCCAAGGCGGCTGTCGTATCCCCTTGGGTACGTAGCGGCACCACGAAGAGGTCTCCGGGACGCTCCAGCGAAAGGGGCGGCTCTCCAGAGGCGAGCAGGACCACGTTTTCCCCAGGAGCAAGGCGCCGTCCCAGGAATTCCCCGCGGGCCAGGGCTTGCGATAACACCCCTTTGCCGGGAATGGCGAAGGGAAAATCCGCATAGCCTTCGGCATCGTGCCCGTGGGCCCATGCCACCACGCCTTCGCCAGACTGCTCTTCGGAACTTTTCACCAAGAGGAAGGTGCCTTCGGCCACCAAGTCAGACAGGAAACGCTGCAGCAATTCATGCACCGAATGTTCGTCGTCCAGTTCGGAGAGCGCGCGCTCCACCTCCAGGAGGTTGGCAAAGACGTCCTTCTGCCGGCTTTCCCGAGCTAGTCGCGTTCCGCGCTCCAGAAGCACACCGGCAGCGGCTCCCAAAAGCGTCAGGGATTCCAGACCTTCGCGGGGAAAGGCCACGGGACGCTCGTCGTCGGCCACCACCAGGCCGGTGTGTCCGCCAACGGTAAAGCGGGCCACTCCCAGGGTGCGAGTGCGCGACGAGGTATACCAGTCGCAACCTTGGGAGTGAGGAACATCGGACTCGTAGAGTTCCTCGGGGCCTTCCACCTTGAGGGGAATGCCCAGCAAGCCTTTGCCCGGATGAGCCAGCGATCCGGGAATCAGATCTTCAGCTGCGGTGTCCCAGGTGCGCAGGCGGGCCATGCCATCGCGAGCGGGTTGGAAGACGGAGACGCTGCGGCATCCAAGAGCTCTCCGCGCCACCACGCAGAGGCCAGCCAAGGTGGCGGCATTCTCCTGGTCCAGGGCCAGTTGAACTTCGCGCCAGGCCGAGGGCGAGGGCACCGCATCTAAAACCGGCTCCTTGGCCGGACGCGCTGCGGCGAGCGAGGGCATGGCGATGGTCTCGCTGCGACGCGGTGCCGGTTCCGCGATCGGCTTGGCGGGCGCGGGCTTGGGGGAGGCGTCTTCGGGCTCCTTGCCGCGATGGGGCCGCAGGGCAATGAACACCAGAAGGCCGGAAATGCACAGCCACAGCGAGGAGAGGGGAGACCAGTACCAGGCGATGAGAGCTCCCGCCCAGAGGATGAACGCAGGAAGGCGTTTCAATTTCGACTCGCGCGCCATAGTAGTCCAATTCCGATTGCGAAGAAGACGAGGTTGGGAGCCCAGCCGGCCCAGAAGGGACTGATGGCTCCGGAATGCCCCAGCGCTAGCCCCAGGCGAGCGCTGGCATAGAAGGCAAAGGCCAAAAAGATGCCGATGCCGAAGGCGAGCGGTTGTCCGCGGCGTCCGAGCAAGGCAGCAAGGCCTGTTCCGATGAGCACCACGATGGCGTTGATCCACGGAGAGGTGCGCTTGAAGACCATTTCAGCCTCGTAGGCGTGGGTCGGTTCGCCAGCGCGTCGCAGCGCCTGGATGCGGTGGGAAAGCTCCGCAAGCGTCATCTCGTCGGGCTGGACCTTGGTGGAGATGAGGTCTTCCGGCCGGACTCCGGCCAGCGGAATGGCAAAGGTGTCCAGGTTCTGGAAGGTGACGAGCCTGCCTGCGGTGTCAAAGACGCGGCGGCGCGCATTCTGGAAGACCCAGGAGCCCTGGTCGTTCCAGCGCACATGAAAGGCGTCGATGCGCTCCAATAGGCGCCCTTCGCGACCGGGGCGGCAAAGCGTCACGTCCCAGCCTTCGCGCGCCTGACTTGAGTAGGTGCGGAAGAACATCGGGTCGGTGCCGCCGGCCATGTAGGCGAAATCGCTCTTGATGGGCGTGGAGGTGAAGACCGAGCGTTTGGGCTGGCGGATCTTGAGCCGCTCGTGGTTGCAGCGGGGCATCACGTTTTCCTGAAGCTTGATCCACACCCCGGTGTAGGCGATGCCGAAGAGCCACACCGGAAGGGCGATGCGCCAGAAGGGACGTCCGGCGGACAGCATGGCCATCAATTCCAGGCGCCGCGCAAAGCCCGCGAAGGTGAAGAGGGTAGCCAGGAGCAGGGCAATGGCCGAAGAGAGGAAGACGATGTAGGGAATGGCGTAGAAGTAGTAGCGGCGCACCTCGGCAAAGGGCTTGTCGCTCCAGAGGCGGATGGCTCCCACGTAGTCCACGGCCACGAAGATGACGAGCACCGCCACCATGGCCATCAAGAAGGTGGCCAGGAAGCGTCGCAGCACGAAAAGGTCGAGCTTCACGGCGTCTCCTTGGGTTGCGAGGGAGGCGTGCGGCGTCTGCGAAAGCGCAGCCAGCCAGGGCGCGAGAGGCGACTGGGACGCCCCATGCGCGCGACCAAGAAAATCCCGACCACTCCGAAGAGGATGTTGGGAAACCACATGGCAAGCCAAGGTTCAAGGCGCTGGTGGTCGGCGAGCGATTCGCCGCCAATGAGGCACACCCAGTAGATCACGAAGAAGGCGAGGCTGTAGCTGACGCCGGTGCCAATACCTCCCGAGCGGGCCATCACCCCAAGCGGTGCCCCGAGCAGAATGAAGACCAGGCAGGCGGTGGGAATCGAGAATTTCTTGTTGATCTCCACCAGATAGCGCGATTGCTCGTGGCGTTCGGCGCCGATTTGCGAGGCCGTCATCTCGGCGTCGCGTTCCCGCGAGAAGCAGAGTCCCAGGAACTTCTCCACCGCCGAGACGGGAGCCTTGGCAAGCGTAAAGGCCTTCGCTTCGCGCTGCAGCGCATCAGATGCTGGCGGGTGAGCCGAATCGCTTGCCAGCAGCGATTCCTCGTCGCGCAGGTCCGCCAGGATCCGCTCCGAGGCCTCTTCAGAAAGCTGGTGTTCCCGTTCGCGGGCTGCGCGCAAATTGCCTTGCATCTCAGCCACGCCCATCTCGCGGTCGCCGCGAAAGCCCTTGCCGTTGCGGTTTAGGCGCGAATCCACATTGGGCACTTCCACCCGCAATTCCCGAAAGCCGGTGCGCAGGTAGTTGCGCGGATCTTGCCGGTCCTGACTGTGGGTCTCGCCGTCGCGCAGCTCAAAGATCCACAGGTCTTCTCCGGGCGATTGCGCCACCGTGCCGGCGCGGGCAGTGATCACGATGGGAGGGGAGGTCGGATCCAGTTGGTAGATGACGATGCCGCGCAGCGAATCGGTGCCGCGGTCGACGCGGTCGATCCAGATGCGAAAGCCTTCGAAGTCCTGGATCATGGTGCGCGGTTGGAGCACCACGGCCGGCCGTTTGCGCGAGATATTTTCGCGCAGCGAGGCGGCCCGGTAATTGGCTTCCGGGAGCACGCGATCGTTGAAGAAGAAAAGCCCCACGCCCACCAGCGTCCCCGCGATCACCACCGGCATCAGCATGCGCAAGGGGTGGTGGCCAGCCGCGCGCATGGCCTCAATCTCGCGGTCGGCCGAAAGGCGTCCAAAGGCCATCAAGGTGGCCACCAGCACCGACATGGGCACCGAAAGCGCCAGAATCCACGCCATGTTGAGGACGAAGAGCTCCAGCACCACCTTCCAGGGAAGCCCCTTGGAGAGGATGCTGTCGAGCACCTGGACGATGAAATCCACCAGGAAAAGCCCTGTGATGGTTACCAGGGAATAGAGAAACGGGGCGATATGCTCCTTGAGGATATGACGAGCCAGGATCATCGGTGGCTGCCAAACTAGTTTTGTGACGGTGAATTCCGACGACCTCGATCTTTGGCCGCTGGCGCGCGAAGCCTCGCGACGGCTCATGGAGTACCATGGGCCGCGTCGTTCCGAACTTTCGGTGCGTTCCAAAGGGGAGCCCGACGACCTGGTGACATGCGCCGACGGAGCCGTTCAAGAGCTTGCCGTTCGCTGGTTGGCAGAACGCTCTGAACTTCCCGTGCTGGGTGAGGAAGGCGGCGTCGACGAAGGGGGGGCGGCCTTCTGGAGCCTCGATCCGCTGGACGGGACGCGAGAATTCGTCGCCGGCCTCCACGAATTCGCCTTCCAACTGGCGTTGGTCCGAAATGGGGAGCCGGTCCTTGCCGTCTTGGCGCTGCCCGCTTGCGACACGGCATACCTAGCCCGCCTAGGCGGGGGAGTCCGCAGTCTCCGCATCTCAGATGGTCAGATCCTTCCAACCTATCCAATTCCAGCGGGTCCCGAACGCCTTGTGCTGTCCCGGTCCCTGGAACACCGCCCTGATCTGCAGCGCCTGGTGGCTGGCCACCCTGCGCCTGAGCGTCTGAGTTGCGGTGGCGTGGGCGCCAAGATCCACGTCCTTCTGCACGGCGATGCCGACACCTACCTGGCCACTCCGCGCGGCATGTACGGCTGGGATCTGGCAGCCCCTTTGCTCGTGGCACGCGAAGCCGGGCTCTGGGTGAGCGATCTTTCGGGGCAACCGCTGCAGGTTCCCAACCATCGCGGTCCTGTGGAGCCGGGCATCCTGGTCACGCGACCGGCTTGGAAAGACGCCAACCTGGCCTATCTGCGCAACCGCATGAGCTGACATTTTTGGGCGCCTGCCCGCGCAAGCGGGGCACCGGGCTGCCTGCCGGGCCCCCACCCCCTATCCCCGTTTTGTAAGGGCGAGGCATGCCTCGCCCCTACGTCGGTGAATGGGCGGGTGTCCCGGGCTGTCGCCGGCATCCCTGGCG
>DAIPHW010000074.1:0-10959 GCA_036771135.1 Fibrobacterota bacterium | reverse complement strand
ACCATGGCACCCTTGAGGGTGTTGACGCTCGCAGTCTCGATATTCGTCATGGTACCGGTCATTTTATTGGCGGCTCCAGCCTATGACTCCACACATTGGCCCGTCCCCTTTTGGCGAACAAGTTTAAGCTACTAGTGAGCTGCACCCACCGGCTCATGGACTGCAGGATTCCGAGATCATTGTGGCTCCGATGGCTCAGAAGGATGTGGTGTCGACGACAGCGCCGGAGACGACACGATTGCCTCCGGTGCGAGAATGCGGCATCGAGAAGAAAATGGCTGCGCCAGCCCCAAGGGCCGCGAAAGCACCCGTGACACCCAACTGGAGAGGTGTCAAACCACCTTCAGTTCTTCCCTCGAGAGTCCGCGAGAGCGCCTCGTCCACCGCCTTTCCCACCCGTCCGTCGGAGAACGTCGAACCTTCGGAGAGCTTGGCACCGTCGCGCCCGCGGATCAGGGCATAGCCGATGCGAAGCCGGTCACCGTTTCTTTCGACCGAAGGCGCCAGCAGGCGATCAGCGCCCAAGCGCGAGGCCAAACGGGCGTAGCAAGCGGCGTCACAGCGCGGAGGCAGAGTGATCTCCTTCTCGGCCATCCGGCGGCACGCCGTATCGAGAGGCACCAAGGCATAGTCGCTGCGGGTAGCCAAGAGTTCGTGGGTCCTTTCGCGCAAGGCTTCAAGCGCATGGCGGTCGAGGATGCCAC
Source organism: Fibrobacterota bacterium (assembly GCA_036771135.1). GTDB lineage: Bacteria > Fibrobacterota > Fibrobacteria > UBA5070 > UBA5070 > JBDKGV01. The sequence continues at coordinate 10,255 of DAIPHW010000074.1, read as the reverse complement.
GGGACTGGAAGTCCAGCACCAGAAGCGACGGAGGGGCGGCAGCTGTCAGGGTCGCGCTGGACAACAAAGCCAGCAGCAGGCGGTGGCGCATGGGGACTCTCTCGAAGGGAGTTGCGGAGGGATTCTGGGCGAAGAAATTAACAACAGCTTTACGCCCTTCAAGGAGGAAAGCTGCACTCGCACAAATCTTCCAGCCGCACCTTCTAGAGAGCTAAGCGACCGCTTCGGCAGGCTGAGAGGCCGGCGACTTCCAGAAGACAGCCACGATACCGGCACAAACCACCTGCACCGCCACCACCAAGGCCACGCATCCGATCCAGCCAGCGCGATCCCAGCCCCAACCGGGAACCACGGCCCCAGCACTTCCCCCCGCGTAATAGAAGGTCACGTAGAGGCCTGTCGCCACCGAGCGAGAGCGGTCAGCCGCCTGCCCCACAACATTGCTGGCCGCCGCTTGGCAGACAAAGACCCCGGAAGAGCACAGCGCAAGCCCGGCAATGATGAGCGCCAAAGGTCCTGTCAGCGTAAGCAGGACGCCGAGGCACGAGACCACCACAGCTCCCAGCACCGCATGGGCAGCGCCGAAGCGCTGGATCCAAGCTCCCGAGGCTGGGGTCACGAAAAGTCCAAGGAGGTAGACGAAGAAGATCAGCCCTTGTTGCGCCGGGCCAAGGCTGTAAGGAGCCGCCGCCAGATGGAAGGTCACGTAAGTGAAGGTCGCCACCAGCGAGAAGAGCACACTGAAGCCCACGGCATAGGTGGCAAGCAGGCGAGGATTGTGCAAGTGGTGAGCCATGTCCGTGAAGGAATGCAGCCAATTTCCTTCCCGCACAAAAGAGCGAGACGCGGGAAGCCAGCGCTGCACCATTACGGCACCGGCAAAGGTGATCACCCCCAGCACCACGAAGGAGAGTCGCCAGCCACCGTGCTCGGCAAGGAACCCTGCCGCCACGCGACCGACAAAGCCACCAAAAACCGTACTGGTCACATAGGTTGCCACCGCCTTCGGAGCGCCCGTTTTCCATTCCTCAGCGATGTAGGCCAAGGCCGAAGCGATGACCCCCGGCATGAAGATGCCGGTGACAAAACGCCACGCCACCATGGTCGCAAGGCCATGGGTGGTGGCGACCATCATGGTCGGCACCGAGAGTCCAAAGAGTGAAAGCACCAAGATGCGGCGGCGTCCAAAGCGATCAGCGAGCATTCCCATGAAAGGAGCGCTCAACGCCACCCCCAAGGTGGTGGCACTCACCACTAGACTGATCTTTCCAGCTCCGACGCCCAGAGACTGCGCCAAAGTCGGAAGCAAGGGCTGCGGAGCGTAGAGATTAAGAAAGGCGCATACGCCAGCGATTGCCACAGCGATCAGGCGAAGATGCGATGCGAAGACTGTCTTTGGCTGACTCATAGGATAAATTTGATCCCGAAACAGATACAAGTCCAATATCTTTTGATAATCTATTGATACCCAAAACGCATCAGAAGGTTTCATGGAACTTCGTCAGATCCGCTGCTTCGTCGCTGTCGCCGAAGAACTCCACTTCGGACGTGCCGCGCTGCGGCTCCACATCTCCCAGCCGCCACTGAGTCGCACGATCCAGCAGCTCGAAGAGGAACTGGGCGTAAAGCTCCTGGAGCGAACCCGCCGTCACGTGGAGCTCACCCCGGCTGGGATCGCTTTTCAGCGTCGCGCTCGGCAGCTGCTTTCCATCGCCGAGACCGCCATCGACGAGACCCATCGCGCCGCCGACGGGCGCAGCGGCGTGCTGGCAGTCTCCTTTGTAGGGTCAGCCATGTTCACCATCCTACCGACGGTGCTCCACGAAATGCGCCAGCGCTACCCCGCCGTCGAGTTCCAACTGCACGAGATGACCACTGACCAGCAAGTTCCAGCCCTCCTGAACGGGCGCACCCAAGCAGCCTTCATTCGCCCCGGCATCGCCCATCCCCGCATCGAGAACCGGGTACTGCTGCGCGAAGATCTGGCTGTAGCTCTACCGATAACGCATCCGCTCGCTGGCCGTGACAGCGTTTCCATCGCCGAACTCTCTGAAGATCCCTTCGTGCTCTTTCCCCGCCAGACCCACCGAAGCCTTGGGAACCGCGTACTTGAACTGTGCGCCGAAGCCGGCTTCGTGCCCTTGGAGGTTCAGGAGGCGCTTGAGGTCCAGACAGGACTTGGCCTGGTCGCCGGCGGTCTTGGAATTGCCGTGGTCACTGAAGGCGCTCGCCAGCTTTCGTGGCCGGGAGTCGTCCTGAAGCCCATGCCCCAGCCCGCTCCCACCATCGAACTTTCGCTTGCCTACCTGCGGGACGAGCCGTCCCCTATCCTGCCACGTTTTTTAGCAGTGGTGGAAGAAGTCTCCAAGGCGGCCCCCTTTTCAGCTCTCTAGGCTTATTGCGGAGCGGGCATTCCGAAGGCTGCCCACTCTTCTTTGGAAGGACCGCAAACGCCGGGAACCACGAGGCCTGCCTGGCGCATCAGCACCGTCATCTGCCCGCGATGGTGCGTTTCATGGTCCATGAGCACAGAAAGCGTCCTGCCACGGGGCCATTTTTCACCATACATGTCGTCTTCCAAGAGAAGCGTCGCATCCGTCCACTCGCGACGCACCGCCTCTGCCAAAGCCTTGGCAAGACGTCGGTAGGTCGCAGCCATCTCCGCCGCCGAAGGGATCGGCGCCTCCTCGCTCGGCGCCTCGAAACGCAGACCGGTGCGGAAAGCCATCTCTGGGACCGAGGTCACCACATGCCAGGCGATGCGCCCCAGGGTACGGCCTCCGGCCACCACCGGCTGGGAAAGCGAAGCGTCCGTAAGGGCGTCCAGCGCCTTTGCCGTGCCTTCGGAAAGACTTGCCCAAGCGGCCAGGAAGTCGTCGATCTTGCGAATCATGTGAGTCTCCTTCGTGGGTCCATCAAGGTAATCAGGAAACTGCCAAGGAAGTCTCGCGTGCCCACTCTTCGCCAGCCTGCTGAAAGATCTCACGAGCCCAGGAGGGGGCCGGCGCATCCCATTGGATGGTCTGCAGCGCAGGCTGTTCGCGGCGCAATTGACAAATTCCGACCACGGCCTCGCGGTATTCCAACCGCAGTTCCAGAGCCTTGCCGTCTTCCAGGGCGCGCTTGTGCAGTCGCACCTCGTCCCACTCAACAATTGCCGCCGCTTCGCGCTCACGCTCGGCGGCCGTGAGCTTCTTCCATTCCTTCCGCAACAGCACGACAGCTACCAAGGCGAAGGGGATGTCGGAAAGCGGCGCCACCAGGTAGAGGCCAAAGAATCCGAAGAGTCCGGGCATCACTAGAAAAAGCGGAATGGAGAGAAGGCTTCTTCCCAAAAGCAGGATTCCCGCCTTGCGCGGCTCCTGCGAGGCCAGAAAATAGTGGGACGCCGTCCCCTGAATGCCAAAGAGGGCCACCGAGATCATGAACCAGGGAAGCCCCAGGCGAACCAGTTCCACTAGACGCAGGTCCGACTTCGTGAAGATGGAGGCCACCGGTCCTGGAAGCAATGCGACAGTGACGGCAAAGATCACGCCCATGGCCATGGTGATGACGAGCGAACTCGCAAGCAGGCTGCGCACCCGCCCAAAGTTCCCGGCGCCGCGATTGAAGGCCACCAGCGGCAGCATGGCCTGGGCAACCCCCAGGGGCGGATAGATCAGGAGAATGGAGATGGTGTTGAAGACACCCACCACGGCCACGCCGCGAGCCCCGTCCAAACCGGCCGCGCCGCGGTTGGCGACTAGGAACTGCACCGTGCCCAGGATCTGCATCAGGAAGATGGGAGCGCCCTGCACCAGGATGGAACGCGCCAAGGCGGCATCAGCAACCAGATGACGGCGTCGGATCCTCAGAAGGCTTGCCGGGCTCTGCACGAAAACGAGCACTGCCGCCAAGTTCAGGGCCACCGAGATGGTGGTGGCTAGCGCCGCTCCCGCCACGCCCCAGTGAAGCCCAAAGATGGCCAAGGCCGCAAGTCCCGCATTCAAGACGTTGCCCACGACCATGAAGATGAGCCCCAGGTTGGGGCGTCCTTGAACTCGCAAGATGTTGCCCATGGAGATGAGGGCGATGAGGAAGATCTGGCCGATGGCTGAAATGCGCAGATAGGGCACCGCCATCGCCAGCACGTTCCCGTGAGCGCCGCAGAGTTCCAAGATGGGACGCGCCAGCACAAAGAGGACAAGCAGGAGACTCCCGCCCAAGAGCGCTGCCAGCCGCAGCGACTGGCCCAGCACTCGCTCGGCACCTTCCTTGTCGCCTTTTCCCAGGAGCGTCGAGATTTGGTTTCCCGTCCCGGTCCCCAGCAACATCCCGACTCCCATGACCAGGATGGTGAGCGGGTAAACGCAGGTGACGGCGGCCATCGCCTCGGTCCCGATGCCACGCCCCACCAGCACGCGATCTACGAACTGATAGAGGGCATTCACGAGAAAACCCGCCACGGCAGGGAGGGAATATTGGAAAAGAAGCTTCCCGATCGAATCCGTCCCTTGTTTCTGTACTGTATTCATGTCCGCTGATTCCCTTCGCATTCTCATTCAGGAGCCCAATAACCCAGATGGCCATCTTTTCCTAGAGACGCTCGAAGCCTTGCCTTATTGCACCCGATTGCTAAAATTTTTTAACTAACCGTACAGTTAATGTAATCTCTCAACTTTCAAAGACCAACAAGGAAGATTTCAAAGTTGATCAGGCCGTAGCAGACCCGAGCGAAAGTCCCGCGAACCAGTCCAGGAACTTTCCAACATCCTCCCCGCGAAAAATGGAGCCGTGTTGCGGGCACAAGAAATCAATCTCCAGCGCTCGCACCCGCTCCAACCAGACGTCGCGTGCTCGTTCCGAAGGCATCCAGCGGCGATGGAAGGCTTCCATGTAAGAGACGTGCTGGCCAAAATCCTCCACAAAGAGCGATGCCGTTCCTTCGGGAAGCAGAGCCGCCCCAACGTCTCCGGTGAAAAGCACCTTAAGCGCCGGATCATAGAGGTGGAAATTTCCCGAGGAGTGAAGATAGTGAGCCGGCACGAACTCGAATTCTCGCCGCCCTAGGTAGATGCGCCCGCCTTCGTCGGGAAGCGTCTGGAAACGATCCACATACTCGTGACCATAGTGGGCCACGAAGGTCTTCCAAACCCAGGAGAGATGGATGGTGGCTTCGGGGCAGAGTCCCATCCACAATGGAAGCGACGAGAATACGTCAGGATCCTGATGAGAGCATAGGAAATGGCGAATCTTCTCTAGCGGAAGAATGCCGCTCACGGCCGAAACCACCTGCGGAAAGATCTCAGTACCACCGGGATCGCAAAAAAGCGCCTCATCTTCCCCCACGATCAGATATTCGTTGGTGTCGATGACGCTTTCGGTGCGCTCCGCGTCGCGTCCCAGCACGTACCACGCGTGTTCTGCACCTTCGACCAGCTTGTGGACCTTCATGTCATTCCTCCCCGAAGTTCCTCGATGCGTTCCTGGGCCTGACGACTGATCTCCCGCATGCGCTCGATCTTGCCATCCAAGAGCTCGTGAAAGAGGGCCAGATCAGCCACCGTCCCGAGCAACTCTTCTGACTTCAGGTGGATCTCTGCCACCACAATGCGGATAAGACTCGCCACCGGAGGAATCTGCTGGGCAATGCGTTCGAGATCACACAGCAAAACTCCCGTGGCAGCCAAGTCATTTTCAAGGCTCGCCAGATCAGCTTCCAACTGACGGCAGAGACCATCGAAGTTCGCTTGGTAGGTCACTTGATTGCGCGCATCAATGCCAACTTCACCCCCCAGGGCGTAGGACGTACGCAGATGGGAGCGATGCAGGGTGGATATGGACGCATCGTTGAGCGTCGGAACCAGTGCCACAATGCTTCCTAAGGTCTCGCGAATAGACATACTGAGGCGTCCAATTTCGGCTACGATGACTTCCAGCGAACCGCCATTTTGGCCGGTATGGGCCGCCATGACCTGGGCATTTAGCCCAAGGCGCTTCATGCCCTCATTTTCACGCAGCAGGGAGCGACCTTCTGCGGCGAGGCTCATGCAAGCGCGATAGAGATCCGTAGTACGGTACATGACCGCAAGTTGACCTTGCGAGGCGAGGGGTGGCGGCGGCATGGAACGACTTTACCACAGCGGCGCCTTGACCGACAATACTTTTTGGACCACGACTCATTTGCAGTCATTTGACGGCAAAGGCAAAAAGCGCACTTCCTGTCAAGGGCAAAAAACAGGGAGTTTCATGCCTTTTGTGTGATCCAGATCACACCTTTGCAAGCGCAAATTCCTTACTCTCTATAGCGGAAGCACACGCTTCCAAACTCCGGGTCCTCTCAACCCAACTAACCAACCGCGCACCCGGAGCGGCCCGTCGGAGCAATCCGGCGGGCCTCCCTTTATTTGCTTTTCGGATGCCCACCATTTGCTTTTCCCTATGCCTGCCTCATATATTCCAGGCATGAAGCGCTGGATGCAACAGCTCCGAACCTGGTCCCTGGCACTGCTGGTGCTGGGAAGCAGCGTGTGGAGCGCCATCCAGATGATGCCTTGCGCCCCCAAAACGACCAAACACTGCTGCCTGCAGGTAGCCCCTTGCCCCGAGCACTCCGCGAATTCCCCGGAAGGCGCTTGGGCATCTGCCTGCCATTGCCTTAAAGCTCCCGATGCAACTCCCTCATCGCTTCCCTCGCCCAGCTTCGAGGCCCCCAATGCTGCCGTCCTTCCCCCATCCTTCCGCTCCGTCTTAGCAAGCTTCGCGACACATCCCGTCGCAGCCACCCGCCGCCTGGAGGCGCGCGGCAGCCCTCCTTTGTGGCTGCGGCACCAATCCTTCCTCTGCTAAACCTTCGATGGTAGACTTGGCGTAGGACATCCGTCCCGCGCCTTTTCCATCATGCGCCGCAATGCGTTCCAAGCGCCCTGCGGCGACCGAAGGAGATGCTATGTCGATCGCAACGATCACCGGAAACGGAGCGTTTGCGCTCTGCCTGCTCGCCAGCGCAGCCACAGCAGCAAACGAGCCTCTGATTGAACGCTGGGTGGCCCTAGCCTGGGAGCGCCACCCCGACGGCCAGGCAGCACGTTTGCTACCGGAAGTCGAACGAGTGCAGGTCGCAGGAACGGGAGCCTGGATGCCTCCGCAAAGCGAACTGGACATCCAATCCGACGGCCTCACGACCCTGAAGCTTTCGCAGATGATCCCCTGGCCGGGAAAGACTTCTGCCATGCGGCGCTCTCAGCAAGGCAAGACCGAGATGGCGCGTGCCGACTCGGCTAAGGCGCGACAGGAATTGGCGCGCTCGGTGCGCGAGGCCGCCTGGATGGAATGGATGGCGAGCGAAAAGCTCACCGTGCTGCGATCCCAGGCGGGAATTGTTCAAAATTTGTCTGAAAGCGCCGCACGCAACCTCTCCCAAGGCATGGAGAGCGCCGCTGAGGCTTGGCTGACGCGCGCCCGATCTGAATCCCTGGTAAGCCAAGTGCAGAGCGCCGAGGCTGAACTTGCGTCAGCCCGCGCCATGCGCGAAAGCTGGACCGGAAAGAGCCAGGATTCACTTTCTCCGGCCCTTCCCGAGCCCCCTGACTGGAACGACTCCGCCCTGGTGCAGGCAAGCCTAAATCGCCCAGACATCGAGGCCATGCGACGCGAGGCCCACATGCGAGAGGCCATGAAGGCCGCCTCGGAGCGCGCCCTGAAGCCCGACCTGATGGGCGGCGTGATGCTCATGCGCATGCCGAGCGGCATGCCGGGAGTCGGCGTGATGGCCGGCATGAGCCTACCCTTCGCGCCCTGGGCGCGGGGCATGACGGAGGGCAATGTCGCCGCCGAGGAGGTGCGAGGGCGACTCGCCGCGCTGCGCGGCGCCGCCATGGGGACCATGGCGCGGGCGCAGATTGCCGACCACGCCGCACGCGCCCGAGGGGCCTGGAAGGCCCTGCGCCGCCTGGACAGCCTGGTGACACCGGGACAGGAATCAGCCTTGGAAGAGACGCGCCGGCGCTACGGCCAAGGCCGCGAGATGCTTGCCATGGTGCTTGCCATGGAGGAGATGGTGCGCATGACGCGCATGGAAGCCATCATGCGGCGCGGCGAGTACGAACTGGAGAAGGTCCGCCTGGCCGAGGCCGCCGGACTAGACAACCTAGGAGGCGCGCGATGAAGACGGCACTTTTGACAATTTCCGTTCTGACGCTTCTGATGGCCTGCCGCCGCGAAGAGCCCGCCCAAGCCGTCTCGGCGACCGACACCGCACCCAAGATCCGCAAGGCCTGGCATTGCCCGATGCATCCGCAGATCGTGCGCGAGGCCCCTGGGAAATGCCCCATCTGCGGCATGGAACTGGTTCCCATGGAAAGCTCCTCCACTTCGGTGGAACCCGGCCAGCCTGCACCAGATGCCGGCCCCGAAGTCACCGTGGCGCCCTCCATGCTTCAGAAGATCGGCGTGCGCACAGCGCGAGCCGAGACTGGAGCACTTGGCAGCGAGCTTCGGCTGGACGCCGAGGGCGTTCTAGACGAAGCGGCCGAGCTCTCGGTGACGGTGCGGACCATGGGATACCTGGAGGCGGTGGAAGCCCCGCGCTCCGGCGAGGCAGTCCGCCAAGGACAAATCTTGGCAAAATTCTACAGTCCCGATTTGGTGGCCGCCCAGGGCGAATGGCTCGCAGCCACAACACGGCGAGACAGCCTCGGCGCTCGCGCCGCCCGCGAGCGGCTGGAAGCCTACGGAGTGACGGAATCCGTCTTGGAAGCGGCACGAAGGCAGGGACGTCCAGTGCGCGCCATTCCGCTCCTCTCGCCGGCCTCCGGATGGCTGGTCCAGCGAAGCGCCGTCGCCGGCCAGGCGGTCATGGCCGGGGCCGAAGTGTTCCGCATCGCTCGCGGCAGCGGCGCCCTGCTGGAAGCGCACCTTCCTCAGACAAATCTTGACGGCGTGCGCCCAGGCCTTGCCGCCGAGGTCTCCGGACCCGGGGTGGCCACAGCCTCGGCGCGGGTGCTTGCCCTCTTGCCGCAGTTCGACCGGAGCTCGCGCACCGCCACGGTGCGGCTTGGGACGGCGGCGCGCATCCGTCCCGGCGCCCTGTACCAGGTCACGTTGCGCCCTGGAAGCGCCACCGGAACCCTGATTCCAGAAAGCGCCGTACTTCATTCGGGACGGCGCGACGTGGTCTTCCTGGCCCTTGGGGGCGGGCGTTTCCGTCCGGTGGCCGTGACCTTAGGCGCCATCACTGGAGGCAAGGCCCTGGTGCGAGAAGGCCTCGAACCGGGACAGGACGTGGTGGTCTCGGCGCAGTTCCTGCTCGACGGCGAAAGCCGTCTGCAGGCCGCACTCGAGGCCATGAATGCCGGAAAGAGCACCCCGTGAACCGCCCGACGCCGCTTTCTGCCCTCATCTCCTGGTCTCTCGGGAACCGCACCCTGGTGATCCTCCTCACCATCTTCCTGGTGCTCGGCGGTCTCTGGGCACTGCGCACCATTCCCCTGGACGCCATTCCCGACCTCTCGGATCCGCAGGTGATTGTGCAGACCTCCTGGGAAGGCGCCTCGCCGCAGACGGTCGAGGATCAGGTGACCCAAGCGCTCTCGCGCCGGCTCGTATCCACCCCGGGAGCCCGCGCCGTGCGGGGCTACTCCTTCTTCGGGCAGTCGCTGGTCTACGTGATCTTCCAGGACGGCACAGATCTTTACTGGGCCCGCTCGCGAGTACAGGAGGTGCTTGCCACCCTCGGCCCCGAGCTTCCCGAAGGCGCCCGTCCGCGCCTGGGTCCCGACGCCTCCGGAGTCGGCTGGGTCTACGAATACGCCCTGCTCTCGGACCACCTCGACAACCGCGAACTGCGACGCCTACAGGACTGGACCGTAAAGCCCTTGCTCCAGACAGTTTCTGGCGTAGCCGAAGTGGCCTCGGTCGGGGGGCTGGTGCGGCAGTTCCAGGTGAGCGTGGACCCGCAACTGCTGAAAGGGCGCGGGGTGCGGATCTCCGATGTCGAGGCCGCGCTGCGCCAAGCGGGCACCGATGCCGGCGGCGAATCGATTGAGGCCGGCGAAACGGAATGGATGGTGCGCACCCGCGGTCAGGTGAGCTCCCTGGACGATCTCCGCTCGCTCCCGATTCCAACGTCCGCTTCGGCGACGGCAGCAGGAAACGGCATGAACACCGGCATGGCAGCCCCACCAGCGACGCCAATCGCCACGACAGCGATACGGCTTGCGGACATCGCCCATATTGCCGAGGGCCCCGCCATGCGCCGCGGCGTCACCGACCTGGA
>DAIPHW010000073.1:0-11048 GCA_036771135.1 Fibrobacterota bacterium | reverse complement strand
CGGTGCCCCGGTACGGGGCAGGCGCCCAGGAAATGCCGTCCAAGCCACAAAGCGGAAAGACGTCCCCGTTAGCGAAGCCGCGGATCGTACTGGAAGCGCCGCAGCTTCACGGCGGCAATGCGCCGAGTGTCGGGGTGGAGAGGGTTGATCAGTACGTTGGATTCCTCTGGAATGACCACCGAAGGCACGCGCAAGAGAGCCGAAGTCCCGGCCTGCAACCAGGATTCCCCATATCGCTGGCTGGTCACGCCATACGGTTCGGCATCCCAGCCCACCAACTGTGCCGGATCGGCCACCATGGCGGCGTTCCAGAGATCACGGGGAATATCGATCCGGACCACGTAGCGGTTCAGCGGAAGCCCTACTGCCGAGAGATGAACAACGGTCTCTAAACACGCCAAGGCGATGGAAGAAGAGGCATAGACCATCGCACTTCCGATGCGGTTCCAGCGGCCTCCAGAAAGCTTGGCACCGCCGCCGCTCAAATCATCGGCGGCAAAGTCGCGCGTCTCGACGGCAATGCGCCACGCCGAGACAACGCTCATGCATAGGTCCCCGATTGCATCTGCGAGAGCAAGCCCGAGACGATGCCAAGTCCTTCAGAGGTGCTGAGAAATTCGCCAGGGCACCGCCCCCCAAGCGCCGGATTAGGCGTATCCAGCCAATCGGCCAGCCACTTGGAAGCCTCGAAGCCTTGGAGATTTCCGGCCTCCTCGACCATCGTCTCCACCTGCCCCACCAGCTTGGAAAAGCCGATGACCCTTTCGGCTTCGCTTGAAGTGAGGGACTTGTGTTCCTTCAGCTTGCGTTGGAACGTGGAAGGAGCGACATCGAGCATGGCGATCAGTTGACCGGTACTGCGGTTCAAGGACCGGGCAAGCGCCACCACGTCGGAGGCGGCCACCCCGCGACCAATCATCTCAATGCGATCGAGCGGCGAGGCCTGGTAAACCTCCCGGCTGTCCAAGACGCCAGAGGTCCCAACAACGACCGCCAAAGATTTTGAGCTCACCAGCGCCGCGCTCATAGCTTCCTCCTTTGAGAGATTAAAATACCTCATTTGAGAGAAGAAGCATAGAGGAGCGCAAAAAATGCTGGCTTAGCGAGACCAGCGCAGCTCGTCGATGCCGGCCTGGATGGCCTCGACCATCTCACGCACAGCGCGGTCCATGCCCGTCATAACGGCCCGCGAAATGATGCTGTGGCCGATGTTGAGCTCCTCAATGCCTTCGATGCTCGAGACGTAGGCGACATTCTGATAATCGAGGCCATGGCCGGCGTTTACCCGAAGGCCGTAGCGGCGCCCTAGCGCCGTGGCGTCCAGCAGGCGGGCGCGCTCGGCAAGCCAGGCATCGTCGCCCATGCCACCGTAAAAGGCGCGCGAGAAGTGGCCGGTGTGCAGTTCGATCATGTCAGCGCCCACCTTCTGGCTGGTGCGCACCTGAGTCGGCTCGGGATCGATGAAGAGGCTCACGTGGATGTGCTGGGCGCGCAACTGGGCAATGGCGCCGTCGAGCACCTTCTCGTTGGCCACCACGTCCAGACCGCCTTCGGTGGTCAGTTCCTGGCGCCGCTCGGGCACCAGCGTCACCATGTCAGGAAGGAGCTCCAGGGCGAACTGGACCATCTCGGGGGTCGGGGCCATTTCCATGTTGAGGCGCGTGGTCACCGTCTGGCGCAAGAGGCGCAGGTCGCGCTCCTGCATGTGGCGGCGGTCCTCGCGCAGGTGAGCGGTAATGCCGCTGGCACCGGCAAGTTCCGCCAGCACGGCGGCGGCCACTGGATCGGGATTGCGCTCCTTACGAGCCTCGCGAAGGGTGGCGATGTGATCGACGTTCACTCCGAGCTTGACCATTTGGATTCCTTTCGAGACGTATCAGATAGCCCTGGCGCTCGAAGTACAACGCCTTCGGAGGCCATGAGATCGATCCTGCGACGCACCACGTCGAGCGTGGTTGTGTCCAGGGGAAGAGAACAAAGGGAATTGCCTAGGCTCTTGGCTTGACGCAATCCCGCTTCCAGAGTGAGGACGGCGCCTTGGCTCGGCACCGGATGGGGAAGCACGCGCACGTCTTCGGAGCGGGCGGCAGAGTCCAGGCGCGAGACGCCAACCTGAGTGGCGTCGAGCATCCACCAGCCCTTGCTGTGGGCTGCAGAAGCCACCCGAGAGGCCAACTGCGGGTCTTCAGCACCACGCTCGCCATCCAAGATCACCAGGCCTTCTATCTGAGGATGCGAGGAATTGGGAATTTCCAACCGCTCGGCAATCTCCTTGGCAGTGTGATGGAGCAGGATGCGCGTCTTCTGCTGCAGCACCAGCGGACGCCGCGCCGTCTCGAGACGCACCAGCATGGCCAGGTGGAAACCCCGCGCCTTGGCAATCGCCTGTACCCGCTCTTCGGCCAATGCCGCCGGCGGCAAAGCCAGCACGATGTCGCGAGGAAGAGATTCCAAGCGTCCCAAGAGCGGCGCCGGCAGGGAATCGGCCCACAGCACCAGGCCGATGCCACTAGCCCCAAGCAGGGGCTTATCCCCCATGCGGGCCCGCACCACGGCACGAAGCGATCCGTTGCGAGAAATGCGTCCCAGCCAGCAGAACTTCGCCAAGGGCTTTTCATTTGATTCGGTGAGGACGTAGCCTTGCTGAGATAGCGCCTGGCTCAGCTCCCACACCTGCTCCACCATCGGGCGACCGGTGCGGAACTCGAAGGAGCAGAGACCGGCATGCTCGCTGCGGCTGCGCAGCGATCGCACCTCAATGGATGCGGCCGTGACGGCAGCGCCAGCGGCATGGCAGGCGGCATCCACCGAGGTGTCGGACGAAGCATCCTCCAAAGTGCTGTCGCCTTCGAAGAGGCCGGAGTCCACTTGGGAGGCGTTTTTGGGGTGCAGCGCGTCCTGAAACGAGGGCCAACTTTCGGGCACGACAGAGACTCCTTCCCGGACCACCAGGAAGAGAACACCCACCAAGGGCAGACACCACCAGAAACGAAGCACCTTCACTGTTGGCGGAAGATACCTTTTGCGATCCATGTCTCGAAAAATTCGCCTGTTGCTCGGAGGCGCCACCGCCGTCGGAAAGACCCCGGTAGCCCTGGCCCTGGCTCGCCGCCTGGGTCTGGAGATCCTCGGCTGCGACAGCGGCCAACTGCGTCGCGGCATGTCGGCGGGCACCGCCGCTCCCTCTCCCGCAGATCTTGCCTTGGTTCCTCACCATCTGATTGGCGTGGTGGACCCGCGCGAAGCCTATTCGGTGGCCCAATTTCTGGAAGAGGCGCGCGCACTGCTGGCGACTCCGGGCCCCGACCTCTTGGCCGTGGGCGGCACCGGCCAATACCTTTCGGGCCTGTGGCGCGGCATTGATCCGGTGCCAGCTCCGGACCCGATACTGCGCCGTCGCGCCGAAGATTTGTGGGACACCCAAGGCGCAGCCGGCTGCCTTGCCGAGCTTTCTCGGCTGGGAAGCGAACCGCCGCGCGACGCCAGCAACCCCCAGCGCATGACGCGTTCCCTGGAACGGGCCTGGGCCCTGGAGCGAGGCGACATCCCGGTTGGGCACCCCCCTCTCTGTCCTGAGGCGCCGGTGTTTGCCCTGGGACGCCCGCGAGAGATCCTGCACCAGCGCATCCACGCGCGGCTGCTGGCGATGCTGCCGCGCTGGCGCGAAGAGGTTTCTGTCCTGCGCCGAGAAGGCATTCCCGAGCAGGCGCCCGGGCTTTCGGCGATTGGCTACCGCGATCTGTGGGAGGCCCCGAACGGCCCCCTATCCCGCTTTGTGATTGAGCGCATCGCCGCCGCCACCCGCCAGTACGGCAAGCGCCAGGAGACCTGGCTGCGCACCCAGCTTCCCAGCCGTTGGATAGAAGCCTCGGACGATCCGGAGGCCGACGCGACGCAGATCGCGGAGCTCCTGCCGTGAAGAAAAGCCTGCCGCCGCGCCCCTGGCAAGCGCAGGCTCGACTGGATCTGCACCGCTTCACCGCTCAGGAAGCCGAGAAGACCCTTGAACAGTTTCTGGACAAATGTTTCCTGGAACGCAAGGAGCGGGTGCTGGTGATCCACGGGGCAAAGCTCCTGGCCGGCGTGGTGCGCCGCGTGCTGGCAAACCATCCGCTAGTGGAGCACCACAGCCCCGACAATCCGGGAGCCACACGAGTGTGGATGGGAGCGCCGCGGTAATTCAGAGATCTTCGCGGGCGCACTCCACCTGGGCCCAGGTGTCATGGGCAGCTGGCACCGCCTTGGGCTTGTGGACCGTCACCTGCGCCCACAGCACGTTGTCGTGCTCGGACAGAATCCGTCGCACGCAGGCAGCTGCCATGCTTTCAATCAGGCGGAAGCACTCATGGCGGACATATTCTGTCAAATCTTCAGCGAGCTCGGCGTAGTCCACCGTGGAGGCGACCTCTTCGTGGAGGATGGCCGCCGCGGCGTCGAGCCGCAGGCGCACGTCCAGGAAGATCTGCTGCTCGTGGCCGCGCTCGTGCGGGAGCACCCCCACGATGCAGGTGACGGGCAGGCGGTCCAGGGCGATGGTGGCGATCATAACGTGTCTCCGGAATGAAGTAGGTGCTCGACCAAGAGGCGGGTCGGGCGGTTCAGGTCCAGCGCCAGGGACTCCCGCAGGGAGAACCAGCCGGACTCGACGCTCTCGTGGTTCAGCCGCACCTCCGCGGTGGTGGTGCGGGCCACGAGGTTCACGAGCAGGAAATGACGTTTCTTGACAAAATCCGGGTCTTCCAGGGCTTCCTGGACGAGCACCACGCGAGGTTCCGTGGCGACGAGCCCCGTCTCCTCGGCGATCTCGCGCACGAAGGCGTCGAGGTGCCCCTCACCGTATTCGATCTTGCCGCCGGGCGTGCCCCAACGGCCCGACCACTTGGGGGTGCGCACGAAGAGCGCCCGCTCGTCCTCGCGGAAGACGAGGCCCCCGACCGTGGCAATGGGCCAGCGGCCGCACTCCAGATGCAGCATCTGGGAAAACCACGCCTCCAGCTGGGGAAGGCCCGCGAAGTCGTGCTCCAGCGGCCGGTCGTAAGGCCAGGCCGCGCCGTCGGAAAGCCGGGCAAAGCGCACCCGCGCAGCGCGGGCGGCATCGTAGGCAGTGGCCGTGAAGCCGGCCAGCGTGCAGTCGTCGGGCATCAGAGAGCGCTCCGAGAGCAGCGAACTGATCTCCCCTAGTGCGGCCAACGGGTGGACGTGCACGCCTTGAGGAGCCTCCTGAAGCGCTGCCGCAAAGAGGTGGAGCTCGCCTTCGCCGCAGCGCACCAGTTCTGCCAGAGTCTCCAGAGGGCGAGAATCGCGCCCCTCGGGCCACTCGAGCAAGAGGTGCGCGCCCACGGCTAGGCCGCGAACCTCTCGGCTTCGTCGAGCTGCACCGACGCCAGCTGCGAAATGCCCTTGATCTCCTGGGTGACGCCGTAGAGCATGTCGCTGGCCGCCATGGTGCGCTTGTTGTGCGTCACCACGATGAACTGGGTCTGGTGGCTGAACTTGCGAAGCAGGTCCACGAAGCGCCCGATGTTGGCGTCGTCCAGAGGGCCGTCGACTTCGTCCAGGATGCAGTAGGGAGAGGGACGGATGAGGTAGAGGGCAAAGAGCAGCGAAGTGGCCGTGAGGGCGCGCTCGCCGCCGGAAAGCAGCGCCACGCCGCGCATGGCCTTGCCCAGGGGGCGGGCGTTGATCTCGATCCTCGCCTCCAGCGGGTCGACGCCGTCTTCCAGTTCAATCTTGGCCTCGCCGCCTCCGAAGAGCCCCGAGAAGATCTGCTGAAAATTCTTCTGCACCTGGGTGAAGGTGGCCACGAACTTGTCGCGGGCCAGCTTGTCCAGCCGCTTGACGGCCCGCTCCAGGCCGTTCTTGGCCTTTTCCAGGTCGTCGTACTGCTTCTGGACATCCTCCAGGCGGGCGCGCTCGGCCTCGAACTCCTCCAGCGCCGCCGGATTGATGGGACCGAGGTTTTTCAGTTTCTGTCGCAGCTCCTCGATCTCCACCTGGACTTCGGCCGGCTCGAAGGCCACCGTCTCCCAGGCTTCGGGGTCGTCCAAATCCACTTCGTAGGTCTGGAAGGCGCGATCCAGGTAGCCCTTGATTTCGGCCTCGGCCTGGGCCTTCACCATCTCGGCGGCGTGCTGGTGGCGTCCCAGCTCCTCCAAGCGGCGCTGGTGCCCCTTCACTCCCGAGAGTTTGTCTTCAACAGCGAGCACTGCGGCGTCGTAGACTTCCTTGGCCTGGTCGCGGGCACGCTCCAGGAGGGTCAGCCCCTCGCGCAGGCGCTCCACCTCAGCCAAGAGCCGTTCCATGATCTCGGTGCGCTCGCCCACCTGGCCCTCGAAGCCCTCGTCCTGGGTCGCCAAGCGCTCGCGCGAAGCCGCGATCTCAGCGGCGCGGCGTTCGCCCGATTCGAGTTCTGATTCCCAGCGGCGAATCTCGGACTGTGCCTCGCCCAGCCGCGTCTGGATCTCGCGCAGGCGGTCGCGCACCTCGGTGACGGCTTCTTCAGCTTCACTGCGCGCCTCCTCGGCCCGGCTGGCGGCGGCGTCGCGCACCGAGCGTTCTTCCGTGAGGCGCTCCACCTCGCGGGCAGCCCGCTCGGCAAGCGTCTCCAGTTCGCTAAGCCCGCGGCGCAACTCCTCGGCGCGTTCGGAGGTCTGGCGCAGGCGCGATTCCAGTCCCTCGGACTGGCTCTCCAGCTGGCGCAACTCACCTTGGGATGCCGCTTCGCGGCGGCGCGCCTCGTGCAGGGCCGGTTCGATCTCGCGGCGGCGGGCCTCCAGGGCCTGGCGCGAGGAAAGAATGGACGCGCGGCGCGCGGCTAGCGTGGTCAGCTCAGCCTTGGCTTCTTCCAAGGCCTTGGCGAAGTCTTCAGCGAGCTGGGCGCGGCGAAGCAGGCCCATCTCCTTGCCCGAGCCGCGGCCGCCACTGACAATTCCTGTCCCATGCAGACGCAGGCCTGGGGCGGCGAACCACACGTCGGCGCCGCGATGGGCTTCGCGCAGGCGGCGGGCCGCCTCGCCGTCGCGGGCGATGGCCACCCGCGAAAGCAGCAAGTCAATAGCCGGGCGCACTGCCGCGTCGCACTCGACCAGCTCGTTGGCCCAGCCCACGAAGTCTTCGCCCGAAAGTCCGGGGCGCGCAGTCTGCGGTTTCTCCAGGGTCCCCAGCGGAAGCAGCGTGGCCATGCCAGCGCCGTCGCGCGAAAGTCCGTCCACGGCAGCGGCAGCAGCGTCGCCGGAATCAGCAACTACCCACTGCAGCGCCTCGCCCAGGCACTGCTCCACCACTTCCAGAAGTTCCGGCGGGGCGTGCAGGCTGGAGGCCACCAGGCCGCGCAGGCCGCGGGCATGGTGATCGCCCTGCAGGAGCGCCTTGGGGCCGGCCGATACGCCTTCCAGCGAGCGCTGCAGGCGTTCCAGCACGTCGAGCTGGCTCTGGGCGGCGGCGCGGGCCTGGCCGGCCTTCTTCTCGGCCTCGACCAGTTCTTCCAAATCCTTTTGGAGCGTCTCCTGCTCCTGCGACAGATTCTGTTGCTCCTGCGACAGACTCTCGATATCTGCCGTGGCAGCGGCAGCGGCAGTCCGCAAGGTCTCGCGCCGCGTTGCTAGGTCTTCATGGGAAGCCTGCAGCCGCTCGGCTTCCTCTTCCAGGCGTTCCACCTCACGCAAGGCCGCCTTGTAGGCGTTGTCGGCACGGGCCGCCTCTTCGCGAGCGCGGGAGAGCGACTCCACCGATTCCAAGCGCGCCTGAGCCTCCTCGGCCACGTTCTCGCGCAGCGCTTCTAGGCGCCGCTCGCGGGTCGCGAGCTCTTCGCGCGCCGTCTCCAGTTCGCTTCCCAGCCGTTCCACCTCGGCTTGGCTGGAGGCCAGCGACTCGCGGGAACGGGCTTCGCGGCTCGTGAGATCGGCCTCGGTCTCGTCCAGGGCCTGCAGGTCTTCCCGGATGCGCTGCCGCGACTCGGCGATGTGGGAAAGCGCGTCCTGGGCGCGCAGGCGATCCGATTCCACCGCCTGGATCTCGGCCCGTCCGTCGGCGAACTCGCGTTCGCGCAGGCGTAGCTCCTCTTCGAGGCGCGAGGCCTCCAGGCGCTGCCCCTGGGCGTTGGTCTCGGCAGTGACAATTTCTGACCGAAGCGCCTCGCTCTCGGTCACGGCCTCGGACATGGCCTTGTCAAATTCAGAGAGGCGTCCGCGGGCCTCCTCGCGGCGGGCAGAGAGCCACGAAAGCTCCAGCGACTTGAGCCGTCCCGAAAGCGTGCGCCAGGTGTCGGCGAGCTTTGCCTGCCGCTCGAAGGTGGCCGCCGAGCGCCGCACCGCCGAGAGGTTGTCCTGCACGCGGGAAAGATCCACGGAGGTCTTCTCCATCTGCCGGAGAGCCTCCTTGCGCTGGTTGCGGTAGCGCGAGATGCCAGCAGATTCCTCGAACAAGGTGCGCCGCTCCTCGGGGTTGTTCGAAAGCAGCGAATCGATCATGCGGCTTTCCATGACCGAGTAGGATGCCGCGCCAAGGCCCGTGTCGTAGAAGAGGTTCTGGATGTCGCGCAGGCGGCAGGGCTGGTTGTTGATGAGGTATTCGGTGCTGCCGTCGCGGTAGGCGCGGCGGGTGACCATGATCTCGGCGTAGTCCGAAGGCAATACGCCCTTGTCGTTGCGCACCACGAGCGAGACTTCGGCCATGTTGAGGGCCGGGCGGTCGGCGGTGCCCGAGAAGATCACGTCCTCCATCTTGGCGCCGCGCAGGGCGCGGGCGCGCTGCTCGCCGAGCACCCAGCGGATAGAGTCGATGATGTTGGACTTGCCACAGCCGTTGGGTCCGACCACGGCGGTGACGCCGTCGCCCGGGAAATTGACTTCGACCTTGTTGGCAAAGCTCTTGAAGCCGAAGATGCGCAGCTTGCTGAGGTACATCGAACTCCGTTGAAGATCAGAGGATCAGTAGGACAGAAACGGGCAACGAAAAGAAAATCCCCGCCCGCGGGCTTCGCGAGCGGGGATACGTCTCAAAAAAAGGTCACTTGCGCAGCCGGACTTCGACCTTGGTGGTGTCGCCCGCATTGAGGGAGATCTCCTGGGCAGCAAGGCCACCGGCACCCTTGAGCTTCAGGAAATGCTTGCCGACCTTAAGTTCGTTGGACTTGCCGGCGATGGTGAACCAGTCACCAAAGCACCTGCCCACAAAGCGGTCATCGATGAAGACGCTGACCGGCGACTTCTCCGTGGCCGGAGTAGCCTTGACCTTGACAATGCCGAAGAGCCCTTTGATCTCGTAGTAGAGATTGGTGGTCTTGCCGGGGAACACGTTGGCGCGGCCCTTGGAGAACTGGTAGTCGTCCATCATGACCGAAACGTCGCCACGACCCGAGGAAACTTCCTTGGTGAACGGGGTCTTGCCCATCTCTTCGCCGTCGTAGAAGACCACTAGGCCAGCCGGGCGGGTCTCGACGTGGAGCATGCCCTTCTCGCCGCGCTGCGGACGACCGACCGAAGGGTCAAGGGCCGTGTCGTCGGGGTTGATCTTGGTCATGGGGGCCGCGGCGCCCTCAGTAGCGGTCGAATCGGCGGCAGCAGTCGCGACGGTCCAGGCGCCCATCGCCAAGATCGCCACTCCCGCCAGAGTCATGGCAGAACGCTTTTGCATGGAAACTTCTCCTTGTTTGGCCGTTTGACAGATCCGGACCGGAACTAACGGCTCCGGCACCATTCTAAGATGGGAGGCGCGGCAAAGGCCGCATCCCGTTTCCCAAAGATAGGTCATAAACCGTTGTCGCGCATGTCGCTACGGCAATCAATGGCCCCTGATCCCGCCCTGCTCGCCGCCGGTCCGTTGGAGACGTTTTGTCCGTCGGCTCCCCAAGCCTCCTCACCGCCATCGCGCCCTATGCGCCGTGCGAGATGGCGGCTGCGGGGTCTTGTCCCTACCGGGCGACGGTCGGGGGGAACCCGCTTCGTAGTCCCCGCCTTTCCCGTTCGTGGTAAGACGGAGTTTTGTGAGCACCGTGGAGGATTAGAAAAAGCGATCGGTTTCGCCGATCGGCATGATCGGGACATCCGATTTCCAATGGCGAGGCCGCGGCCATACCTTAGTCCTGTACCCAGATCGCAATCGCGGTCCAATGACAAAAACAGGAAAAAGGAGAATCAAATGCCGATCATCAATTCCAGCGTCCCCGCCTTCTCGGCCCAGGCCTACCACAACGACGCCTTCAAGACCGTCACCGAGAAGGACCTCGTGGGCAAGTGGTCCGTGTTCTTCTTCTACCCGGCCGACTTCACCTTCGTGTGCCCCACCGAGCTCGGGGACATCGCCGACAAGTACGAGGACTTCCAGAAGCTCGGCGTGGAGATCTACTCGGTGAGCACCGACACCCACTTCGTTCACAAGGCCTGGCACGACGCCTCCGACACCATCAAGAAGATCAAGTACCCGATGCTCGCCGACCCGACCGGAGCCCTCGCCAAGGCCTTCGGCGTCTACATCGAGGAAGAGGGCCTGGCCTACCGCGGCACCTTCGTGGTGAATCCTGAAGGCAAGATCAAGATCGCCGAGATCCACGACAACGGCATCGGCCGCAACGCCGAGGAGCTGCTGCGCAACGTCTTGGCCGCCCAGTTCGTCGCGAGCCACCCCGCCGAGGTCTGCCCGGCCAAGTGGAAGCCGGGCGCCGCCACCCTGAAGCCCGGCCTCGACCTCGTCGGCAAGATCTGATTCCCCGCTAGCAATACCCCGCAGTTCAACTCCCTGCACACAGACACCACCGGGAAAAGGCCCCTTTGCCGAAAGGCATAAGGGGCTTTTGGCTTTGCAGAAGCTCTCCCGACGAGATCGAGACGGAATCGATTGCGAGCGTAAAGACTCGGCACGAGATGCGCCAGTAGCCCGGAAGGGGCGCGCAGCGCCGCCCCAGCGGGGCCGACCGGAGGGTAGCCTGCAGGGGTACGACCCCGCATTCCGCTAAGGAGTGCGGGGAGGCGCCCAGAATCAGGACAGACATCCCCGATGCAAACAATAGGCCGCAAATTCCAAGCGCCGCCTTTGGGACGACCGATCTATCC
>DAIPHW010000072.1:0-11191 GCA_036771135.1 Fibrobacterota bacterium | reverse complement strand
AGCGGCAGGGCATCGCTTCCGCAGGTCACGGTGCTGCCGCTCAAGCGCACGGCGTGGCTTCCGGCCCCGATCACGGTGGCGCGCAACGTCTCGTCGGGGCGAGCAAGTTCGATTCCCGCGGCGGCAAAAGCGGCGCGGACCTCTTGGGCCAGCAGCGGCCCGATGTCGCCAAAGCGCGAGATGTCTTTCAGGCTTGAGGCCGGAGCCATCTCAAAAAGGCAGGCGCCCACGCCGCCAGAAATGCTCACTGAGCTGGCTGCAAAGTCCTGAGAAGGATGATCGATGAAGAGCGCCCGCCGCAGTGGTGTGCCTGGACGTCCCAAGGTTGCATCGACAAGCGCCTCGGCCATTTCGCGGCAGAGGCGTTGCAAGGCGGCAAGGTCTATCGGGGATCCCGTCTGGGTATCGAGACCGCAGGTCAGGGCCAATGGACGGATTCTGTCCGAAATTTCCGCAAGCGTGCCGTCGGAGGCAATTTTCACAAGCCTTCCCCCGATGTCCATGGCCCAGGCGTCAGCGCAGCGGCCATGGCGGAAGAGGCCCGCATTGGTCGTCCCACCGCCGATGTCGAGGTTGAGGCAGGCGATGCCCTCTGTTCGGGAGCGCTCGGCCGCGCCGGCGCCTTGGCCAGCAAGCACGGCTTCCAGATCGGCTCCGGCCGTGGTGGCCACGAAGTTGCCGGCCCAACGCGAAAGCTTGCGGGCGATCTCGCGAGCGTTGTCGCGCCCGGCGCTTTCTCCGGTCACGATCACGGCACCCGCCTCGACCTCGTCGGGGCGCACTCCGGCCGCCGCGTATTCCTCCTCAACCATTTTTTCGAGCGCTTCAGCATCGATGCTTCCGTCGGGCAAGAGCGGCGTGAAGCGCACCGTGCCGCGGTGGACAATGGAGGTCCCCACGATCTCGATCTTCGTCACCGAAAAGGCCGAAGAGATGTCCGCCATCTCGAGACGGCTGAGCACCAACTGGGTGGTGGTCGTCCCGATGTCGATACCCACGCTCAGGATCGATCGTCGCATCTTGGTTTCTGTCGCAGCCTTGCGCCGCGTCCTCTCATCTCCTCAAGATGCACAGTGCGTGCCAATGGAGCGTGTGCCGATAGGAGCGATCTGTATGTCAACGCTGTCGACATTGTTGAGAATTGTCAACGCATCGATATGACAGAAAACGCCCAGCCAAGGCCGGGCGTCAAAACGACGGACGCTAGAAGCGAAGCGTTAGAAGCGCAGTAGTGCCTGACTGGTCGTGACGGCCCCGCGGCAGCGCAGAATATGGAGGCCGCTGGGAAGCGCTCCGGTGGCGAGGTTCTGGGTATGGTCTGCCACCAGATCAAGGCTTCCCAAGTCCTTTTCCAGGCGTCCGTGGGCGTCCACGATTTCCAGCTGGACGCGCCCCGAAACATTGGAGCGGAGCACAAGATCGCTGGCATGGAGGGAGGCTTGGAATGTTCCCGTCTTCGCCGCTGACGTCGTGATGCCTGTGGGGGTGGAGCTTCCAAAGGTGGGCAGCACGAAACCGGGCAAATCGGCGGTATCCACGGCAAAGGCGAAGAAGTAATTGGGGTAGCCGACTCCGGCGGCGCCACCTTGCATCACGTAGTCGTTGTCGTTGGTGGCCAAGAGCAGATGGCGCCCATCGGGAAGATCGGGGCCGAAAGCGTAGCCTTCGATCTTGTCGGGAAGGCTGTCGGTGCCGTTGATGGCGGTGAAGGGCCACGGAGTGGCGGCCAGCAACAGCTTTCCGATGTCGGCAAACAGGGTCTTTTTGAGGGGGACGATGCCATCGGGAAGATGGGTGCCGGGAAGGCCACGCGTCTCCGTAGTGCCGTCGTAGGCGGTGGTGGCAAGGTCCGTTGGCAGGACGTCCTGGGCGATGTCGATGAGATAGAGGAGCTTTATGCCCTTCTTGCCGCCTTTGCCGTTGCGCTCGTCCACCAAGAACTGATGGTTGTTCACGGCCACGACTTCGCTTACCGTCTGGCTGCTGTTGTCTACCGGATAGACGTACTGCTTGGGTGCTGCGGTGGGATTGGTCAGGTCGTAGATCAGCGTTCGGTTGTAGAGGCCGTTGAAGGCGCCGCTGTCCTGGATGGCGGCCGCCTGAAGCATCACAAGGAGCATCTTCCCGTCAGGGGTGAGGGCAAGGCCCTCGGCACCCTTGTTGGTGTAGCGCCCCAGGGTATTTTCGGCCATCTCCTTGACGAGGGTCGAGTCTTCCTTGGCCAGGCGAAAGCCCACAGGCGTAGCCAGGGTGTCGATCTGGTTGCCTTGGGCGTCGAAGTGGATGATCCACGGGCCGTATTCGTCCGAAACCCAGAAACTGCCGTCAGAAGCTACCCGCAGGCCTTCTGGGTCGAGCCGTCGATTCTCGTTGGTGGCGGTGGCAAAACCGGTGCTTAGGCCGGTGTAATTATTGCCTTTGGCGTTCTTGAAAAGCACCGTTCCCTTGTGGGTGGCGGTGACGGTAAGCCTTGGAAAGGTGCCATTGACGCGGGCGATGCCGGTGGTGTCGAACGTGACCTCGAACTTCTGGAAGCGGCAGGGGTAGTTGGTGGTGTTGTCCACCGAAGTGCCGCCGGCATAGGCCACCTTGTTGGGGCCGCGGTCCGAGAGGGCGTAAAACAGATTTCCTCCGGCCCAGGCGAGGCCTGAGCCGAAGCCGTTGAGGCCGTTCTTGGGCGAGACGCCGTCCTCCAGCAGGCTTGCGCCCAGTCCCGAAGCGTCGGTGCCGGTGCCGGGAAGATAGGTGTCTCCGATGAAGGTGACTGACGCCTGGGCAAACGGGGCGCCAAGCGCCGAGCCGAGGATCAGAAGGTTGCGAAAGCGATGGTGGTGCATGAGCAGACTCCTTGGTTGTCTGCTGGGGAAGGATGCCACATGCCCATTGCGTTGCGGTTTCGGATCTGTTGGCCCGGCAATGCGACAAAAACAAAAACGCCGCTCCGGGGATCCCGAAGCGGCGTGGCAGAAATTGTCCTAAAAGCGGATCAGCGCTTGATCCACTCCTTGTGAATGTCTGGGACGTCGTCCAGGAGCTTCACCGTCACCTGGCTCTGAGGCTTGGTGATCACGTCGTCGGGAATGCCCGCGTCCACGATCTTGCCCTGGTGCATGATGAAGAGGCGGTCCGAGACGTAGTAGGCAAGGCCAATGTCGTGCGTCACGAAGACGATCGTCATCGACAGCTCTTCCTTGAGCTTCATCAGGTAGTCCAGGATGTTGGCGCGCACGCAGGCGTCCACCATCGAAGTCGGCTCGTCAGCGATCAGCACCTTGGGGCGCAGCGCAAAGATGCGCGCCAAGAGCATGCGCTGCATCTGACCACCAGAAAGCTCGAACGGGTACTTCCCTTCGATGTCCTTGGGGGTCACGTTCACCGCCAACAGACCGGCATCCACGCGATCAGAGATCTCGGCCTTCGTGAGCTTGTCCTTCTTGATCTTGAAGGCGGCTTCCAACTGGGCGCGAATGGTGAAGAACTGGTTGAAGCAGGAGAACGGATCTTGGAAGACCGCCTGCACTTCGTTCCAGTGGGTCTTCTGGTCGGTGATCTTGTGACCTTCGTAGAGGAATGTGCCGCTAGTCGGCTGGTAGAGGTCCAGCATGATCTTCGCGAGCACCGACTTGCCGCAACCAGATCCACCCACCACGGAGACGATCTCCTGGTCGGCGATGTCGAAGCTGACGTCATCGACGGCTCGGATCAGCTTCTTGCCCGAACCAAAGGTCCGGACCACGTTCTTGGCCGAGAAGATGGGAGTTTCATTCGGCATAGTCGCACCTCACCAGGCGGTCAGCCAGGGTTCGCAGTTCCTGCTTCTTGAGCTTGCATTCGGGACGGGCCACGGGACACCTCTCGGCAAAGCGACAGCCTTCGATGGGCTTGGCAAGCGATGGTGGCGCGCCTTCGATGGCGACCGGCTTGCGACTCTTCTGGCCGGGCTCGGCCGAAAGCATGGCGCCCATCAACGCCTTGGTGTACGGGTGGCGCGGATCGAAGACGATCTGCTGGGCGGTGCCCTTTTCCACGAACTCGCCGGCGTACATGATGGCGATGTTGTCGGCCACATGGCGAAGCAGCGGCAGCTCGTGGGTGATGAAGATCATCGACTTGAAGATGCCCTTGTCCAGCAGCTCGAAGATCATCTTGATGACGACCTTCTGGGTGCTCACGTCCAGGGCCGAGGTCGGCTCGTCGGCGATCACCATCTGGGGGTTGAGCAGGGTCGAGATGCCGATCACCGAACGCTGGCGCTCACCGGCAGTGAGGTTCACCGAGTAGGTGTCCAGGATGCGCTTGGCGTCTTGGCCGAAGAAGAGCGCGAAACGCTCGTCTAGGCGCTCGTAGGTCTCCTTGCGGTTGGCGCCCTGCTTGTGGGCGGCAATGACGTCGGCGGCCAGGTCACGGATCTTACGAGTCGGATTCAGCGCGTTGAAGGCGCCCTGGGGAATCATCGAGACCTTGCGGGCCAGGATGTTCTCGCGGATGTCTTCGGTGCTGCGGTTCATCAGGGATTCGCCATCCACCCGCACATCTCCGGCAGTCGGGTGCAGGGGCGGAATGAAGAGTCCCATCAGGCCGTTGACCAAGGTGGATTTGCCACAGCCGGATTCGCCGGCGATGCCCAGGATCTCGCCCGGCTGCATCGTGAAGGAGACATCGGTGACGGCGTGGATCTTGTTTCCGAAGCGCGTCAGGTAGTGAAGACTGAGGTTTTCAACCTCGAACACTGGGTTGGACATGCGTGGTGCTCCTAATCCCGCAGGCGGGGGTTGAAGACTCCCTCCATCGAGGTGTTGATCAGGTAGAGCGAGAAGACAGTCAGGGTGATGATCACGGTGGCCGGCAGGAAGGCCCACCAGATGCCGTCGCCCAAGGCGCCGTTGGCCTTGGCGTCGTTGAGGATCACGCCCAGCGACTGAGTGTCGAGAGGCCCGAGTCCGATCATCGAGATGGCCGATTCGGAAAGAATGCCCGAAGCGACCTGCATGATGAACACCATGAACACGTAGGAAAGCAGGTACGGAAGCACATGCTTGATCATGATGGCCAGCGTCCCGTCGCCGTTGATGCGGGCCAGCGAGATGTGGTCACGGCTCTTGAGGGCCGAAGCCTGGGCGCGCACCGAACGCGCCGACCAGGTCCAGCCGGTGCAGCCGATGATCAGTCCGATCAGCGTGAGGGAACGTCCGTCCTTGAAGGAGGCGCTGATGAGGATGAGGATCACCAGCTGAGGGATGACGATGAACAGGTTCGTGAACACGTTCAGGATGTCATCCACCCAACCGCCCTTGAAGCCGCCATAGATCCCGATGAGAGTTCCGAAGGTGGTGGCGATGATGCCGGCCAGGAAGCCGACATAAAGGGAGGAGCGCAAGCCCTTGATCAACAGCGAGATGTAATCGCGACCGAGATTGTCGGCTCCTAGGAGCAACCCGTCGCCTGGAGGCGCATAGGATTCGGCGACGCGATTCAGGTCGATCTTGTGGACGATAGGCCCAAGCAGGGCGGCCAAGAGAGAGAGGAGAAAAAGGCTCATTCCGATGACGAACATCGGATTCTTGAGAAGGTTGCGAAGCATCTTCATGTCAGTTTCCTCCCATTTGCAGGCCGGCCTTGACGCGCGGGTCGAGGAAGCCGATCAGGATGTCCACCGAGAAGTTGGCGATCAGCACGCAGGTGGTGATGATGAGCGTCACTCCCTGGATCACCGGGTAATCGTTGTTCTGGATGGCGGTAAGCATGGCCATGCCGAGACCCGGATAGGAGAAGATCATCTCCGTGATGAGAGCGCCGCCGATCATGGTGCCAATCGAAAGAGCCAAGCCCGTCAGCTGCGGCAGCATGGCGTTGCGGAAGATGTAGGCCAGGATGCGGCTTTCCTTGAGCCCCAGCCACTGGGCGTACTTGACATAGTCGGTGCCCAGCTCGTAGATGCCCATCGAGCGCATGCCAATGGCCTGGCCGCCTGCCAGGATCAAGAAGATGGAGAAGAAGGGCAGAGCGTAGTGATACGCCGCCGAGCCGAGGAACTCCAGGGAGAAGCTTGGGATCAACTCGCCTGCGTATCCTCCCATTGCCGGGAACCAGCCCAGCACTACCGAGAAGTAGTAGACCAGGAGCATTCCGAACACGAAGAAGGGAAGCGAGTTGAGGAGAATAGCGAAGGGGAAGAAGATCTTGTCAAAGATCCCTCGTTTATAAGCGGCCAGCGCCCCCAGCACATTGCCGATGATCCATCCGAGGACGATCGTAGGCAGCTGAAGGGCGATGGTCCATGGAACGGCTTGTAGGATCACATCGGTCACCTTCTTCGGGTATTTCTGGAAGGAGGTGCCGAGGTCGCCGTGGAAGGTCATCAAGACGTAGTTGCCGAATTGCTCCAGCGTAGACCTCTTGATTGGCTTACCGGCGGCGTTGTGAAGGATCTTTCCGCTCGCGTCCAGCTTGACCAGTCCGAATTCTTTCAGGTAGGACTCTTCCTTCTCCTTGGCCGCCTCAGCCGAAAGGCCGCTGGAAGACCGCCCCATGATGATATCCACCGGATTGGCGGATCCCAGCCGGGGCAGAAGGAAGTTGATGGCGACTGCGACGAAGAAGGTCAGCAGGTACCAACCTCCGCGCTGCAGAATGAATCGTGCTGTGGGATGCTGTTTTAGCATAGGAAAGATCCTTGATCCTTACTTGGCCTTGAGGTTCCAGAGCGTCTTGATGCCGGCGCTCACCCAGGGCAGCTGAGGCGGCGCCGAGGGATTCTTCTCCGTGGGCCAGCCGGTCCAGGTCTTGGTGCTGAACTCGTAGAACTGCTCCGGCAGGTAGACCAGAGGAATGGCCGGCTGGTCATCCAGGAAGATGTCGTTGAGTTCGGCGTAGGCCTTCTTGAGGGCGCCTTCGTCGGAGAGGAGAGGAATGGCCTTCAAGAGGCTGTCGACCTTCGGATTGTAATCGGCGGCCTTCGGGTTGTTGTAGCGGCCTTGGTTCTCGTTCATGCTCTTGCCGCAGGCTGTCCAGTTGCGGGAGCTCATGACGGCTTCAAAGCGACTCCACGGAAGCGAAGGAGTGATGGAGGCAGAGGGCTTGTCCATCAAGATGTCGAAATCGCCGGAGGGCTTGGCGGGCCAGTAGAGGGAGGCGTCAACAAAGCCTTCGCGCACGTCAATGCCAGCTTCACGCATGCTCTTGACGGCGATCTTGATCATGGCTTCCCAGTCGGACCAGCCGGCAGGAGACTTGATGGAGAGCGAAGGCAGCTTCTTGCCGGTCTTGTCCGTCATGTAGTCGAGGGAGCCGTCAGCCTTGAACACCGACTTGTAGCCGGCGTCGGCCAGGATCTTCTTGGCAGAGGCAATGCCCGGAGCAACGGCGTGCGCCTTGGCTTCGGCTTCGTTGTAGTACTTGGCTTCCAGGCCAGCAGGCATGATCAGGCCGGGCTTGAGGTCGTTGGCGTAGCCCGAGACCGCAAGTTCCTTGATGTCGCCGTAGTTGATGGCGGCAGCCATGGCGCGACGGAAGGCCTTGTCGTTCAAAGGCTCCTTGGTCACGTTGATGATGAGCATCGGGATGGAGCCGGGCACGAAGTAGGGGGCCTTCTTGTACCAGGTTCCAACGCCGTCCTTGGCCTTCACGCTGATGCGAGGGATGTAGGTCTGGGAAGCGTCGAGATCACCCTGCTGAAGGGCAATCGCAAAAGCGTTGTTGTCCTTGAAGATCGGGTGGATGATGTACTTGGGACCGGGCTTCTGGCCGGCATGGAGAGCGGCATTTCCCCAGTAGTCGTCGCGGCGTTCCAGCACGATCTTCTGGTTGGAATAGGTCTTCAGGTTGTAAGGACCCGAGACCACCGGCACGCTGTCGACCTTGAGCTTCTTGACGGCAGAAAGATCGCCGTTGTTCTTGTCCAGAAGCGGCTGGAAGATGTGAGCAGGAACGATGCGCACGGCCTGCAGGAGATCAAGGATCACCAGCGGGTTGTTGCGTCCCTTCTTGTCGACCAGGAACGAAAGGCGCTCGGCGTTGCCGACCTTGGCCACGTTGATCTGCGAGATGAACTCGGTGACGTAGGCGGTGGCGGCGTCCTTGTACTTGCGGCCAAGGTCGAAGACGAACTTGACGTCTTCGGAGGTGACGGGCTTGCCGTCCGACCACTTGGCTGCCGGGTTGAGGTCGATGACGATGCTGTCGTTGTTCTTGGAGACGAGCGAACCAAGCAGGGGCTCGACTTGGCCGGTCTGCGAGTTGTAGTTGATCAGGGGCTCGTACATCAGATTGAAGCGGTCGCCCACAGGCCAAGCGGCCTGCCAGCTTTCGGCCAGCGGATTGAAGGTGCTGGGGTCGCCCCATTGCGAGCCGCCCAGATACAGCGTCTGGTCGCGGGGGAATCCGCCGGCATCCTTGGCGCTATTTCCCTTGCATCCAGCGAGCAGGGAAAGGGCCACGGTAAGGGCCACGGGGAGTCCGGAAACGGACAACTTGGTTACTCGCATTCTTCCCTCTTTTCCGATCTAGCAAACCCCGCCACAAGGCAGGATCCATTGTGTTTAGACATGGGAGCCCCAAATATACGTTCGACAGAAGACTAAAAAGTGCCGAATTACGGGCATCGCGGCCGTAAAAAACCAGCATGCAAAGTGCAAGAACATCGTTCCAAATGCCGCAAGTGTGTCTAGATTCCTGAATGTCTTGCTTATGTCCGGGGGGCTTACTGCGCCCAAGGCACTCGGCCGGATGGAAGGGCCCACTGGGAGGGAGTATCGGTGATGAAGATTCGCAACTTCCGACTGCTATGTGCGTTGGCCTGCAGTGCCTGGGCGGTGACTCTTGTCGGCTGCAATGGCGCCAAGGATGGCGATGCTACGGATGGGCAAATCACGCTGCGTCTGTGGGCAACTCCCAACACTTCCAAACCCAAGGAAGACCTAGAAAAGGTTGTGGAGCTTTTCGAGGCCAAGCATCCCGGCATCAAGGTGCAGGTGGAGATCCTCGACTGGGGAGCTGCCTGGACCAAGATCACTACGGCTGCGACTTCCGGTGCTGGGCCCGATGTCGTCCAGATCGGCTCCTCATGGGCTGGCTCCATCACCGATATCGGCAGCCTCATGTCGGTGAGCGATGTCCTTGATTCCGCCAAGAAGGACTTAAAGACCGATTCCCCCTTTGTGCGGGCCGCCTATGTCTACATGAAGCCCATCTATTCAGATAGTGTCACCTCGCTCCCTTGGCTGGTGGATGTGCGGCCGCTCTTTTACCGCAAGGACGTCTGGCAGAAGGCGGGCGTGGACATCCACGAGGCGACGACTTCCTGGGACCGGTACTTCGCGGCTCTCGACAAGATCAAGGCGGCAGGCGTTCTTTCGGATGGACAGAAGGTCGAAGCCATCGGCATTGCCGGCAAGAACGACTGGAATGTGGTCCACAATTTCTATCCCTGGATCATCAGCGCGGGCGGCGGTGTTGTGAATGCCCTCGGCGATTCGGTGCTTTTGGACGACGAGAAGTCAGTTCAGGGCGTTCTCGCCTACTTGAAGCTCATTCGCTCGGGACTTTCTCCCAAGGCCTATCTGGAGAAGACCACGGCGCAAGTCTCGGCCGAGTTCGATCAGGGGCGCATTGCTACCTGGCAAGAAGCTTCTACCAAGCTCGTTTACTTGGAGCGCCCGCAAGAGCAGGGCGGTGCCGGCAATTCGGTGGCTGCCAAGAACTATGGAACGGCGCTTCCTCCGGTGGGGCCTGCCGGGCGCAAGCTCTTCGTGGGCGGTTCGCAACTGGCCATCTTCAAGTCCACCAGCCACCCCAAGGAAGCCAAAGAGCTGCTGCGCTTCCTCACGACGGACACCACCGCCGTGATGCGCTACTGCCGACTTTCGGGTATGGCGCCGGCGCTGCGCAAGGTCTTCGATAGCCCGTACTACTCCAGCAACGAAAATCGCCAGCTCTTCAAGCAACTGGCCGATGATGGTGTCCCCTATCCCGCGGTTCCTTATTGGGGGGAAGTGGAGACCTCCATCCTCAACACCCGCTTTGGCAACATCATCGACATCGCCTCTGAAGTGAACGGCAAGTACGACGAAGCCAAGGTGCGCGCTGAACTGAAAGCTGCCGCGAACCAGATCCGCGAACTTATCCGCGATCAGTTGGAGAAAAAGCCCCAGTACGCAGCCAAGATCCGCGCTTTCCGAGGGCGCTAGGGGGGAGATCTATGGCGCATTTCACCTCGCGCCGGAACCGCATGGCCTATTGGTTCCTGGCCCCGACGGTTTTGGGCATGGCCTTTGTCCATGTGCTTCCGATCGTGCAAGGGATCTGGCTTTCTTTCCTGGCGGCCCGCAAAAGCAATCTGCAGCTGTATTTGGATGCTCCGCTTCCTGACAATGGTTTGTTCGGGAACTACAAGGACGTTCTGTTCAATTCGTCCAGCGCCTTGCACGCCGGCATGGCTGATGCCGTGCGAAACACCTTCTGGTATGCGCTTTTGGTGACGTTGGGAACTTCGGTGTTCGGGCTCGTGGGCGCCCTGCTGCTGCATCGCGTTTTTCGAGGCCGTTCCCTGGCGCGCACGTTGTTGCTTTTTCCGTGGGTGGTGCCCACCTATGTGGTGGGACTTCTCTGGGGCTTCATGTGGCAGCAGGATACCGGCATTGTCAACATTGTGCTGCACGATTGGTTGCACCTCATTTCCTACCGACCGGTTTGGCTGTTGGGCCCCAATACCTTGTGGGCCATCATCATCCCGACCATCTGGCGCTTCTGGCCTTATTCGATGCTCCTTTTGCTTGCGGGACTACAGAACATTCCGCATGAAGTCTATGAGGCCGCCGATCTCGATGGTGCCACGGTGTGGCAGAAATTCCGCCGCATCACCATGCCGCTGCTTTCGCCGGTGTGGTCGGTGCTGCTGCTCAACGGGCTTATCTTCAACGTCTATTCCTTCAACATCGTCATCATGATGTTTGGCAACGGAGCCGGTTTCCCAGGACGTTACGGCGACCTACTGATGACCGCGATCTTCCGCAACTCCTTCCAGATGTGGGATTTCGGCCACGGTGCGGCCATGTCGGTGCTCTTGATGCTCGGCATGATCGCGCTGGTGGTGGTGTGGTATCGCATTTTCCGCAATGATCTGACCAACGAATGAGCCTGAACTACCTAGCTCGCAGACGCCTTCTGGGCAGATTCCTCACCATCGCGACCTTTG
>DAIPHW010000071.1:0-11313 GCA_036771135.1 Fibrobacterota bacterium | reverse complement strand
GCGGTCGGCAAGGATACCTCGCTTGCCTTCGACATTCGTGAGACGGTCTATAACGACGTCTTTGAGATGGCCCTCAAGTTCTTCGGGGCGCAGCGCTGCGGCAATACCGACAGTTGGTTTCATGCCGCTTGCCATACCAAGGATGGTTCAGGAGTCGGCCACACCGGAGAACTCCAGGGAGGATGGCATGACTGCGGCGACCATGGCAAGTATGGTGAGACCGAAGGCTATGCGGCTTCGATGCTTGCGCTTGCCTATGCGGCGATGCCCGAGAAGGCCGAGGATCGCTATGGCGCTTCCTATAATGACACCCTTCCCTTTGGCAACGACGGCATTCCTGACCTGCTCAACGAAGCGAAAGTGGGTGCCGACTACATCTATCGGCTCTATACCGTTTCCAAGGCCGATGGGCTCATTGCCAAGAACGACATGTATCACAGCGTCGGAATGGGACCCGGCATGGATCACCTGTTCTGGGACGTTCCGGAGCACCAGGATGCCCAAGTACAGGGGAAGGGCGGCCCGGATCGTCCCGTCACCGCCGGCATCGGCTCAAACGTGGCGGGCATGTACATCGTCTCGCTGGCACTCGTAGGCCGTTCCTGGGAGCCCTTCGATCCCGACTATTCGAAAAAGCTCATTGCTGCTGCCGAAGACATTTATGCCAACGTGATGATGAAGAACCTCTACAAGAAGACCAATGAACCTTGCTGTTACGATGGTGGTGGCCAACAGCAGGATGATCCGGCTTTCGCGGCGGTGGCTCTCTGGTATGCGACAGGCAAGGCAAACTACGGCTATGATCTCTATCAGAACGCGAGCCTTGGACATTTGAATGCAGGCCAATCGAATTACAACATTGGCGAGTTCGCAACCGGACTTCTTGGCAATGGCCCAATCACGGCCGGCGGAAAGATGACGGGAGGATATTTCGACCACGGCGGTTGACTACCGACTTTCAGCAGGACAACCAGCTTGCGCTGTACGCCTTCGGAAAGCTCATCCTCAAGGATTCTGCGACGGCTCTCAAGTACGGCGTCTCCCCGGTCATGCGCGATTCGCTGTTGCTGGACGTGATGACCGGTCTCAAGCGCGGCATTTCGATCGGGTCGAACGGCAGCGACAATCTGAGCTTTCCAGGCATCAACGTGGATCAGCCCTACCATGGCGTCTTCACAAGTGCCGGCTGGGGCTTCAATCGCTACAACATGGGCATGGTGACCGAAATCTTCCTGTACTGGGATCTTGAGCAAAAAGTCCAGTTTTGGAAAAGTCTGAAGCCAAGAGTCGCCGCTTGGGAAGCTGCAGGCAAGAAGGATGGCGGCATCGTGCCTGGGCGCCTAGCGCGCCCCGAAGTCTACTCATTCATTGATGCTTGGACGCCCTCGACGGATTCCACGTACTTGCGGGTTGGTATCGACAATCTCAACTACCAGTTGGGCGTGAACCCTTGGGATCTGAGCTTCATCATGGGGGCTGGGGCCAAGAACCTGCAACACCCCCACAACCGCGCGGCCAATCCCGAGGGGTACAACGCCGGCGGCGTGCCCTACAAGTACAAGGTTCCCAAAGGCGCTTTGATGGGCGGCTGCAAGCCGGGGAGTCCGCTCAAAGACTACTGGATCGACTACACGGTGACGGAGACTTGCATTGATTTTTCTTCGCAGCTTGTCTTCCCGACCCAAATCATGGCCAAGGATCTGCCTCCTGATACCGTGGGACCGATGTTCAAGAACGTTACGGTGGTGCAGGTGAGCGACACCTCGGCCATCATCTCCTGGCAAACCGACGAACTTTCCAAGGACACTCTTTTCTACAGCTTGCTGCCCAACGGGCCGGTGGTCGGCTACATCGTCTCACCGCTTGCCAAGAACAAGACGATGACTGTCGGCGGTCTCACCCCTAAGACGACCTACTACTTCTGGTTCAAGGGGATGGACATCTATCGCAACGTCTCCACCGACAACAATCGTGGACGCGACTACCAGTTCACCACCACGACGACGGCGGCCGTGACCCCTAAGATCTATGACATCAAGGTCTGTAATATCCGCTCTGATCGCGCCACGGTGTTTTGGTGGACGGACGTCATTGCTCCTTCGAGCGTAGAATACGCTCTGGACGGTGCTGATTTTGCCAAGACCAAGCTTTTGGCCGACGGCGATGACGAGGGAATCCCAGGCCGCTTTCATAAGGTGACGCTCAAGAATCTGAAGCCTGGAACGACGTATCGTTTCGACGTCATCTCTGGTTCGGCCCGTGACGACAGCAACGGCGTGCATCACATGTTCACGACGACACAGGACTTTGCCAACTACACCATCCAGATGAAGGCGACGATCAAGAACTACACCACCTCTGGCAAGGGCGCGCATTTCTATCTGCTGATCGCCAACAACGAGAGCAAGCCCTACGCGGGCCTGGAGCTGCGCCTCTACTTCAATGCTGATGCGACGACCGCACAGAGCCTCGTAGTCCATAGCAGCGACAACGGCATCTTCGGTGGCGATGGGCAAATGAAGGGAGGGGCAGTGCATCTGGTCTTCGGATCGGCCGTGGCAGTCGGGACCTCTGGCTCCTCGTGGTACATCCCGATCACCCTGCAGGATACTTTGCCGGTCTCGGGCAGCATGCGCATCGAGCTCAAGATGGACAATTCTAACTGGAACCCGATCCCCTTCTCGACCTTCGATGGAGGTTGGTCTTTCAAGGCCCATACGGCCCCGCCGGACCCGAAGAACTTTGCGGGCATCGATCTCACAAAGCCCTGGGCCGGTCCTGATCAGGTGGAGCCTGGTCCCGACGGCTTCTTTATCGAGACCTATCTCGACGATCCCTACATCACCGCTTGGTACAACGGCGTCCATATTTACGGATATCCGCCCGATGGCACCAAGCCGCGCGTCTTCCGCAACACCTCCTTCAACTTCGACAAGCCGCTGGCCTCGCCGGCTACGTCCGTCTGGCAGGATACCTTTGCTGTCCATTTCCTGGGTGAGACCTGGAGCGCGCCAGATGTGAATCGCGCCGATTGGCAGGTGGACGGTCCTACGCTGCGTGGTTCGACGCCGCTAGCGACTGGACGGACAGATTCTGTCCAGTTCGCGCACGACACCGGCGATGCTCAGGGGACGACGGCACACGAGTTCGCCTTCTGGGGCGATCGCGACTCGAGCTACTGCTCCTGCGCTTGGCAACGTTACACCGTGACGGTGGACACCATGAAGGTGCCTCCCCGTCAGCTCAAGTTGCTCTGGAGCCAAGCTGGTCCGATTTCGGGATGGACAGGTTCTCGGCAGAGCTTGGTCGTGACGCTAATGGACAGTGCCGGAATCTTCGACACCTCGGCGACGATCTCCCTTTCCAGCTTGAAGTCAAACGTCTCCTTCTGGAACTCCGCCACCGGCGGCGCGGCGATTTCGAGCCTGGTGCTCTCGCACGGCAGCGCTACGGTGTGGTTCCTCGACTCGGTGGCTGACACTGTTGGGCTCACAGCCTCGGCGGTGATTCCCGGCTCGATTGTGACGCCTGGGACAGTCGTAGTGAACTTCGCGAATGTGCCGCCCCGCAAGCTGACGCTGTCGTGGGATCCTGTCGGTCCGCTTTCCGCCTGGAGCGGCACGCACCGCACCAGCGCCATCGTGACGCTTTCGGATAGCGCCGGAGTTTTTGACACTTCTGCGACGATTACGCTCTCTTCCAGTGCCACTAAGGTGCGCTTCTGGGATGCCGCTTCGGGAGGTGCGCCGCTTGCGAGCCTAGTTCTCGTACATGGCAAGGCCACCGTTTGGTTCTCGGATTCTCTGGCCGATACCGCTACTCTGACGAGTTTCTCGACCATTCCTGGGTCTGTGGTGGCTCCGGGCCTTTTGACCATTGCCTTCCAAATGCCGCCACCCTGGCCGCTCATCGATAGCGCTTGGACGGTGGATTCGAGCTGTTCGGGAAGTCCTACGGCTGTGGCTGTGCGACTTTCTTCCAAACTTTCGGCGACAACCTCGCCGACGGCGGCTACGGCTGAACTCTCGGGCGCCCAGGTGACCTTTGCATCTGACTCGATCCATGTGCTTGCGGATTCCCAGACGGTTCTGCTCGGGCTTTCGGTCGGGACAGTTTCTGGCACAGCGGCCTCCGGCACGGCTCGCGTCCAGCTGCATGTGAAGGATGATACGCGGGACACCCTGGTGTGGGACACCGTTGCGGTATTGGATCGCATTGGCCCCGTTCTTCTCAAGGCAAGCGTCCTGGAACTTGCCGACGGGCAGACACAAGATACCGTCTATCTCAAGTTCAGCGAGGCCGTGAAGGCAAATGATGCTCCGGTGACTTTCCCGAGCCTTGCCTCCGTCAAAGAAAGCGACTGGAGTGCGGTGGATACAACAAACGCCATCTGGCGCGTGGTGATTGATCCTCAAGGGACTGTTCCGGCAGGATCCTTGGCCAAGGCTGCGACATCCGTCGTCGACCTTTCCGGGAACGCTGCGCGCGAGTGCTCGCAGGCAATTTCTGTGGCGCAGCAGTGGCGTCCGGTGCCCATCGCTTCAGCGGCCATCTATTCCGCCGATAGCGATGGCCGAGCCGATTCCGTGGTGGTGCGCTTCCGGCGCAAGATGCGGGCCCAGGATACCGTCGTGGGGCTTTCTGCCACTTGGGGGATCGGGACCTACAAGAGCACCGACACGGCGATCTCCTGGAGTGTCGCTTCCGACAGCCTTTCGATGACGGGGCGCTTTGCCTTTGCCTGGGGAGCCACCAGCGGCGACGGCGAGGGACGCATCGGAACCGTTTACCTGTACACCCAAGGAGCCATGCTTCCAGAAACGGCGGCGCTTGCTGATTCGGTGGGGCCGGTGCTGCTCTCTGCTGCTCTTAATTATTCGAAGACGGACGGCGTGGCCGATACGCTGTGGCTCGACTTCTCCGAAGATGTGCGACTTGGTTCCGCGGTCGTTAGCCCCAATCGCGAGCATTCGGTTTTGAACGGCGATGTGCTTTCTGTGAGCGGTGCCAAGGTCGGCTTCTTGATCTTTGCTGACAGCCTGCGGTTGGGAATCAATGATTCCCTGCGTGCGGCGCCGCGCAGTTTGGGTGGCCTTTCTGATGCTGGTTCGATTTCCAACGAGGCTTCTTGGAAGTTAGCTCCAATCCATTTCGGAAGGCGGCCTCCCGTCTTCCTGGCCATACAGAAGAATCTGGTGGTGAACTTTGACAACTGGAGCTACAGCGCTGAGGCGCCGATGCGGGCCCTGATTCATTCTGCGACGGACACCTCGTGGGCCTCGCTTTCGGGACAAAAAATGTCGGAGACGGACGCCTCCAGAGTGCTCGGTGTGGCGCTCACCGCCAATGAGTGTTTCGATGGCTTCGTGGTCATCTACGACAACCTCGGAACCTACGTGGCCTCAATGGATCTTTCTGATCTGTACAAGGCTTGCCAGGAAAAGACGCTTCCTGTCAATTCCAGCGGACGTTATCAGGCTTGGCTCACTTGGGATGGACGTTCCGTCACCCGTGAGGCTGCTTCTACGGGCGTCTACACGCTGCGCTTGGTCACACGTCGGCCAAACGCCACCGGGACCGGTCCGGATAAGGTCACCAACCAGCTCTTCCGCTTCGGCTGGAAGCGCAAGCCCTAAGGTTTCTTCAAGGCTTTGGGGACGGGCAGCCGTCCCAGGCCTTGAGGATCTCCTGGGCTGATTCCTGGGCGGTTTCCTGAACCAGCACGAATGGGTCGGATTGTCCTCCGCTCACGTCCAGCGATACGTGCGCCAGCGGATGAAGGGTCCAGGTGTCCATCAGTTCCAGATTCCAGGCCAGTCGCGTCGATCTCCCGATGAGGCTGCCGCGGTAGTAGCTCTCGAGGGTCCCGAAGACCACGTAGCGGAGGCCTAGGCTGTCGGCCAGGGCACGGGCGTTGTCGCGGGTCCAGGCTTGCCCGGTGGCCAGCTGCTGGTGAGCCACCAGCGAATCGACGATAGAGCTTGAGACTAGCGGCATGCCCAAGTGCTCCAGTTGGGCGCCAACCATGTCGCGGACCACGCGCGGCGCCTCCAGATAGATGTCCCCGCTCCCGGAGGGTGGATCATTCTTGTCTTCCAAGGGCAAAAACAGCAGACGGGGAGGGCATTGGGCTGGAATTTCGATGCGCGTCAGTTCCGGATGCAGGCTCGGGGCGCAGCCGCCGAGTCCGATTCCTGTCGCAAGGGCTAAGGCCGAGGTCGTCTTTCGCATGGGTTCAAAGTAGGCGTTGCGCGGGGATGCGCCATCGATCGGCGTGAATTCTGGACTCCGGCGGGAAACGTCAGAGAGACGGTTCTGCGATAGAATGCCCCAAAAAACGCAGGATGCCGTCCAGGATGGTCGCCGGGTGGGGTGGGCAGCCGGGAATGAATAGATCCACCGGCAGGTGCTCGGCCACGCCGCCGCAATGTTCGGGGGAATCGGCGAAGAGCCCTCCGGAAACGGCGCAGCTCCCGACGGCAATGACAAATTTTGGCGTCGGCATGGCGGCCCAGGTCTTGGCGAGGGCGAGCGCCATGGAGCGGGGAACTGGCCCCGTCACTAGCAGGGCGTCGGCATGGCGGGGCGAGGCGACCATCTGGATGCCAAAGCGCGAGAGGTCCCAACCAATGGTGGAGAGTACGTTCACGTCGGCTTCGCAGGCGCCGCAGCCGCCGGCGCTCACTTCGCGGATGCGCAGCGAATGCCCGAAGATCGCCTGTGCGTGCGATTCCAAGGCCTGAGCTAGTTCCAGAGCGTAATCCTGGGAGATTTTGAGCCCCTCCCGGCTACGGCTGGCCATGCGCCAGTCGCTTCCGAAGCTGATTGCATGCTCGGGACAGATTCCGGCGCAGTCGCCGCAGAAGGTGCAGGCGCCGAGGTCAAGTTGGATCTTTCCCTCGGACGTACGTGCTATGGCGGAGGTGGGGCAGGCCTGCAGACAGACTTCGCAGGTCGGTGAGCAATGGCCGGAAATGGCCGGAAGGCCGCGGAAGTGCTCGGGAAGCGGCGGCGGCGCGTCCGGAAAGACCATGGTGCGGTGGCGCTGGTGAAAGCGCTCGCTCAGGATGCTCATGGCGAAGCCCTCACAGGTCGAAGCCGCAGTAGCTGAGGTTGAAGCTCTTGTTGCAGAGCGGAAAGTCCGAAATCTGTCCGCCGCGCAAGCTCAGCGCCAGGCCGTTCCAGTTGCGAAAGGACGGGTCGGTGGGCTTCCACCAATCGATGCGCCCAGTGGCGTCAGTGCTGGCGAGGTGGACGACCTCGCCGCGCCAGCCTTCGCAGAGCGAGACGGCAAAGGCGTTTCCGGTCGCGGCGGACAATGGCGTATAGATCGGCCCCTCGGGAAGTCCAGAGAGTTCCTCACGGATCCAGTCGAAGGAGGCATCGATCTCGCGGCGGCGCACCTGGGCGCGCGCCAGCACGTCTCCCGAGGTTTCCAGGGTCAAGGGCATCGGGTGGTTTCGAAAGGCTTCGTTGGAGTGGCAGATGCGCGCGTCGCGCGCTAGGCCCGAGGCGCGGGCAGCCACGCCTACGAGGCCTAAGGAATGTGCGTCCTCTCCGCTTAAGACGCCGACTCCCTCAAAGCGCGAGATTGTCGAGGCGCTCTCGAAGAGCAGCCGCAAGGCGCCTTCCACGTCGCGCCGGGTCGTCTCCAGGTGGCGTTGCAGATGGTCGATTCTGGCAAAATCTGTCTTAAGACCGCCAGGACGCAGCAACCCTCGTCCGAAGCGGTTGCCGCACAGCATGGCGGTGGCGTTGAGCAGGTCGCCGCGCAGGCGGCCGCAG
Organism: Fibrobacterota bacterium; assembly: GCA_036771135.1. GTDB lineage: Bacteria > Fibrobacterota > Fibrobacteria > UBA5070 > UBA5070 > JBDKGV01. The sequence continues at coordinate 3,528 of DAIPHW010000071.1, read as the reverse complement.
AAGCTTGCCGTCGGGAGGTATCCGGCGTCTCCAGCAAGGGCGCCCAGGTCCCCCACATGGCAGGCTAGACGCTCTAGCTCCAAGGCTACAGCTCGCAGCGAAGCGGCGCGCGGTGGAATGCTTTGGCCGGCAAAGGCCTCGTTCAGGAGGCACCAGGCGGTGGCATGGGCGACGGTGGCGTCTCCCGAGATGGTTTCCGAAAGCGCCAGGCGACGGGCTGGCGTGGCGTCCTGGAAAAGCGCGAGGATGCCGCGGTGCTGGTAGCCGAAGGAGGCCTCCAGATGAAGCACTTCTTCGCCGGCGCACTGGAAGCGGAAGTGGCCAGGCTCAATCACGCCGGCATGCACGGGGCCGACGGCCACCTCGTGGACCGCCGATCCCTCGACGCGGAAGAAGTCCTTGTCGAAGTTGCGCCGCACGGGCTTATCCCAAGGGTGGCCGTCTACGGTGAGTCCCAGATCCTCAGCTAGCTCGCGCTCGAAGAGGTGGATCTCCGGGAGGCTATCTACCAGGGAGTCCCAGTTTGCCGTGGCGTGGTCGCAGCGGCAGAGCAGGATGGTTCCGGTGGCATCGTCGGCAAGGCCTGCCCAGAGTTCGACGTCATGCTCGGTACGGCGTCCCGAGAGGAAGAGCACCCGCGCACCGCGGGCCGTCTCTGCCAGAATCCTTCGCCCGAGTTCTTCGCTGCCGCAGCAGGGGATGTTGGCGATCGGGGTCGCCTCTCCCGGTTTGCAGCGAATCCAGTCATCCATTGGATGCAAGTTAGATCTTGGCAGCCCTGGACATCTGCTGCGCGCGTCGCAGCCAGCGCGCAATCATCTCAAGCAAGGCGTGGGGGTCGAACGGCTTTGCCACGTAGTCGTCCATCCCAGCTTCTTGGCAGCGCTGGCGTTCGCTGCTCAGGGCGTGCGCCGTCATAGCGATGATGGGACGCTTCCAGCCTTCGCGTTTGCGGATCTCGCGGGCGGTATCATAGCCGTCGCGGCCGGGCATTTGGATGTCCATGAGCACGAGGCGGGGATCTTTGGAAAGCTTGCGCAGTGCTTCATCGCCGTCGCTGGCGGTGTCCACGATCAGGCCAGCCTCGGACAGGATCGCTACCGCGACCATCTGATTGACCTCGTTGTCCTCGACCAGGAGCAGAGGCGCACCTTTGAGGATGGACAGATCATTATCTTGCAGGTCCACAGTGGCATGCCGCTGTCCAAGGGCGTCGGTGAAGACCTCCAAGAGTTCCGCTTCGCTGCCTTGGCGGGGCAGGATGCCATCCACGCCGCCGTCTCCTTGGAGCAGTTGGGCCGCAAGCCAGGGCGTGGGCACCAAGAGGACCGGTGCTTCTGGGGGCAGGCTTTGGCGCAGGATGCGAACGGCTTCGGGAAGCCCTGCGTCCCCTCCGGCGGAAGGATCCAGGACGACGGCGTCGGTCTTCCAATTTTCCAGGATGGTGCAGGTCTGCTGGAGGTCGTCGCATTCGCGAATCTCGAAAGACATCCCGAATAGCTTCTGCCGCAGCATCACGTGGGCCGTGCCGCGCCCGCCGATGATCAGCACGCGCAGCCCCTTGAGGGACTGGGAGTGGCCGGTGTGGCGCGGTTGGGCATCGGCGCGGATCTGGAACTTGGCTGTGAAGTGGAAGACGCTGCCTTTGCCTGGTTCACTTTCTACCCAGATCTTCCCGTTCATCTGCTCCACTAGGTTGCGACTGATGGCAAGTCCCAGGCCGGTGCCTCCGAAGCGGCGGGAGGTGGAGCTGTCGGCCTGCGAGAACGACTGGAACAGGCGCTCCTTCTGCTCTTCCGAGAGACCGATGCCGCTGTCGCGAACCTGGAAGTGGAGCATGCAGCTGCTGCTCTCTAGGCTTTCCAGGTTCACCTCCAGGAAGACGTTGCCGACCTGGGTGAACTTCACGGCGTTGGTGGTGAGGTTCAGGAGGATCTGTCCCAACCGAAGCGGGTCTCCCACCAGCACAGGAGGGACCTTGTCGCTTTTTGTCCAGGAAAGTTTAAGCCCCTTTTCGCTAGCCTTTACGCTAGCCAGATCGACGGTGCTTGACAGGACTTCGATGGGATCGAAGGGAATCGACTCAAACTCCAGCTTTCCGGCCTCAATCTTGGAAAAGTCCAGAATGTCGTTGAGGATTCCCAAAAGTGAGTTGGATGCGCTGCGAATGCGACTGACAAATTCTGTCTGCTTCGTGTCTAGATCGGTCTTGAGCAGCAGGTGGGTGAGCCCCAGTACGGCGTTCATGGGGGTGCGGATCTCGTGGCTCATGTTGGCCAGGAAGTGTCCCTTGGCCTCCTCGGCGGCCTTGGCCTTTTCTGTAAGGGTGCGGAGTTCTGCCTCGGTCCGCTTGCGCTCGGTGATATCCTGGACGACGCCCTCTAAGCGCAGCAGACGCCCGCTGGCAAGGATCGGACGGGCATGGCAGTTGACGTGGCGCACTTCCTGCTCCTTGGAGCCTCTCCGATAGCTGATGCGGTAGTCGAAGTCCAAGGCCTGGCCATTGGTCAAGGTGTCCTCGAAGGACTTTTCCACATGGGCGAGGTCGTCGGGATGAACGATGGAAAGCCAGTCCACCCAGGTTGAGGAACGCGTGCGCTCGCTGCCGAAGATGTCGTGCACCATCGGGCTCCAGCGCATGATGCGCCCGGGCAGTTCCATGGTCCAGTCGCCCAAGTGGGCAAGCTTCTGCGCCTCGTTCAGGCGCATGGCGACTTCGGTCAGGTAATTCTTGCTGGCCTCTTCCTCGGTGACGTCGCGCAGGACGCTCTCTATGGTCGTTCCGAGCTGCTTGTCGTTGCGGACCACCGCATTGACCTCCAGCACAATCTCGCTTCCGTCCTTGCGCCGGAAGCGGGTGCGCATGCCCTCCAGGCGGCCACAGCGCTTCAGTTCGTCGCGAAAGATGCGCTGGTCGTTGTCGGAAAGCCAGAAGTCGCGCACTGGACGGCTCAACGCTTCCTGGTTCTTAAGACCAAACATCTTCAGGGCGGCGGGGTTGGCCTCCAGCAGCGTGCCCTCGAAGCTCAGACGCACGAAGCCGTCCAGCATGTTGTCGATCATGCTGCGCAGGTGCTCGCGGCTGGCGCGCAATTCCTCTTCGGCCTTGATGCGCTCGGTCTGTTCGCGGAACAGGGCCTCGAAATAGCCGCCCTCTCCGTCGGCGGAAGCGATGAACTGCACGCCGCCTTCACCGATGGCGTAGCGGCCATCGCGCTGACGGAATTTCAGGCGGAAGGCTTCGGCCTGGCGACTGGTGAGGTGCCGTTGCAGCAGTTGCGAGAGGTCGCTTTCGTCGGGTAAATGCACGAAATCGGCGAAGTCGCGGCCGCAAAGCTCGTCGGGGTCCGATAGGCTGACTAAGTGTGCGGCGGCCGGATTGGCAACCAGGATGCGACCTTGGGAAGAAATGCGGAAGAAGGCATCCTGAAGGCTGTCTAGGAGGCGCTTCGATTCCACCAGATGGTCGTGCTTTTGCTTTTCGGCACAACGACGAGCTACAGCTCGCATATGATGGTACTGCAGGAG
>DAIPHW010000070.1:0-11697 GCA_036771135.1 Fibrobacterota bacterium | reverse complement strand
GGCAGGCTGTGGATCTCTCCTTGGACTTTCAGGATCCGCAAGGCCTTCTGTATGGTCTGGGGGGAGCGGTCGAGCTGCTGGGCCAGAGCGCGAACGGTCGGCAAAGCGGCTCCTGCAGGGCCGCGATGACGCAACAGTTCTTGCAGCAAGGTCTCCATGGCGTAAATGATACAGATGATACACCGTGATTTTAAGGTGGGAAAAATGCTGCAGAGGTAAGGGGAGGTTGCCCGTAGCTTTCAGTAAAAGCTGAGCCGACTTCATCTTGGAGGGATTCATGAAGAACAAGACACCCATACTGCTTCTACCCTGCGTCTTGGCAGGGAACCTGCTTGCCCAGACGATACCGGACGGGAAGCGACTCACCGACAACGGACTTCTGATCGGAGCCACGGCCGAAGTCGGCTCGAGCAACAAGGAAGGCCTCTTTAGCTGGACCAATGCCGCCAAGGTCAAGACGGTGATGGCGCGGGAATTCGGCCTGGTCCAGACGACGGCCTACCCGGCCTGGGGGGCTTGGAGCGGATCCGACATCAATTCCGTAAGTTTCGACATGTCTACCAGCAACCAGGTGATCAACTGGGCGAAGGACAACGGCAAGAAGGCCGCGGTCCATCTGCTGTCCGGATCTCCCACTTACTTCCCGGATTGGCTCGACGGCGGAAGCTGGACGGAGCCGCAGCTCGACACGCTGATGAACCATTGGATCACCTACGCGATGACGAGCAATGGGAACGCCACCAAGGTCGACTACTGGAACGTGGTCAACGAGGCCTTCATGTGGAACGGAAGCTACTGGGATTCATCCTCGACGGCCAACACCTGTCCTTGGCAAAAGATGGGCTGGGAGGCCGATAAGTCTGGTCTGACCGGAGCGGCTAGGGTCTACACCAAGCATCCCGCCTACATACGACGGGCCTTTGAGCTGGCGCGTCAGCATACCAAGGCCAAGCTTGAACTGCGCGACTACGGCATCGAGTTCTGGGACGGATCCAAGAAGGCGCGCGCCTTCTACCAGCTGGTGAAGCATCTGATCAATTCGGGGACTCCCATCGACGCCGTGGGCTTCCAAGGGCACTTCCGCACCGACTTCACCTACGACTGGTCCAAGCTCCAGCAGGCCGTGCAGGAATACCGAAAGCTCGGTCTGGAAGTCTACGTCGCGGAGACTGACTACGGCGATGCCGACCCGATCGCGGCGGCTACCACGGCCCATCGCACGGCAAGTTACGATACGACCCAGGGGCAGCAGCTCTATGCATTCACCAAGGCCGCCGCCGCTGGTGGCGTCAACTGGATCTGCCTTTGGGGCGTAGCTGACAACACCAACGCCTATTGGCGCATGGGGCAAAGCGCGCTGCTCTTTGACGAGTCCTATAACGCCAAGGGGTCGTATTACCGCTTCCGCCAAGGGATCACGGAAGGGCTGGCGGCCACGACCTCAATTGGCGCGAAGAGCTTGGGCGAGACCGGATTCAAAGCGGTGGCCCAGGCTGGACGACTGCGCGTGCAGGGCATGGAAGATGGGGCGGTGGAACTGATGGATTTGCAGGGAAAGGTGAGTGCCAAGGTGGAACTCCAAGGGGGAGCCGGGAACCTTCCCTCGCTTCCTCAGGGGATCTATGTCGTGCGGTCCTCGCGGACTCCTTCTCTTCGAAATTTGGTGCAGATCCTGCCCTGAGGGGCAGAAATCCATAGCACAGAATTTTGTGAAAGCCCATCGCCCTCCGGCTTCGGCCGTAGACGCGATGGGCTTTCTTTATGACTCGGCGAACGATGCCTGATTTGCCGATTTACGCAGGACTAGATGCCCCATCATCTCGTGGATGGGAGCGTCTGCGAAGAGGATTGCTTTGGGATTGATGATGTGATAGAGCATCTGCCGAACCATCCCGTCCGTATTGAACTCGAACGAATCGATGCCCAGCCTCTCGCTATCGGAGCAGTTGTCGAACCCGATCATGTGTGGGTACGTCTTATTGCCTTCGCGCAGCAATCCGTGCATCGAGACGGCGGCGATGTCGTTGACCAAAACCCATGTCGGAACGGCAAGCAAACGCGGATCGTCGAGAAAGCTCGAAAGCGAGGCGCGCAAGAGACCAGGCATCCCTTCTTCTTCCAGGTTTCGCAATTGCCAAGGACTTGAGTAGCGAACGTCGACAAATTCCTGCACTCGTCCCCCGTAGGTCTCGAGGCTGTCCCGCAAGCCGCGCAAGCGTGCTCGCGACCAATCGTTGTCGTGATAAGGAGAGATGAAGGCCACGTCGAGCATTCCCTGGGTGGCGAGATGTCGACCGACGGCGACCCCTGCTGACTCTCCGAAAGAGAGATTGAAGCCCGTCAATCCGGCTTGGTAGCGGGTCCTGGGAAAATCCTTGGAGGCGTGTTCCCACCACACCGAAAGCGGCAAGTGCAGGGAAGAAAGCTGATGGAGCAATGTTTGAGGTTTTGCGACCAACCAGGTGGACACCAAGGCACCCAGCAGCGCTTTGGGCAGGTGGGACGGATCGATTTCCCGGCCAAAGTTATCCAGAAAACGTCCTTCTTCCTCTTCGCAATAACCGAGCATCGCGAATCCGACCCCTTGCTCCGTACATTCCCTGCGAACCGATTTCACAAAGTCGATTTCGCGCTCGGTCTCCAAGAGAAGCTCGCCCAGGGCATTGCAGCGCACCACCACCAGCACCGAAGCGCTGGAGGCGCGTTTTGGTGGCGGAGCGAGGAAAATGCTCCGCCCTCGTTGTTCCAGGACGCCTCGCTGCACTAGGTGCGAAAGCATCCTTCCGACGCGACGCTCTCCGACCCCGTACAGCTGGGCCAGCGCCTTGCGCGAAGGCAGCTCCTTCCAGGGATGGTAGACTCCCTTCAGCAGGTCGGCGAGAAAGCGCGATCGAAAGCGCTCTTCGATCGTCTCCGTGGCAGGAAGCGCCTCGTCGCGTCCCCAGAAATAACCTTTCCTTGGCAGGGCATGCACGATTCCTTCCCGGGCCAAGTCCTGCAGCACCTTGTGGACGGTCTGCGGTGAGGCTCCAAGCTCCTCGGCCAGCTCCCGCACAGAAGGGAGTGCGCCCTGTCCTTTGCGCATGTCGCGAAGCTTTGCCGCAATGAGTTCCTGCACCAGACAAATCATACAGTTGATACAGATTTGGTGCAATGGTCATCGGGCGGAGTCCTGTTCCCTTTCTGTCCTTCCGTTGAGTATTCTCAAGGACAGAAAGGGAGCGGAGCTGTGCCGTCAGTTCGGGCCGATGCGGACCGTCTCGCTATGCGCGCCAGCTGTTACGCTCACCAGCCGCACGGTGTTTGAACGCCCCAGTTCCAGGTAGTGCGTGCCGGCATCCAGCATCCCCAGTTCGCGGCGCTCCAGCAGATTTCCGCGAAGGTCGTGGACGTGTATCTGCACCTGTTCATTGGCATTCAGGTCGAGTCGAACCCGGCCGAGACTGGCTGCGTTGGCAAAGGACGGTGCGGAGGACTTGGAGGCATGTGAGATTCCAGTGGTGGTAGGAGCGTACTGGGCAATGCATTCTTTCCAAGCCTGGAGCGAGGAGTCGCTGGTGTTGATCCGCCAATCTCCGTTGGCGTCGTTCATGCTGAAGATCATCAGGGCAAAGACCCTGGGAAACGATTTGGAGAGCGATGCGAAGGCGTCTCGATACCACTTGGCCTTGTTTCCACCCAGCTCCGAAGAACTGAATTCGGCGATGAACAAGGGCTTATTGATGCCGGAAAGCGCCTTGTAGGGCTGCGAGAACACGCCGCTGAACGTCTTCCAACTGGAGTTCCAGCCGCTGTTGTCTATCGTGTGGAAGGTCCCGAAGTTGTAGCCGTCAATGGAGATGTAGTCGGCGTAGTCGTCGCCCGGATAGGTGCCTGCGTAGGTGGTGGGATTCCCTCCTGCGGCGTTGTCTGCGTTTGTGGTCCAGACCCACTTGACGTTGGTCACGCCCACAGTTTTAAAGATCGTTACGATGTGGCGGTAGGCGGCTGCGACGTTGGAGTCTGTGTTGAGCATGCTGGAATTGCCCACAGCCCACTTGTACCAATCTCCGCCGTTGGCTTCGTGAAGAGGGCGGAGCCATACCTCGTGCGGATAGCTCTTAATGGCCGTGGCGAACTTTGTGATGTAGGCGTCGCCTTTGCCGTTGTTGATGTCCGGCGCCGAGTATGCGTTGGGCTGCCAGGTCACGAACAGGGTGGCGCCGTTGTCGGCGGCAATGTCGGCGTAGGGCTTCACGCTGTTCCACGTAGCCGGCCAGATGGCATAGTATTCGATGTACTCGACGGTGCGTCCTTGCAGCTGTACGAAGGCCTTTACGTTCTCATCGGTCGGTTGTGGAGAACTGGCGTCCTGGCTCGTGTCGCTGGCGCTGCCGACCCATGCTCCGATCTGGAGAGCAGGGGCCCGCGAAGCGAAGGCAAGTGCCAGGACAATCGCCGTGATTTGAATGGGCTTCATAGATCCTCCTTCTCGGACCCTGACCAGGATCCGCATTGCGTTTGACAGAAAGCTATGGTCTGCCGGAAATCTGACGGAGCGATTTGCGCGACGATTGTAGTGAAACTGTATCATCTGTACTGTTTGCAAGAGCGCATGGTGAGGCATTTCGCACTGGAATTGCAAAGGTGATGCGTGATCTGCGAACTGGCCTCTGAAGCGATGTGCAAGAAATGATTTTACTGACAACGCTTGGCAAAAACGACTTGCGTTCCTGTTGGACTACTCTAAATTGGAATAACTCAATAGAGAGCAATCGGAGCGGGGCGGGCATGAATCGGTATGATCTCGTGATTCTTGGCTTTATTGCCGAGAAGGAAGCGAGCGGCTACGACATCATCACCACGATCAAGAGGCGCGAGCTGGATCGTTGGGCGAAGATCAGCACCAGCACCGTGTACAATCGTCTGCCGCGCCTGGAAAAGAGCGGGCATCTCACCGGGCGCATTGAAAAGGACGGCAACCGTCCCGAGCGCACCCTCTACACCATTACCGAGAAGGGGCGGACTCACCTGCGCAAGGAGGTGGTCAAGCATCTGGTCGACTTCAATGACGATCCGCGCCAGCTGGGTTACGCCTTTCTTTTTGCCACCAAACCTTTGGAAGTGGCCAGGCAGCTGGAAAAGCACGCCCAGGAGCTTTCTGAACAGATCGAGGCCATCGAGCTGATGATCCGCGACGAGCCGCGTCCCACCCTCTATCCAGAGGGACCTTTTCTCAATTGCATGGCGCGCGACCACTTGGCCGTCGAGCTCAAGTACGCCCGGGCCGCCGTGGAGATCCTGCGCGATCCCGAGAAAGCCAAGAAGTTGGGGGGATGGTTCTTCCTCAACTTCGGCAGCCGAGAATTCCAAGAGGGCGGAAGTGATTCCGCTGAAGCGTTCCACACCCAATCCACCAGCAGCACGGAGAAGCCATGACCAAGTACGGCCATTTCGACGACGCCAAGAAGGAGTATGTCGTCACCAACCCCGCCACCCCGATCAAGTGGTGCAACTATGTAGGCACCCTGAAGTTCGGCGGCATCGTCGACACCACCGGCGGCACCGTGCTGTGCAAGGGCGATCCGGCCCTGAACCGCATCACAAAGTACATCAGCCAGATGCCGGCCTCGGACTTCAAGGGCAGCACGATCTACGTGCGCGTGAAGGATGGCAAGGAGTACAAGGTGTTCTCGCCCTTCATGGCCCCCACGCTGGTGCCGCTGGACAAGTGGGAATGCCATGTGGGTCTTTCCTACAGCCGCTGGATCGCCGAGGCCTTCGGCCTGCGCGTGCAGGTGACGGTTTTTGTCCCCACCGGCTCGAGCGTGCTGCTGCAGGACATCGAGGTGACCAACATCTCCAAGAAGTCTCTTGAGGTGGATGTCATCCCGGTCTACGAGTTCAGCCATTTCGACGCCTTGAAGCAGCTGACCAACGCCGACTGGGTTCCGCAGACCATGACCCTGAACGCTTACCCCGAAAAGAGCGGCCACGTGGTGCTCGAGCAGTACGCCTTCATGAAGAAGGACTACGCCGTGAACTACATGACGGCTTCCAGCCCGGTCTCGAGCTTCGACGGCGACCGCAAGGCATTCCTGGGCAACAACGAGATGGGAAGCTGGGCATCGCCTCTCTCCCTGCAGAAGAAGGAGCTCTCGAACAGCACCTGCCTGCGCGGCGACAACATTGGCGCTTTGATGGTGAAGCTCGGAAAGCTCGGCTCCAAGAAGTCGGCTCGCTTTGTCACTCAGCTCGGCCAGGAGAAGAGCCTCAAGGCCGCCGCTCCTTCCATCAAGAAGTACCGCGACCTGAAAAATGTCGACAAGGCCTTCGCTGACCTCGCCACGTTCTGGGAGAAGTATCTCGCTCAGTTGCAGGTGAAGACCCCGGACGCCTCCTTCAACTCGATGGTGAACGTCCACAATCCGCGCCAGTGCCACACCACCAAGAACTGGTCGCGCTACCTTTCGCTCTACCAGCTGGGATTCGGTTCCGACCGCGGCATCGGCTATCGCGACTCTTCGCAAGACCTGCTCGGCGTCATGAGCCACATGCCCGAAGAGGCCCGCGAACTGGCCGAGAACCTGCTGTCTGTCCAGAAGGAAGACGGCAGCGCCATGCACCAGTACTTCCCCTCCACCATGGAGGCCAACGAAGGCGATTCCCGCGAGAAGGAAGATCGCCCCAAGTACTACGGCGATGATCATCTCTGGATCGTGCTGACGGTGGCTAGCTACCTCAAGGAGACGGGAAACCTCGATTTCCTCAAGAAGGAAATCACCTTCTACAGCAAGACCAAGGAGTTGGCCAAGCGCGAGAAGGGGACGGTTCTTGAGCACATCAAGCGCAGTCTTGCCTTCAGCTGGAACGACCGCGGAGCCCACGGCCTGCCGCACCTGGGCTTTGCCGACTGGAACGATACCGTCAATCTGCCCACCGGCGCCGAGTCGCTCTTCAACGCCAACCTCTTCGGCAAGGCGCTTCGGGAGATGATGGACGTCTGCGAAGCCATGGGCGACGCAAAACTCAAGGCCCAGTACCAGGGTTGGTACGACACGGTCAAGAAGGCTGTCAACGAGTTTGCTTGGGACGGCAAGTGGTGGAAGCGCTGGTTCGACGAGAAGGGCGAGGCCCTTGGTTCTTCGGCCAACAAGTACGGCAAGATCAACGCCAATGCGCAGAGCTGGCCGGTGATCGCGGGCTTTGCGCCGGACGATCGCGCCAAGCAGGCGCTTCAGAGCGTCAACAAGCTCCTGAACACCGAAAACGGCGTCAAGCTTTCCTGGCCCGGCTACAATGGCTTCGATCCGCACGTGGGCGGCGTCTCCACCTATCCGCCAGGAGCCAAGGAGAACGGCGGCATCTTCCTGCACGCCAATCCCTGGATCATGATCGCCGAGACGCTGGTGGGTAACGGCGACCGCGCCTTCCAGTACTACAACCAGATCAACCCGGCGGCCAAGAACGTCAAGCTCGACGAGTTTGAGTCCGAGCCCTACTGCTATCCGCAGAACATCTTGGGCAACGAGCACAAGCAGTTCGGCCTCGGCCGCAACGCCTGGCTCTCGGGCACCTCGTCCTGGACCTACCAGGCCGCCACCCAGTACATCCTGGGCGTGCGCGCTTCTTTCCAAGGCTTGATCGTCGATCCATGCATCCCCAAGGATTGGAAGGGATTCGAGGTCACGCGCAAGTTCCGCGGTGCCACTTACAGCGTGGTGGTGAAGAATCCCTCCAAGGTGAGCAAGGGTGTGAAGTCCATGACCGTCGACGGCAAGGCCGTCGAGGGAAATGTGGCTCCGATCTTCACCAAGGGCACGCACAAGGTCGAGGTCGTGCTGGGCTAATCTCCGGATTCCCCGGCTGCCCGGGGAAATCGACGGATTTTGTCAGCGAAGGCCCGCTCCGGATTCCGGGGCGGGCTTTTTCATTGGATGCGCAAGTAGCAGAGAGTCTGGTTGAGCAGACGCTCGGAGATCTCGCCAAAGGTGGCAGGGCCGGGCACGCTGATTTGGCGCCCTTCCAGTTCAGCATAGATGTAATTCAGGATGCAGTTGCAAGAGAAGTCGAAGGGGCCTTTGGGGGCCTGTTTGGAAAATTCCGTAGGGTAGTCCCCAATGGATGCGGCTTGTCGGTATACCATGCCAGGGAACACCGGCGCATAGAAGTCGACGCGATCCTTTTGAAGGCATCGAAAACTCACGTTGACCATGGTGCCATGGCAGTCGCACACCAGCGGCAACTTGAGATCGATGCGGCGATCTCGGCACCATTTGGCAAAATCGACCTCGACCTCATTGACGCGCGCGTGCCGGACCGAAAATCCTGGAGACATGAATTCAATCCGCGCGCCCGAATCTGGTCTGAAAAGATTGACGATTCCAGTTTCGACTTTCAAACCTTCTGGAAGGCTCACGTAGGCGATCACTCCACGATCACTCATGAAGTTCTGATTGGAACCATCGACCACTTCAGGTAATGCGGTTTCCAGTTCCTCAAGATGACATCCACTGACCCAGCCAACCAATGGACGGCGCGCATCTGCGAACCAAGTTGGGGCCTCCATAGCAAAGCGAGTATGCACTTCCGAAAAGGCGGGGAGGATCAGCATGGCAAAACCTCCACGAGGAATCTTGGAGGAAATCTCGCTTACCGTTCCAGGAGTGATCGATTCGATGTGCAATCCCGATAACGGGATTGCTTCCGGTAGCATATGAATGAACACCCGTTCCTGATCGCAGAGCCCACCAATCGGGTCCATAAAATAGGGAATGGTGCCGCCGATCCAAGCGCCTGCAGGAAGGCGCTCCAGAACGGAACGGGTTCCTGCCACAAAGAGAATGCGCCGCCGTTCGGCAATGAGTTCGGCGGCCTGTGGTATTGTATAAAGCTTCTGCATAACGAGTGGTCTCCGGGCACACTTTACCATTCATATTGGCAAGGATGTCTAGTTGAATTGTTATTCTGAACTCTCGTTAGCGCTGCCAGTGGGTTCTACCGCACAAAAAAGTCCGCCCCGCTTGCGGAACGGACTCGCAGATAAACTTTATGACGCTTTACTTGTTGATCGAGGTCGGCGCGTTCGCCTTGGCTGGAGCGGCAGCTGGAGACGTCGTAGCAGGCGTCGCCGGCTTGGCGGAACGGGAGGCATCGGCATCCTTCAGCTTCTGGATCTCGGCCAGACGTCCTTGGGTGCGCGCCACGTCGATGGCGTGGGACGAGGTCGGAGCCAAGGTCTGGACCTGCTGGTACTTGGCCAGGGCTTCTTCCACGTTGCCTTCGTACTCGTCATAGATCGCGAGATTGTGCAGCGATGCAACCTTGTCCTTAGGGGATCCGTTCTGAGTTGCCTTCCAGGTCATGACGGCGGCATCCCAAGCTCCGCTACGGGCCGACTTGTTGGCGTCCTTGATGTTGCTGTCGTCGCCGGTCTCGAAGGTGCGACTTTCCTGCACGTAATACGGAGCAATCTTCTTCACCAGTGCGCTGTTGGCATCTTCAAAGCTCTTGCGAACAAGCGTTTGCCAAGATTGGACGCTAGAACGGGCTTCGGTGTGGCTGCTGGCAGTAGAGGTCGAAACCTGCACACCGGTGGCGTCCGAAGCGGCGATGATGGAGCCAGCCTTGTCGAGCACATTGAACTTGAGCTGGGCCGTGGACTTGCGCTTGATCTGGTAGCTGGTCTTGCCGTTGTCGTTAATTTCTTCACCCTCGTCCCGCACATCGTAGACGGAGGAACCGGAGATCAATACATCGTAATCGTCACCTTCGGTCACCTTGTAGTAGCCGTTCTGGACGATTGCTTGCTTCAGGCTGGTCAGATTCTGCTTCTGAAGAGCGGAGTCCTTCTTGGCCGCTAAAGCGTTGGTGCCGGCGTCGAGTGCCGTACCAACAACGGCGCCCAACAGGCCGCCTTTGCTGGTGAGATCAAGATCAAGATCGCCGGTCAGGTCAAATTCCTTGACCTTGACGACCTTGACGCCAGGGAGGCTGAGCTCCGGGGCGCGCTTGATCTTTAGTGTGGTCGAGGTGGAACAGCCTGTGAACAACAATGCAGATGTACCCAGGACAGCGAGGGCAGCGTGGTGGAGTCTCATTTTTGGGAATCTTTCTTGAAAGTTGGAAGTACGGGTTTCCAGAGCGCCTGCTCTTTTAAACAATTTGCATTTACGGAACGTTTCTGCCGGAATATTTGGACAGGCGAAAAAGCCCATCCGCTCAGAGGGGTTTAGGTACATTCCCCAGTATGCTTCAAAAGATCGTCCTGCTGGGGGCGAGCGGTTCCATTGGACAAAGCACCCTTTCGGTGGTGCGCGAACATCCCGATCGCTTCTCCATCGCAGCCTTGGCTGCTCGTAGCCGCGTTTCGGAATTCTGTCTCCTGGCCGAGGAGTTCCCGGCTGCCAAGCTCTGCCTTTTTGACCCCAAAGCTGCTCGTGAGGCCGCTGCACACTTGGGGCGTCCGGTCTTTTCTGGTATGGAAGGGCTGCTTGAACTGATCAACCTGCCCGAGGCCACCACGCTTGTCAATGGGCTGGTGGGATCTATTGGGTGCCTGCCGACCATGGAGGCCATTCGCCGCGGCTTGCGCGTGTGCCTAGCCAACAAGGAAACCTTGGTGATGGCTGGAACCATCATCAACGATCTCCTGGACGCTCATCCTGAGGCGCAGCTCTATCCCATCGACTCCGAGCACTCAGCGCTTTTTCAGAGTCTCGGAGGACGCCCCCCCGAGGAAGTCGAGGCGTTGATTCTTACGGCTTCCGGCGGTCCTTTCCGCACGCTTCCAGCTTCCGAATTTGCCGAGATCACGGTGGAGCGGGCCTTAAAGCATCCCACCTGGTCCATGGGTCCCAAGATCACCATCGATTCGGCCACCCTCTTCAACAAGGGGCTGGAGGTGATCGAAGCGCATGTGCTTTTCCGCATCCCCTACGAGAAAATCGAGGTGCTGGTGCATCCGGGTAGCCACGTGCATTCGCTGGTGCGTTTCCGCGACGGTGCCCTGATGGCGCAGATGGGAACGCCCGACATGCGTCTGCCGATTCTCTATTCGCTGACAGCCCCCGAGCGGGTGCCGCTATCTGGACCGCGACTCGATCTGGCGCGCCTTGGGACGCTGCACTTCGAGGAACCCGATCTCGATCGCTTCCCGTCGCTGGCACTGGCATTCGATGCCGGCAAGCGCGGCGGCATCGCTCCGGCGGTTCTCAACGCCGCCAACGAAGTGGCTGTGAAGGCGTTCTTAGATCGCCGCATTGCCTTTTTGGATATTCCCGCCTTAGTGGCTCGCACCTTGGGTGAGGCTCCTGCTACCCAAAAGCCTACCCTGGACGAGCTGCTGGAAGCCGATGTCTGGGCTCGGCGTCACGTCGCATCCATTCTGGAGAACGCATGAACTGGACCGCTCTGCTTTGGCAGGTTCCCATCGGAATCATTGTCCTCTCCGTCCTTGTGCTGGTGCACGAGGCGGGGCATTTTGTCGTAGCTCGCCGCACCGGCACCACGGTGCAGACCTTTTCCATCGGCTTCGGGCCGGCCATCTGGAAGACGGTGCGCGGCGGCATCGAATATCGCATCAGTGCCATTCCTTTTGGCGGCTACGTGGCCATGCCTGGTGAAGACGCCACCAAGACCGACGAGGCATCCGACCCGAACGGCTATGACAAGAAGCCTCTGAAGGTGCGGGCGGCCATCGCCGTGGCGGGGCCGCTG
>DAIPHW010000069.1:0-11765 GCA_036771135.1 Fibrobacterota bacterium | reverse complement strand
CATCTCGTGCATGTGCACGGCTGCCGTCGCATTGCCCACATCCGCGGCACCGAGATGAACGACGAGGCCAATGCCCGCATGGAGGCTTATCGCGAGGCCCTGGAGCGCAACGGACTGCCGTTTGATCCGCAATTAGTGGTTCCCGGAGACTTTCGCCGCGATCGCGGCTACGACGCCATCGCCACCTTCCTTGATGAACGCAAGGTGGATTTTGACGCCATCTTTTCGGCCAATGACGCCATGGCTCTGGGTGCCATCGATGCCCTGCGGGATCGCGGCATTGATGTTCCCGAGCGGGTTTCGGTGGTAGGTTTTGATGACCTCAGCGAGGCAAGCTTTTCTAGTCCTCCGCTCACCACCATTCGTCAGCCTCTCTACCTACAAGGCCAGACTGCCGCCCACATGGCCGTAGCCCTGGCGCGGCATGAGGAGGCGCCGCCGCGAGTGAGCATCCCTTCGCAATTGGTTGTCCGCCAGTCCTGCGGCTGCCGCGAACCGACCGTGGAACGTTGCGCTGACGAATCCTACTTGGCTCCAGAAGAGGCGAGCAAGGCATTACAGATGCTTCTTTGCAGCCAAGAACGCATGGGACATATGGAGGCTTGCGAACTTGCTGACGATCTTCTCGAAGCTTCGCGCGCTACGGCAGAGACCTTCCTGGCTCGACTCGGCAAATGGTTTCGTACTACCGGAGCCGGGGCCGTCGCGCCGGCAGTGTGGAGCGAGACCATTCATCTGCTGCGTCGCACCGTTGTTCCCGAACGCCGTTCCGCCCAGGAGGCCAAGTTCCGCCAAGCTCTGGTGATGGCTTGTATCCTGGGAGACCGCATCCAGCAGGCGCATCGACGTGAACGTGACAACTTCAACCATGAGCAGAGAAGCATCGGGCAGCGGTTGCTTTCTACGCTGGACCTCGACGAACTGGTGAATCTCCTGGGAAAGGAATTCCGCAGTTTGAACATCCAGCGCTTCTGGATGTGCTTCCACGAAAATTCCGAGAACCCCTCTGGAAATGTGCGGCTAGTGGCTGGTTACGAAGGCGAAAATGACTTGGACCCGGCCAAGGTGGAGCCATTTCCCGCTTCGCGATTGGTGCCCCAAGGCGTTGAGAATCTCCCCGAAGGCTGCCAGATCCTGGTTGAGGCGCTCTTTCATCGCCAGGAACAGATCGGCTTTTTGGCCTTCGAACGCCCGGAGGCGACGGACGTGGGGCCAATCCTGTTGCGCGAACACTTGGCTAGTGCCATCAAGAGCGCCCTCTTGGTGCGTCAGAAAGAAGAGCGCGCTGTCGAGCTATCCCAAGCTTTGGAAACCCTGCACCGTAACCAGGAGCAGTTGCTTCAGCAGAGCAAGATGGCCACTCTGGGACGTATGACGGCGGGGGTCGCCCATGAGATGAATACGCCGCTTGCCGCCATGCGCACGGCCGTCAGCGAGGCGCTTCGGCTCTCCAAGGAATATGCGGAATCCATCGGCGACCCGGAGGTCACCGACAAGGACCACAGTGAGATTGCTGCGGACCTGCAGAGATGTCTGGACATTGCCGGTCGCGCCTCGGAAAAGGCGGCAGCCTACGTGCAGGGAATCAAGACCCAGACGCGGGACATTGGTTCCCAGGAAAAATTCGTCTTTGATCTGCGCGAGCCGATCCGCGAGGCGGTGCTGCTCCTGGGATTTGCGCTGCGCCGCACCGAGTGCGAACTTGAAATGACTCTTCCTGAGGAGGAGTGCTCTTTCCTGGGAAATGCCGGCCATGTCCAGCAGATCGTGACAAACTTGGTGAACAATGCCTTGGATGCCATGGAGGGACGAGCTGAAAAGCGCATCACCGTTGTTCTCAAGATTCTTGACGACGATGCCGAGGATGGATATGTGCTGTCCGTTGGCGACAACGGCTGCGGCATTCCTCCGGAGAGTCTTTCGCACATCTTCGAGATGCTTTATACCACCAAGCCTTTCGGACATGGCACTGGCTTAGGCCTTTCCATCGTGCATAACTTGGTGGGCGTTTTGGGCGGCAAGATCGACGTCGAAAGCCATGTGGATGGCGGGACCCGATTCGACATCCAGCTTCCGGGAGGGGAGTGATGGCGCGCAAGTTCCGCAGCGGAAGTTCGACTTCCAGTTCCAAATCGGGTGGTCGCATCCTTCTAGTAGACGACCAGATCGAATACCTGGAAGCCAACCGGCTATTGCTGGAAAATGAGGGCTATGCCGTGACGGTGGCCAAGAATGGCCCTGAAGCCTTGGAGATCCTGCGCAAGTCGCCGGTGGATCTGGTGCTGATGGACTTCTTCATGCCGGGCATGACGGGCGAGCAGGTGGTGGAGCAGTTGCGCACCTTTGACCCGACGGTGCAGGTGATTCTCCAGACCGGCTACGCATCCGAGCGTCCGGCACGCGAACTGTTGCGACGCCTAGACATTCAAGGTTACCACGACAAGAGCGATGGTCCCGAGAAGCTGCTTTTGTGGACCGATGTCGGCCTGAAAGCCGCCCGTCAGCTCTCGACCATCCAGAAGAGCCGCCAGGGCATGCAGCGCATCCTGCAAGCGACGCCGGAGTTGCATCGCATCCAGCCCTTGGGAGACCTGTTGCACAGCGTGCTGCGCCAGCTGTGCGAACTGATCGAAGCTCAGGAGAGCTTTCTGGCTGTCATTCCTCCCGAATTTGTCGAGCCCGAAGGCGGTTCCCGTGTCGATGGCTTCCTGACCCTGCTAGAGCCCGATACCGGCATGGTCCTGCACGTGGGTGCCGACACCTTGGTGGAGTTGCACCGCGATCCTTCGGACCTTCCCCAGGCGCTGCATGAGGCCCTGGAGTCGGGGAAGATTCTGGTCGATGAGACCTCCACCACGGTGCCGTTGCGCATCGGCTCTGCCGTGCTGGGAGCGATCTGCATCCATCGCAAGGTCGACTTGCAGGAGTGCGGAGAGCTACTCCAGGTCTTTGCCAACCAAGCCGCTGTGGCCATCCAGAACGCCCAGCTCTACGAGATGGCGACCCTTGACCCTCTCACGGGTGCCAACATGCGGCGCCTCTTCGAGCCGAGCCTGCTTCGGGAACTGCGCCATTCGCTACAGGCCAAGGCGCAACTTTCGCTGCTCATGCTCGATCTGGACGGCCTCAAGAAGATCAACGATACCGGCGGACATGCCGCAGGAGATGCCGCCTTGGCCACCTTCGGCAAGGTGCTGCGTCATTGCTTGCGGGCCGGAGATTCGGTGTGGCGCTTTGGGGGCGATGAATTCACGGTCATCATCCCTTACTGCAACCCCGAGATGTCCCAGAAGGTGGCTGAACGTATTCTCAAGGCCATGAGTGCGGAAGTCATCCGCATTAACGGCGAATTCCCGCTCAGGGCCAGCATCGGAATCGCCACCCTGGACACCAGTGAATTCCCCATCCCGGAGATCCCGCGCCAGCTTCCCGTGGCCTATTACCAGGAGATGCTGCACTACCTCGTCCAGTGCGCTGACGAGGAGCTTTACAAGTCCAAGAAGAGTGGGGGATTCACCATCCACCATGCCGGGCAAGTGCCGTGGCGCTCGCCCAAGGCGGATGACGAGGTTAGCGGTCCGTCTTGAGCAGCAGTTCCTTGGCCTTGACGCGCAGCACCGCGAGGGCTGCTGTCTGGGTCAAGGTCGTGGAGAGCAAGGGGATGCCCATTTCTTCGGCCTTCTTGATCTCGGGCGCTTTGGGACGCTGACCGTTGGCGTAGCAGATGGCCACCACGTCGGTTTCGCCGCAGACCCGGATGGTCTCGAAGGATTCCTGGTTCGTGACCAGAAGCACGTTGAACAGATCCTGGGCGATCAGTTCGGCGAATTCGCTGCCGACAAAAACTGTCTCGATGGAGGGAAATTCCTCCTCCGATCCGGACACCACCGTGGCGTCCAGCAAGCCGATCAACTCAGCGAGTTCCATGCGTTCTGACCTCCGTAGGATTGATGAATATCGGGACAACGATAATATCTGAAAGGCCGTGGCACGCACGGTTTGCTGGAAAATGTCACGATTGGCCGTTCGCGACCGGCTCCGCACTTCCCAAGGTTTGGGTATCTTTGCAGGAAACGCAATGCAGAACGGTTCAACATGAAGAAGAAGGTTCCGGTCGCCGTCCTGGCCGGTTACGGCATCAACTCCGAAAACGAACTAGTCGACGGTTTCCGTCTGGCTGGTGCCGATCCCGAGCGCATCCACGTCTCTGACCTGGTGGACGGGCATCGCCGCCTGCAGGATTACCGCATCATCGCCTTTCCCGGCGGCTTCTCCTTCGGGGATCACATCGCCTCTGGGCGCGTGTTGGCCGTGAAGGTTCGCGCTCATCTCGGCGAGGCGCTGCGCGAGTCAGTGGCCTCGGGGGCACTGGTCATCGGCATCTGCAACGGCTTCCAGGTAATCACCAAGATGGGACTCTTGCCTGGCACCCAGGGACTGCCTCAGGCTGGCGTCGACTGGCCCCAGGAAGCGACCCTTACCTTCAATGATTCGGGACGCTTTGAGGACCGCTGGTGCCCCATGGCGACCGATTCACAGTCCCCCTGCGTATGGACGCGCGGCCTTTCTGACTTCGAGCTTCCGGTGCGCCACGGCGAGGGCAAGTGGATCCACGGCAGTGAGACCGTCCGCCGGGCTGTCCTGGACGGCCATCTCGCCTGTCTGCGCTACGGCTCGTCCGAATATCCGGAGAATCCCAACGGAAGCCAGGACGACATCGCCGGCGTCTGTGACCCAACTGGGCGGATCTTCGGCCTGATGCCCCATCCCGAGGTCTTCCTGCGCGGCAGTCAGCATCCTCGCTGGACGCGCGGTGCCATCGCCCCCGATGTCGAAGGGACGGGGCTTGCCATCCTGCGCAACGGCGTCTTGGCTGCCGAGTGAATTTCTCGCCGGAACTTCCGATATTTCTGAAGTGACGAATCAAGCTTCGAAGCTGCGGCTCGCGGCGGAAAAGAAGGCGCCGGTGGCCTCTCTTTCGCAGACCTCCGAGGAAGTGCGCTTTCATGTCGTGCTCTTTGCACTCGGGACGGCTCTTTCGACCATCCTGTGGGCCTTTCCTCTCAAGTGGGTTTGGAACCTGACGCTGCCGCACTTCTTCCACATTCCTCAGCTCAACCTGTGGCTCGCCATGGGGCTTGTGGTGCTGATGCGAGCGCTGCAGACCAAGCGCCTGCTAGAATACGTTTGCCGGCTCTTGTTGGGGGGGCGTTCGGTGCGGCGCGACTGGATGCCTGCGGTGCTTTTCCCGGGCCTCATGGATGTCCTAGAATGGATCGGGATCTTGCCCTTTCTGCGGCTTTTCCGCGAGTCGGCGCGCCACAGTCTTTGGAAGTTCTGGCGCAGTCGAGGTGAAAAACGCCGTCGTCGCAAGGAACGCTGGCGAAACTTCAATCGCGATCTGCGGCGCTGGTCGCGAGGTGGCTCTTTCGACCACTCCCGCTGGTAATTGCGGCGGTCCGTTGCGCGAGAAGGCACAAAAAAGGCCGCTCCAGTCAGGTGAAGACCCGGAGCAGCCCAGGGCCATCGCTTCCGTGTGCATGGAAACGATAGGCCTTTGACAGATTTTGGCGCTTAGCGCACCACCAGTTTGGTGTTCTGGGAAAGTCCGGTGCTGGTCGAGGCGCTCACTAGATAGAGCCCTGGACGCAGTCCGGAAAGGCTCATCTCAGCTTGGGATCCGGCCAGCTGAGGGCCGAGGTCGGCGGTGCGCAGGGTGCGCCCGGCAAGGTCGCGGACAGACACCTTTAGGGCGGAGACCTGGATGCCGGTGGCGATGTGCAGGATGCCCGAGGCATCGGCGTGGATCTGCAAACCCGAGACGTAGGAGGGAAGTGTCGCCTCGATGCCGGTGGTGGGCACTGAGGACGAGCCGGTCTCGAAGGCGCCCAGATCAGGAGCGGTTCCGTTGTAAGCGATGCCGGTGAGTTTGGTGCCGGCGTCGATCAGCTTGCTGGTGCTGGCAAGGTGCATGAACTTGACATCGGGTAAGCTGCCGTCGGATTTGCGAGGGCCGCGAACTCCGGTGGTATCGATGCTCTGCACATCGCTGGCAGAGGCCGAAAATCCGGTGGTCCAACTGTTGGTCTTCTCGACATCTCCCGAAAGCAGACTCACCTTGCCGCCGCCGATCGAGAGGCAGTTCTCCACCGTGAGGGTGGAACCGCTCGCCAGGGCCATGGTGACGGAGTAGTTGATGCCCGAGCCGTAGGCCGAGCAGTTGAGCAGAGTCATGGATCCAGGGTTGTTATTCTGGTCGAACTGCTTGGCCTTGTTGCCGAAGGAAAGGCAGCGCTTGAGAATGTGCGGATGGCGCTGGTCCTTGGCGGGGCTGCCGCCCATCTTGAAGCCGTTGCCGTTCATTTCTGAATTGTTCTTCGAGCTAGCCGGATCGCCATGGTAGTAGCCGTTGTTGAAGGCCCAGCAGTTCTCGATAATGGTGGTGACATTGTCTGGATAGCTGGTGCCGGCGGTCTTCAGGTAGCCGTCCCAGCCGTCGTCGGAATTGCCCCAGGAACGGCAGCCCACGAATACGATGGAATCACCTACGTCGAGCTTGGGTGAGAAGCCGTCGGCATTGCCGCCCAGGGTTCCCGCGTCGTAGTTCCAATAGGAGTCGCAGTTGATGATGTAGTCGTGAGTGGCGCCATGGCGCAACTGGAGGCCGGCGTCGGAATTCTCGTGAAAGGAGCACCATTCGATGGTGTCGTAGGAGCCGCCGTCGACGATCATGCCGTTGTCGCCGGCGTTTTCGATGTCCAAGCCTTTGATGTGCCAGTAGTTGCCTGTGAGCTGGATGCCTTGGTTGGAGTTGCCAACGCCTTGCGTGGTGAAGTCGAGCACGGCTCGCTTGGTGTAGGCATCTTCGGCCAAGAGATGGATGGGCTTGGCCGCGGTGCCGTTGGCCGAGATGACAATGCGCGCGGAAACGGCATAGGTTCCGCCGGCCAAGAGCACGGTGTCGCCGGCACTGGCTGCCGCAATGCCCTTGGAGGGCGATGCATAAGCTGTTGCGGCCGTCTTGCCATCCTTGCTGTCGCTTCCGCTAGGGGCGACGTACCAAGTCGTGGCGTGAGCCGCGAGCGTACTGGCGGCGAATAGAAATGCGACATTTCGGGAAATGGTTTTCTGCGGCATGGTCCCCTCCTCCTCGTTGAATCTTTGAGGAAGAGTATCGGGGGATCCTGAATGTGGCGCTCGCGAGTTGGATATGTTCTCGTTGAAGAAGGGTCAACGGGCGAGCGGACGCTTTCGCAAGCCTATCTTTATAGATATCGATGGGAAATGCGCGCCTATCAAAATGATAGATGTGCGAGCGTGTACGTATAAAAGGATTGTCATGGGTGCCAGTACCACCATAGTACCGAGAAAGAACGGAAATATCTCCGTCTTCCTTGTGTTCCTGGTGCTGGTTTGGGGAATCTGGGTCACAGCTACGGCTTTTTTGGAGCTGCGGGCGACGCCTTGGACGGGACTCCACATTTTCGAGGCGCATGGACGAGCGGAAGTGCACCAGATGGTGCCGGGAAGCCCGGCCGATCTGGCAGGTGTTCGCGTTGGCGATGTCTTGGTTGCGGTGGGTGGGCGCGCTGTCGATGGGGTCGCTTTTGTAAAGGACCGCGATTATCTGCCCAGTTGGGAGGCTGAACGGCGCTTTTGGATCGAGAGTGCGAGCCTGGAGCGTAATGTGCGCGTGGGACAGCCGATTGCGCTGACGTTCCTGCGCGATGGAACTTCTTGCACGCATCTTGTTGTTCCTGAAGTCTATCCGTGGGAGCAATTGCTGCGGCGTTTGAGCCCGCTTGTCATTACGGGATGGGTCGCGTTGCTGCTGGCCCTTTTGGTGGCGACCAAGGTGTGGTCACCAGCGGCCAAGGTCAATCTTGCCGGTTGCATGGCTTTCTGTATCGCATTGGTTTGTTTGGCTGGCTTCAATGCCCGTGACCTCTGCTTGTCGCAGCGGGTGCATTTCTATTTCCAGATCACCAACGAAGTGGCCTCCGTCTTTGCTGCCCTGGCTTTTGGGCATTTTGGCTGGATTTTCCCGCGTCGCCATCCTCTGCTGCGCCGCTTCCCTTGGCTGATCGGCGCGGTGTGGAGCTTCGGTGCCCTGTTGCTCTTGGGGCATTTCCTCCATTTGCTGCCGTCGCCCATCATCGGCCCCAATCTCGGACTTTTGGTCGGGGCCTTGAGCTTTGCCGTGGGGATGCTTTCGGGGCTTATGTCTGTGCGCAGTCCTGTGCATCGGCGACAGATCCTATGGGTGGTGGAGGGCCTGCTGGTGAGCCTTGGTCTGCCGGCTTCCCTGTCCATCATTCCGCTGATCGTGGGACTTCCGTTCGTTCCCGAAGAACTGGGCATCCTTCCGGTGGTGTTTTTCCCCTTGAGCGTTTCCATCAGCATGCTGTACCGCCAGAATGCCGTTTGGGGAGCGCTGTTGCGCAAATGGCTGGCCATTACTCTGCTTGCTGTTCCTGTGCTCCTGCTACCTGAAGCGCTGGCGCTGTGGATTGCCCTGCGTTGGTCCAACGCGTGGGACTTCCTGCCGCTGTTGCTTGCCTTGGGGGCAGTGCCGACTGTGCTGCTTTATCCCAAACTGCTGCGCTGGGTTCACAGCCGCGTGGTGGGAGGATCATTGCATCCCGAACCTGGCGCGGATGTGCTGATCGAGCACTTCCTCTATTTGCATGCCCAGGGCATGGCCGTTGAGCGCGCTTTGGAACAGACTTTGTCTGATTATCTGAAATTGCCGTTCCTGGTGGGCGGTGCGCCTGGAGGGATCCATTCCTGGTTTGCCGAGCATCGCGAGGAGCTGAACGATTTTCTGGAAGAGAGTTCTCGCCCGGTTTCTGGTGGAGAGATCTCCGATGCCATGGATCTTTCGGTGCCCGCCGAGATCGAGGCTAGCGTCTTCGTTCCCCTCTTCACCTCTTCCCAGGGGCTTGCCAGGGTCTTTGTTCTGGGACCGCGTTGGAGCCCGGATGGCTGGGCCAAGGGGGACATGGAACGTTTGGGCGCGCTTTCTGCCATCGCCTCGCCTTTGGCGGACGTGGAAGAGAAGCGCCACCACGACGAAGAGGTGCGCCGGGAGCGTCTGGAATCCGACAAGCGGCTGTTGGAATCTCGGGTGGAGGAACGAACCCGGGAACTGGAAGACGCCAACCGACATCTGTCCCATGCTCTGAAAGCGCGCGAAGATTTCTTGGCGGCTATGAGCCACGAATTGCGCACTCCGCTTTCGACTTTGCTGGGTTCCGTGGAGGCGCTGCAGGCGGAGATTGACGGGCCGCTCACCGGTTCCATGCGGAGCCGCCTGGCGGCCATGGAAAGAAACGGCAAGCACTTGCGCGAGCTCATCGGCGACGTGCTCGATTTCGCCCGTGGCCGAGCGGGGAAACTGACGGCTCGCAAGGCACCCTTTGCAGTGGCTGAAATCTGCACGCAGGCTGTGGAGCTGGCTGGTTCCCGCGACGGTGCGGTGGCGGCAGACGTGTATGTCTCTCCCATTTCGGCAACGCTTGCGGCGCTAGGAGATCCGTTGCGGGTACGGCAGATTCTCACCAACCTTTTGGCAAATGCCTTGGCCTATGGTGCCGGGCGCCGATCTCTGGTGGTGGAGCGGTCGCAGGATGAAGTGCTCTTTCGCATGCTGGACGAGGGTGAGGGCATTCCTCCGGAAAAGATTGCCTCGCTTTTCCAGGCCTTCGAGCGCTTCCACGCTGGCCCGGGGGGCACGGGGCTTGGTTTGGCGCTATCCTACCAGTTGGCCGGACTCATGGGCGGGCGCCTTGAGTATCTGCAGCATTCTGAGGGCGGTTGCGAGTTTCGGCTGACGCTGCCTTGGTGTCCGGAACCGCCACATACGTCTGTGAAGGAGGCTGTTCCCCAAGCATTACTTACGGAACTTCCACCTCTGATGCTGGTAGAAGACCACCCAGATCTTCGCATGCTGCTGCAGGATTACCTGGAGGCCAAGGGTTGGGTTATCCAGGCTTTTCGGAGCGCTGAGGCGGCCTTGACAGCGGCCCACGAGGCGATGCCGTCCCTGGTGCTCACCGATCTTGGGCTTCCCGGCATGAACGGCCTAGATCTAGTGCGCTCATTGCGGGCTCTTCCCGGAAGCGCTCGTCTTCGCATCGTGGTACTGACGGGACAAGTGATGCCTGAGGACTCCGATCTCTGCGCTGATGCCGGCGCTGATCTCATGCTTTCCAAGCCCATCCAGTTGCCGCAATTGGATCTGGAATTGCGGCGTCTTGCCCTTTCCGTTCAGGGTGCCTGAGCCGCAAGGAGTGGCCAATCTGGAGGGCTCGGGGCTATTCTTCCCCCCATGCGAAGACACATCCTCGGGTTTTCCGCCCTTTTGGCCTTGGTTCTGGCATCCTGTTCCAGTCATCCCGCCATCGAGGCGCCGCCGGTCCAGCCTTTGGTGCAGGAGCTTCCGCCGCCACCGCTTTCTCACTTGGCTGTGCCCATTGCGGTGCAGCTTGACCCGCTGCGCGACAAGATCCTGCACGCGGTTCCCGTGCCGCTCTCGCAAGGTGCTGAGGACAAAAATGTTGAGATGAACATCCGCCCCAAGCAGGGGATGATCGCAAACCTCCTAGGCAAGGCGTTGCCGGCTCAGGTCAAGGCGCCGGTGGCGGTGCAACTGCGCCATCGTCTGACGCTTGCTGGGCTTGATCTTACCGTGCAGGGGAACCGCCTAACGGCGGTGGCGGATGTGGATCTCTCGGTGGGAACCACCGCCAAGATTCCCGTTTCGGCTATTGGCCTTGCCAGTTGCGGCGAGAATGGCGCGCCTCCGGCCCGCATCCGCTTCACCATGCCGGGAACGCTGGTCTGGACGGGCGACGGGCAGCTTTCCTGGGTGCGCGAGAAGTGGTCGATGCAGTGGCTACGCCCCTGCGAACTCACGGCGCTGCATCTGGACCTCGGATCAGTGCTGAACCTGCCTTTAGTGCGCGGCAAGGTGGAGGAAGCCATCTCGGCCCAGCTCGCGAAACTCCCCGAGGCTTTCGCGGTGCGTCCGGTGGCCGAAAAGGCCTGGGCTCAGCTTTCGCAGCCGCGTGAGGTCGCCAAGGGCATGTGGCTGTGCGCTCGTCCTGAGTCGCTTTCTGTCTCCGGCGTCTCAGGGTCGGGAAAGACGGTCACGACCGTCGTGACCATGGCGGCGCGTCCCCAGATGCTCCTCTCCGAAGCTGCGCCGGTCCTAGATCGCCCGGCCCTGCCACCCATCCGCACCGTGGCACAGGCGCCCTCGCCTCGCTTTTCCATGGACTTCACGGCTGAGATTCCGCTGGCGCATGCCGACAGCCTGCTCACCGCCATTCTCTCGGCTCATCCCTATCGCAGCGGATCCCACGAGGCTGTCGTGAAAAGCGGCCGCATCTACGCTTCGGGCGGCAAGGCGGTGCTGGGGCTGGGGCTCACCAAGCCCTTCGCGGGCGACGTCTACGTGCTGGGCGTCCCGGTCTTCGACACGGTCGGGGCGGCGCTTGCCTTCGACAGCGTGGACTACTCGCTCTCCAGTTCCAGCGCCTTGGCGCGCACCGCCGACTGGCTCCTGCACGGCACCTTCCGCTCCCAGGTGGCCAAAGCCGCCAAGGTGGACTTTGGCAAGCAGCTCGCCGGTATTCGTCAGAAATTGTCAAAATTGGAGATGCCGGCAGGCGACGGAGTGACGCTGCGCGGCGGCGTGCAGCGCGTGGTTCCCACCAGCGTCGACATCTCTGCCACCGCCCTGCGGGTGCATGTGCGCGCCG
>DAIPHW010000068.1:7068-11842 GCA_036771135.1 Fibrobacterota bacterium | reverse complement strand
GGCATCGTCTGCTGGCGCTACGTCTGCTGCGGTGGCGAGTCCCGAAGCGGCTTCGACGGCTTCGGCACCTCCGGCTGCTACGCCTGCTCCGGCTCCCGTGGCGGCAAGCCCCACCCCCACGACGGCTGCTCCTAAGGCCGCCGCCACCAGCGTGTCGAGCACTCCGGCTGCCACGGCCGCGCCCAAGGCTTCGGCCCCTGTTGCTGCCACTCCGGCTGCCGCTGCGGCGCCAGCTACGAGCGCGCCGGCGACGGCGAGCAGTTCGTCTAGCGACGCTAACGTCGCCGGTTCGGAGAACGCCTCTTCCGGTGCTTCGGCTTCGAGCGATGCCGGCCTTCAGTTCCATCCGGGCCTGACCTTCGGGACGGTGACGGTGGATGGCAAGACCTGGACGCGCCTCTCGCTGCAGCCCGAGATCGAGTTCGGCAAGCTCGGCGTGGCCTTTGATATCGAGCTGTTCCTCGACGACAAACAGAATCTGTCCGACCGCGGCTGGGATTTCAACACCACCCAGAACGGTCTGGAAAGCGTGCTGCGCAAGATCTACTACGTGCGCTGGGATCACCCGGGCGCGCCCTTCTACGCCAAGCTCGGCGCCTTGGACGACGTGACCATGGCTCACGGCCTGGTGGTCAACGGCTACCGCAACACGGCTCGCTACCCCGACGACAAGCTCTTGGGACTGCACACCCAGTTGAACGACATCGGTGCTTTAGGATGGAATGCCGAACTCTTGGTCAACGACTTGCAGGAATTCTCCAAGAGCGGCCCCTTCTGGGCGGCTCAGTTGGGCCTGCGTCCTCTGAAGCCCATGGGCATCCCCATCTTCAAGGACCTACTCATTGGTGGCGGTGTGGCGCGCGACGAGAGCCAGTATTCCGGCTTGCGTGACCGCGACGGCGACGGCTGCCCGGACGTCATCGACGCCTATCCCAACGAAAGTTCGACTTGTGTGAATGATCCTTCGCTTTCCTGGCTGCGCGGCCTAGACACCACCAAGAGTCTCGGTTCTGCGCTTGACTCGGCCCAGCGGTACAAGAAGGCCGAGAGCGATTCTCTCAGGAACGTCTATTCTCGCAAGATGTCCTTTACCGAGATGTGGCTTTCGGCCACTCTGCCGCTCATCCAGACCAAGTTCTTCACCTGGGGCATCTACAGCGAATTCGCCAAACCCTTTACGCCTGATGACGACTCGGTGGCAAGTCTCGGCTGGGGCTCCATCCCCCTTGGCTCTTGGGCCAACATTGGGCCGGTGCGCCTCACCGCCGAGTACCGTCACTTCAAGGGACCTTTCCAGCCCGGCTGGTTTGACGGCAATTACGAGCTGGATCGTGCCCTTTCTTCGGACGGTGGCGTCATCACCAAGACCGAACTCATCTATCCGAACGGAGCCTCCAAGACTGACCTCAACGGCTACTTCGCGGGCTTAGGCGTCGATCTCTGGGGACTGGTGGACGTGAGCGGCGATTACAGCCAACTCATGTCTTCCGACAACTCTCCTGACCAGCGTTCGATCTCGGGCAAGGTGGCCCTGGGGACAACCATCACCTCGCTGCTTCGCAACAAGATCAGCAAGGCCGAGCTCTACTGGAAGAAGGACCGCATTGGCCTGGATTCCTGGGAAGACGCAAGCGGCGTCCACAAGGACAGCTTCTTTGACAACAGCATCTACACCACCTACGGCTGGCGTGTAGGCAGCCAGGCAGCCGGCGGCGTGGAGCTGATCGTGCAGCGTGAGACCACCTTCAATCGCGATTCCGACGGTAAGCTCAAGTCTGAGACTCAGATGTCGGTGGCAAGCCAGGTCCGCTTCTAAGGATTGGCTTTTTTCAGGGAAATCGCAGCGCTCCGGACTCCAAGTCCAGGAGCGCTTTTTTCATGGGAATTCCGCCGCCAAATCCTGTCAAATCGCCGCCCGCCCCGACCACCCGGTGGCAGGGGACGAAAATGGGCAGGGGATTGCGGTGGCAGGCCATGCCGACGGCCCGCGTCGCGCCGGGCTTTCCCAGGCGCTTTGCCACCTCGCCGTAGCTGCGCGTCTCGTGATACGGGATTTTGCCAAGTTCGGACCAGACGGCGTGCTGGAACGGCGTCCCGATGGCGCGCAGGGGAAGCGAGAACTCCCGACGCGAAGCGTCGAAGTATTCGGTAAGCTCTGCGAAGGCCGCCTGCAAGAGCGGGGAGTCGCCAGCCGGAATATGGACAGAAATCGATTCAGAGGGCAAGGCGAGGCGGACGAGGGCGCCTTGGTCTTCGACCAGGGTGATGGCCCCGAAGGCTGTGTCACGCGTCTGGCAGATCATGGACGGGAATCTAGTCGCTAGCCGTGGCAGGATGCTTTGGGTAGAAGATTTGTCCCACGCGCTTGATGTGCTCGCGAAGGTCGGGATGGGTGATGGCGGCGTAGATGGAGAGGTCGATCGTGTAGGGAAGCAGGAGGTCGTCGAGCTCTGTCATGAGGCGCAATAGAAGCTGTTCCGAAAGACTCGGCCCTAAGAGGGTGAGATCAATGTCGGAGCCGCGCTTGAAGTTGCCCTTGGCGCGGGATCCGTAGAGGAGGACCTGTTTCACCTCGGGGTGCTGGGCAAAGACCGAACAGATTTTGTCAATGACTGTTTCGGAAAGCCCGAAGCGCGAAGCTGTCATGTCTTGGCCAGTGGTTCCAGATGGGATTTTAGGCGACGGAATTCCTCGGCATAGGCGGTGCGAATCGCAAGCGTGATGGCCTCTACCGTCGCCTCGTCGTAGGTGTGGCTGGTCCGTTGGCGGCTCTTGATCATCTCCATCCAGGTGTCGCCATTTTCGATGAGGCCGCGCCGGAAGGCCAGGCGAAAAGCGTCTCGGCTCCCCAGAATGTCCGTCTCGCCTTGGGCTTCGAAGAAGTCCTTGATGGTGTTCCAGGCCAGTTCGTAGGTGTATTCAAAGCACTGGACTAGACCTTGGGCCTCCAGCTCGTTGAGCTCGCCTTTTTCCAGGAACTTGGTGAGTTGTCCGACGGCCTTGGCGTAGTTCTGGAAGCGCTGCTTCCAGCGGATGTCCTGGTCCACGCAGTCTCCTTAGAAATCGAGGTCTGAAGGGCTCAAGGGTAGAAAAGCCCGCGGCACAAAGACGCGCCAGCCGGACGGAGGGCGCGGCGCAGCCGCGGTGCGCAGGGCTTTGGCCCGGAGCACCGACCGGAGGGAAAGCCCGCAGGAGGGCGACCGCCCTAAGACAGAAGAGACGCCCCGATCGGGGCGTCTCTCAATGAGGACGGGGCGGGGGCGCCCAACCTTACATATGTGAAATGATGTTGTCGCCGAATTCGGAGCACTTGATCTGGGTGGCGCCGTCCATCTGGCGGGCGAAGTCGTAGGTCACGCGCTTGGAGGAGATGGCGCCCGAAAGGCCCTTGTTGAGCAGGTCCGCGGCCTCGGTCCAGCCGAGGTAGCGCAGCATCATCTCGCCCGAGAGGACCACCGAACCAGGGTTGACCTGGTCTTTGTCGGCGTACTTGGGGGCGGTGCCGTGGGTGGCCTCGAAGATGGCGTGGCCGGTGACGTAGTTGATGTTGCCGCCCGGAGCGATGCCGATGCCGCCCACCTGGGCCGCCAGGGCGTCCGAGAGGTAGTCGCCGTTCAAGTTCAGGGTGGCAATGACGTCGAAGTCCTCGGGGCGGGTGAGCACCTGCTGCAGAGCGATGTCGGCGATGGCGTCTTTGATGACGATGCCGGCACCGGGCTTGCCGGCGGGAATCTGGCACCAGGGGCCGCCGTCGATGAGTTCGGCGCCGAACTCGCGGCGAGCCAGTTCATAACCCCAGTCGCGGAAGGCGCCTTCGGTGAACTTCATGATGTTGCCCTTGTGGACAATCGTCACGCTCTTGCGGCCATTGGCGATGGCGTATTCGATGGCCGAACGCACCAGACGTTCGGTGCCGCTGCGGGTCACCGGCTTGATGCCCACGCCGACGTTGAGTCCCGGGTTTTCGGTGCTGGAGAGCTTGGCCCATTCGGCCGACTTCTCGGCGGAGCTGAAGCGGATCTTGGCAAAGGGCTTAGGAAATTCGGCTTCCAAGAAGGCGAGAATCTTGGCGGCTTCGGGAGTGCCGGCGGCCCACTCGATGCCGGCGTAGATGTCTTCGGTGTTCTCGCGGAAGATCACCATGTCGACCTTCTCGGGACGCTTGACCGGCGAGGGGGTTCCGGTATAGTACTTGACCGGCCGCAAGCACACGTAGAGGTCGAGCCCCTGGCGCAGCGCTACGTTGAGGGAGCGGATGCCGCCGCCGATGGGGGTGGTCAGCGGGCCCTTGATGCCCACCAGGTATTCGCGGAAAGCGTCGAGCGTCTCTTCGGGAAGCCAGGTATTGGGGCCGTAGACGTCGTTTGCCTTTTCGCCGGCGAAGACTTCCATCCAGGAGATCTGGCGCTTGCCGCCGTAGGCCTTGGCCACCGCGGCGTCCAGCACTCGCTTGGAAGCGCGCCAGATGTCGCGACCGGTGCCGTCCCCCTCGATGAAGGGCAGGATGGGATGGTCGGGAACCTGCAGGCTTCCGGTGGGGTTCTTGGTGATCTTCTCACCGGCAGGAACGACGATCTTCTGGTAGGCCATCCACGACTCCTTGACTCGATATGAAATACGGACTCAATGGCCGCCAAGATGCAAAAAAAATGCCGTTTCACGCCACCTTGCCGCCGGCTTCGTTCAGGCGGGAGAGGAGATTCAGGTGACGTTCGGCCTTGAGCACCTGGGTGTTGAGATCATTGACGCTGTAGGGCTTGGGGAGGAAGTCGTC
>DAIPHW010000068.1:0-6968 GCA_036771135.1 Fibrobacterota bacterium | reverse complement strand
GAGGTCTTTTCGTCTTGGGCGATGGTGAAGGCGCCGGCTTGCCGCATCTTGAGAAGCCCCGCAGCGCCGTCGGCGCCCATGCCGGTGAGCAGTACGCCCACGGCGTTCCTGCCGGCGTATTCGGCCACCGACTCGAAGAGTTCGTCTACCGCCGGGCGCTGGAAATGGCGGCGTTCGCCCTGGTGCAGCTCCACCAGGTAGCGGGCGCCGCTTCGGCGCAGCACCATGTGGTAGTTGCCGGGGGCGATGAGCACCACGCCGGGCACCACCGAATCGCCGTCCTTGCCTTCCCGCACTTCCATCTGGCAGAGTCGATCCAGACGATTGGCGAAGGACTGGGTGAAGCCTGCCGGCATGTGCTGGGCAATCACGGTGGCCGGGCAGTTGGCCGGGAAATCTACCAGCACGTCCTCAATGGCGCGGGTGCCGCCGGTGGAAGCGCCGATGGCCAGGATCTTGTTCGTCGTCTGGAGGAGCGACTTGCCGATGGGTTTCACGGGGCCGGCGGTGCGGGCTACGGTGCCACCCAGAAGACGCAGGCGCGAGAGGTCGATGCGAGCGGCGGCGCGGATCTGTTGGGCCAGCACCGGAATGAGATCTCCTAC
The DNA here is from genome assembly GCA_036771135.1 of Fibrobacterota bacterium. Taxonomy (GTDB): domain Bacteria; phylum Fibrobacterota; class Fibrobacteria; order UBA5070; family UBA5070; genus JBDKGV01. The sequence goes on along the minus strand of DAIPHW010000068.1, from coordinate 6,363 downwards.
GGTGTAGGCGGCGCCCGGCTTGCAAAGTACGTCGACGGCACCGGCAGAAAGCGCCTCCATGGCCATCTCGCCGCCCTTGGGGGTAAGTGAGCTGAGCATGATGGTGCGCACCGGATGATGGGCCATGAGCTTTTTCAGGAAGGTGATGCCGTCCATGCGGGGCATCTCCACATCCAAGGTCATCACGTCGGGATCAAGCTGCAGAATCTTGTCGCGCGCGATGTAGGGGTCGGGCGCCGTGCCCACGATCTCGATGCCCTCTTGGCGAGCTAAGTCGCGCGTCAGGACTTCGCGGACCACGGCCGAATCGTCCACCACCAGGACGCGAATGGGGGGCGGCATCAGTCTTCTCCCTGGAAGACGATGGGAAAGCCTTCGACCAAGAGCCAGAAGCTTTCAGACTTGAGGTCGGTCGGCCACAGATCGCTGGGGCGTGCGGTGGGAATGCCCAGATGGAATACCGGACCGTCGCCATAGGCACGGGTGAGGACGTTTCCTAGCACGATGTTGAGCAGTTCCCCCAGAGCGTCGGAGGCGCGTTGCTCGCCTTGCGGATCGTCTTCCTCCACCCCCAGCATGTTGGCGGCGATGGTGCGGGCAAGCTTCGGTTCTGTCCACACTCTCAGGCCGCCTTTGATGATGTCCCCCTTGAAGGCCAATTGGGCTCCGATGGGATTCCACTCCGGTCCTGGAGGCGGGTCGGACAAGTCGTCGGTGAAGACAAAAGCTGTCTCTTCGAGGATCAGCGGTGCGATCTCGTGCAGGGCAGTGGCGAATTGCGTGTTCATGACCATTCTCCCAGGGTCGAGTGTAGCAGATCGCGGATTTCTTCAGGCTTGCAGGGCTTGCGCAAGTAACCGGCGATGCCTAGGTCCTTGAGTTCCTGGATGCGGGTCTTGCTGCCTTCGGTGGAAAGTACCGCTACCGGAATCTCGGCAAGTTCGGCGTCCTTCTTCATGGTCCGCACCAGCTCCATGCCACCCATGTTTGGCATGTTGATGTCAGTGAGGACCATGTCCACCCAGCGGCTGCGCAGCACTTCTAGGGCCTTTAGACCGTCGGACGCCTGGATCACCTCGTCCATGGGCAGCCGAGTCATCCCGAAAGCGCGAACCATGGCCAGGCGGATTGTTTCGCTATCGTCCACCAATAAGACGGTGTAGGCCATCAGGCACCTCCTTGGGACTGGTGGCAAGTTTCAGAGTTCATAGACCTCTCCTCGCGAGGTGAACCAGCAGTGGCCGGTGGCGACTTCCAGGAAAAGCGTTCGGGGCATGGTGCCCTCGACATGTTCCGAGGCGATGAGGACCGCATTCTTCCAGAAGAGCTTGCGGGCGATCACCACGTTGCGGTTGCCGATGTCGAAGCGGCTGTCGGTCTCGATGACGCGCGCCCCTCCGGCAAGCGAGACGCGCAGGTTCTCTTTGGTGGCGCCCATTCGATAGGCTTCTTGGAAAAAGGCGGGGATGCCGGTGTCACCGAACATGTAGGGGTTGTTGGCCGCCTTGTCGCGATCGAGGCTCGAGAGCGGCAGCATATAGTGGAGGATCCCGCCCACGCGGTTCACCGGGTCATAGATGGCCACGCCAATGCAGGACCCCAGGGCGTGGGTGATGAGCGTGTCCTCGGGATCCTTGGAAAGTTTCATCTCGGAGATGCCGACTACGAGTCGCCTCATTCTCCCTCCTTGCGATAGACCGAAGGACGGACCCCGCGGAGCGAGGTGCTGATGCCGTTCAGGCTTTCAGAAGTACCCACGAACAGATATCCTCCTGGTCGCAGCAGGCGCTGCGCCTGTTCGACGAACTTCTGTCGCCCGCTCATGTCGAAGTAGATCATGACGTTGCGGCAGAAGATGACGTCGAAGGGGCCTGTCATGGGATAAGGGGGATGGGCGAGATTGAGCCGCGCGAAAGAGAGCGGCCGTCGCAGCTCGTTACCGGCTGACCAGAGGTCGCCGGTGTGTGGCTCGAACCAGCGCTCGCGCAGCGGCGGCGGCACGGCGGCCATTCGTTCGGGGCCGTAGATGCCCTCGCGGCAGGCCTTTAGGACGCGAGTGGAGATGTCGGTGGCAAGAATCTTTAAATCAAAATTTGTCCCGAGCGTCTCTTGGAGCACCAGCGAGAGGTTGTAAGGCTCCTCGCCGGTGGAGGCTGCCGCGCACCAGAGGCGCAATTGTCGCAATCCCTTGGTTTGCCATCCATTGACGATTTCTGTCAAAAGATCGAAGTGGTGCGGCTCGCGGAAAAAGGCTGTGTGGTTAGTGGAGAGGGCATCTAATAGGTGGACCATCTCCTCGCCGCTGGAATCCCGGTACAGGTGTTCGAGGTAGTTGCGCGGCGTCTCGAGGCCTAGGGCGCGCATGCGCTTGGCGATGCGCGACTGCACCAGCGCCTGCTTGCCCTCGCCCATGGCCATGCCGGCCTGCTCGTAGGCCAGAGCGCGGATGGCGTCGTAGACCTCAATGTCCATTTCCATTTCCATCAGGCGTTCCAATCCGTTTCCCGCAGCGCATGAACCTTGACCACGCCGACGTTTCCATTGCGGCTGTCGAAGACGAGCTTGCGCCCTTTGGAGCCGCCCACGTCCTGGGAAACCACCGGCACCCGCAGCCGCTCGAGCAGGCGCTGCGCCAGCGCCACGTTCTCGCGCCCGCGATGGTCGTCCTGCTGCAATTCGGCGCCGCCGTAAATCTGCGCCTCGCAGGCCGATTCGGGCGACCAGCGCCGCACCAGCGAGACCATGTGAGGGACCGCTACGCTTCCGTAGCGCGCCGTGGCACGGGCAGGGTCGCGGACAATCGATTCGTAGAAGTGCGCCAAGCCCGCCACATGCCGAGCAGGTTCCCACAGGCAGACCGCCACTCCGGTGCTCACGATGGTGAGGAGCGGAGTGCCGTCCTCGACCACGGCGATCTCCCCGGGGTTCACCAGGATTCCGCCCAAGCCGGTTCCCTGGTTGCGGCGTTCAATGCCGTTTTCCATCAGGCTTTTCCTGACGGCGGCGACAGGCGCGCTGGCGCGTGCCAGGAGCGGCCGATAGCGCGGGTGGGCGTTTGGGACGAAGCAAGCCCGCGGATGCGGAAGCGCCCGGTCATGCCTTGCAACTGCTGGGCTTGGCTAGACAGCTCTTCGGAAGAGCTGGCCGACTGTTCGGCATTGGCGGCGTTTTGCTGCACCACCTTGTCCAGGCGACTTACCGCCTCGTTGACCTGCTTGATGCCGCCGGCCTGGTCGCGGCTGGCCTCGGCGATTTCGCCGACCAAGTCGTTGACCTTGCGGGCGTTCTCGGCGATGCTCACGAAAGCCTGGGCGACCTCGCTTGAAATCTTCACGCCGTCTTCGGCGCTTTGGACCGATTCGCCGATCATCTCGGCGGTGCTGCGGGCGGCCTGGGCGCTTCTCTGGGCAAGGTTGCGGACCTCCTCGGCCACCACTGCAAAGCCTCGTCCCGCTTCGCCGGCGCGTGCCGCTTCCACGGCGGCATTCAGCGCCAAGAGATTCGTTTGCATGGCGATCTCGTCGATGGTCTTCACGATCTTGGCGGTGCGATCCGACGACTCCTTGATGCGCTGCACGCTCTTTCCCATGAGTTCCATGGCTTCGCTGCCGACTCGCACTCCCTCGTCGGTGCGCAACGCGATGGCCTTGGCCTGTTCGGCATTCTCGGCGTTCTGGCGGGTCTTAGAAGACATCTCTTCAAGGCTCGCCGAGATCTCTTCCAGGGAGCTTGCCTGCTCATTGGCACCTTGGGCCAAATTTTGGCTTCCAGCGCTGATCTGCCCCGAGGCCGAAGCCACTTGGGAAGTCGATTCGCTCACCTGCAGCAGCGTCTCTTCGAGATTCTCCAAGGCGGCATTGAGGGACGTCTTGATCTTGGCGAGATCGCCGGCATAGGCGCCTTCCATGCGCGTTGTGAGGTCGTGCGCGGCCACTTTCTGCAGAACTTGCGAGGCTTCGTCGATGGGCCGTACGATGGCGTCCAGGGTAGCGTTGACGCCTTCGATCACCTTGCGATAGCCTCCCTGGTGCCGAGTGGTGTCGGCGCGGGTGGCGAGTTTTCCTTCCACAGCCGCTTGCGAAAGCGTTTCGGTGTCTTGCACTAAGGCGTCGATAGCCGTCATCATGGCCAGAAAAGCGGGCAGGAATTCGTCTTTTTCGGAGCGCTTGCCGATGCCGCGCACTTCGTTGAACTTTTCGGCGTAGTCGCCCACAGCAATGGCACGGGCGATGGAGATGGCGCTATGGATGCGTCCGCGCACCATGTTGGTGGCCACAGCGATGCGGGCGTAGATGCCGGCGTATTGGCCTTCGACCTGAACCGTGATGTCGTTGACCGCGATACGTTGCAGTACCTGATCGGCTTCTACTAGACCTTGCAGGCCGTCAATGCAGTCGTTGAGGTTGGATTGCAGCACCTTGAAGTCTCCCTTGACCGGTTTGGTGCGGCGGGGTGGGATCTCGCCTTTGGCGATTTGCCCCACGAACTCCGAGGTGACTCCGAGGTGTGTGACTAAGGTGCCCACGGTTTCATTGATGTGGCGCATGACCTGAGCGTAGCTGCCTTGGTGGCGGGAGACGTCGATGGCATACTTGGTGTTGCCCTCTTGGGCTACTTCAATGCCGAGCTTGGAGGCGTCGTCCACCAGGGCCTTGATGGATTCCATGGCCAGGATATAGGCGGGAATTAGGGTGTCCTGCTCGGAGCGCCGCTCGATTTTCTTGAGGTCTTCCAAATCTTTCTCGAAGTCTCCGGCGGCGATGTTCTTGCTGATGCGGATGGCATTGAGCACCCGAGCTTGGGCGTTGTTGGTGGCTTCGCCTACGCGGGCGAAGAGACCTTGGTGATCGCCTTCGAACTTCTTGGTGTAGTCGTTCACGGCCATGCGCTGCAGTACCAGTTCGGCTTCCACTAGGCCATGCATCCCGGCGATGCAGCGGTTGACGCTTTGGCGGACATCCTCGAATTCTCCCCAGGAAGCATAAGAGCAAGGCTCCGGGATCTTGCCGTGAGACAGGTCGTCCAGGCGCTCGACGCAGCCTTGGAGCGGACGCACGACGTTGCGCATCACGAAGGCAATGAGAATCAGGAGCAGCGCCACCATGGTCAGCAGGATGGACACGTTGAGGATGTTCATGCGGCTGAGCGAGGTGGCGACGGAGGCTTCAAGGCCACCGCGTTGGGAGTCTGCGATCTTCACAGCTTGGTCGACTGCGGCACGGTGTTTGAGATAGGCTGGCGTCAGGCTGTTTGCCATGACCAGATGGGCTCGCTCCTCATCGTTAGCGAGCACAGCCGGTAGGAAGGTTTCGTGGAAAGCTTGGAAGAATGCCTGGGCCGGCTGGTAGGAGTCTTTGATCAGCGCTTGACGCAGCTGCCCTTCCGGAAGGCGTTCTGCCCAGAAGGCGTGGCGCTTCTGGTAAGTTTTCTCCAAGGTATCGAACGTCTGCACGAGCTCTTCCCGCCGCTGTGGATTGCGCTCGTCCAGAATCTTGTGAACCAGCAGGTAGGGCTCGACGATGTATTCAGGCGGCGGCAAGATGTCGGCCACCAAGTCCTGGTGGTCACAAATCTGCTGATAAAGCGGTCCATTCACCAGGTTGCGTCGGGAGACGACCAGGATAGAAAGGGCGAGAAGCAGCATGGCCGCGATGCAAAGCCCTCCGAAGAGGCCAAGCAAAGTGGAGATGCGCAGATTTCGGAATGCTGTCATCGGTGATCTCCTGTGAAATCCCGGCAGAGGACAAGGTCCACTGCCGGGAGTCGGATGCCTCTAGAGACCTAGAACTCCTTCAGGACCTCGTCGTCGAGAGGGATGACCTCTTCCGCCGAGACGATCTTGGGCTTGCGCGTCACCTCATGGTTGCGAAGTCCCGGGAGCGCTCGTGCCTTGGGGGCCATTGCAATCGAGGGAAGTGCCGCACCTGTGGAGTTGTTGATGTTGAATTGGCCGACCATGGCCTGCAGCTCCGAAGCCTGGCTGGACAGTTCTTCGGCAGCGCTGGCCGATTCCTCGGCATTGGCGGCGTTCTGCTGGGTCACCTTGTCCATCTGCCCAACGGCGTCGTTGACCTGCTTGATGCCCGTCGCCTGCTCCTTGCTCGCGGCGGCGATCTCGGCGATGAGGTCGCTCACCTTGCGCGTCCCTTGGGCGATCGACTCGAAGGACTGAGCGACCTCGCGGGAGATCTTCACCCCGTCGTCGGCGTTCTTCACCGACTCGCCGATCATGTCGGCGGTGTTCTTAGCGGCCTGGGCGCTTCTCTGGGCGAGGTTGCGGACTTCTTCTGCCACCACTGCAAAGCCACGTCCTGCTTCGCCGGCGCGGGCGGCCTCCACGGCGGCATTGAGCGCCAGAAGGTT
>DAIPHW010000067.1:0-12051 GCA_036771135.1 Fibrobacterota bacterium | reverse complement strand
CTTCGGTGGCGGCCTCGCTCGCCCTCTACGAGGCGGCTCGCCAGCGCGGATTGGCCTAGTACTCCACGCGAGTACGCTCCCTTTGGACTGGACACAAGGGGAAAGGGCGTCTGCCGATTGCGGGCGTATATTGTGCGTGGGAGACCGCTATGAAGATCAGTACAGCTCTACTACCGATCCTGCTGATCCTGGCTGCCACGGCGGTCCGGGCGGAAAAGCTGTGGGTCGCCAAAGAGGGCAACGTGAAGGTCTGGCTGAAGCCGGATCACGAAAAGGACGAGGCCCCGCTCTTGGAAGCTGCGTCCACTGAGCCGCTCTTGGAACTCGATTCCAAGGACGGGCTCTACAAGGTCAAGACCACCACCGGCATGGTGGGATGGGTCGACGCCTCCCAGGTGCGCACCTGGAAAAAGGGCGAGGGCCAGAATATCAATCTGGGCGAAGGCAAGGTCAGCGGCTATCTCGACAATCCGAACTCCGTCTACATCCTGGACGACTCTAAGGATCCTCCAGAAGCCTTTCAGATCCACCGCGACTTGGCGCTTCTGGTGAGCCTGGAAGACAACATTGACCGCGAAAGCCTCGAACGCAAGTACGGCGAGAACAACTGACTTCCTAGTTTGTCCTCTGTGAAACACATCCTTCTTGCCGCTCCGCGCGGCTTCTGCGCCGGCGTCGACCGGGCTATCGAGATCGTCGAACGCGCGCTACAGAAGCACGGCGCTCCCGTCTATGTCCGTCACGAGATCGTCCACAACCGCTTCGTGGTGGAGTCCTTGCGCGCCCAGGGCGCCGTCTTCGTGGAGGAGCTTGACGAAGTTCCGCCAGGTGCCATCGTGATCTTCTCGGCTCATGGCGTTCCAGAATCTGTCTTTCAGGTGGCGCAGGGCCGGAATCTCCACGTCATCGACGCCACCTGCCCGCTGGTGAAGAAGGTCCACATGTCGGTCAAGCGCCATGCCGAGCGGGATCGCATCGTGGTGCTTCTTGGGCACCATGGCCATCCCGAAGTGATCGGGACCATGGGCCAGGCGAGGCCGGATCGCGTGGTGCTGGTGGGGACCGAGGAGGAGGCGCGCGCACTGACCTTGCCGTCGGGGCATGCTGTGGCCTACACCACCCAGACGACGCTTTCGGTGGACGAGACGCGCGAGATCATTGGCATCCTGAAGGACCGCTTCCCGGGGATCGAAGGGCCCGGCAAAGGGGATCTTTGCTACGCCACCACCAACCGCCAGGAGGCGGTGCGCGAGATGTCGCATCTGGTGGACGTGCTCTTGGTGGTGGGCTCCAAGGCGAGTTCCAACACCAACCGCCTGCGCGAGCTGGGCGAGAAACTCGGCATCCGCTCCTATCTGCTCGACAGCGCCGAGGAGGCGGATCCCGCCTGGATCGAAGACGCGAAGACCATCGGCATCACTTCGGGTGCTTCGGCTCCCGAAGACCTGGTTCAGGGCGTGGTAGCCTGGATCCAAGCCCTGCATCCCGGTTCGGATGTGAAGACGTGCACCGTCAAGGAAGAGAACGTGCACTTCTCGCTGCCGCCGGAACTCGCCTAGCCGCCGCGCCTGGGCGGCACTGCGCGAAGCAGCCTTCCCCCCGACCGTCACCCGGCAGGGCCAAGACACCGCAGGCTGAGCGGAGTCGAAGCCGAGGAGGCTTGGCGAGCCCATGGACAGAACGTGTCAAAAGACGCATGGGCGAGTAGGGCGGGATGAGGGGCCTTTGCGCTTGGTTGCGAAGCTTGTACATTCGGGTTGATTGAAATTGCGACTCATTCCATAAGTGAACTGAGCGCATCACCGCCGATCTTTCGGCACAGCCAGGATGAAGCCATGCTCGACCAACCCACCTACGACCCGATTGCCGTCGCGCCGCTGCGCCAGGAACTTCTTGACGTGGGCTTTGCGGACCTCTTCAGCCCAGAGGAGGTGGACGCCGCCTTGGGCGCCCCGGGCACGGCGCTTTTGGTGCTCAATTCCGTGTGCGGCTGCTCGGCCGGAAGCGCACGCCCCGGCGTGTGCGCCGCGCTTCAGAACGACCTCATCCCCGACCGGCTGGTGGCGCTTTTCGCCGGCCAGGAGAAGTCTGCCGTAGCCCACCTGCGCAGCCGCTTTCTGGCGGGGCACGCGCCCAGCTCTCCCAACATCGCTCTCTTCCAGGACGGGAAGCTAGCGCTCTTGCTCGAACGGGCGGACATCCAGGGGATGGAGCCCGAGTCCATCGCCGCGGCGCTGCGAGCCGCTTTTGACAAGATCTGTTCGCGGCCCGGCCCGAGCATCTCCCCGGAGGAGTATGCCGGACTGGAGCATGCCCAGGCCTGCGGCTCCAAGATGCCGCGCACGGACGGCAAGCCCGGAAGCTGCTGACTTAGGGGAACGCGAACCAGCCGAAAAGCTGCGGGCCCAGAAGCGGCGGCAAGAGGATTGTCAGGGCGCACAGCAGGAGCGCGGCGATGCCGGGAAGCACGGACCACAGCGGCTCGTGCCGCCACGGGATGAGGGGCTCGCCGAAGAGCATCGGGAGCACCGCCTGCAGGGTGGTGGCGAAGATGAGCAGGAGCAACAGCCCCCAGACAGAAAGCGAAATCCAGTTGCCGGCGGCGAGGCCCGCTTGCGCCGTTAGGAACTCGGCGGCGAAGGTGCCAAAGGGCACCATGCCTGAAAGGGCCAGGATGGCGCCGAGCCAAAGCCGCGCCGAGATGGGGCGCGAGCGGAGGCTCCCGCGGATGCCGCTGACGTTTGGGGTGACATGGGAGCGGATGAGGTTGCTGGCGGCCAAGAACCCGGCAGTTTTGGCAAAGCCTTGGGCGGCAAGCTGCAGGAAGGCCGCCGCCGGGGCGCCCACGCCCAGGGCGAACACCAGGAGGCCGCCTTGTTCTACGCTGGACCAGGCCAAAAGGCGCTTCACGTCCTTTTGGCCAAAGAGGAAGACCGCCGCCGTGAGCAGCGAGACAAGGCCCAAGAGGCGCAGCACGTCGCCGGCCATGGGCGCGAGGCCGGCCGCGTGGACGAGCTCCACCGCCCGCACCAGGGCCAGGAAGGAACAGGCCGAGAGGCCTCCCGAGAGCACGGCGCTGGCGGGGCTGGGAGCCTCGCCGTAGGCGTCGGGAAGCCAGCCATGCAGCGGCGCGAGGCCCAACTTGGTGCCGTAGCCGACCACCAAGAGCAGAAATCCCGCCGTGAGCCAGGGCTTATTGAGAACCTTGGCGGTCCGAAGTAGGGCCTCAAGATCCAGCGAGGAATGGCCATGAGCCGCCACCGCCACGAAGAAGGTCCCCAAGAGGGCGATGGCGAGGCCCGTGGAGCAGACCACCAGATACTTCCAGGTGGCTTCCAACGCCTTGCCGTCGCGGTGGTGGAAGACCAGGGGGGCGCTTGCCAGGGTGGTGGCCTCGACCGCCACCCACAGGAGCCCCAGGTGGTGGGCCAGGCACACGAGCGCCATGGCCGCCTGCAGAAAGAGGAAGCATGCCGAGAAGAGCGCCTCGGGAGTGCGGGAGAGGCGCGAGGCCTCCATCTCCAGGTCGACCTCGTCGCGGGCCGAGCGGACCAGGTAGCCGATGGCGTAAAGGGTGGCCAGAAGACTCACGGCCTGGCAGACAAGAAGTGTCCAAAGGCCAGCCGGGTCCAGGCGCAGCCATCCCCAGCCGACTTGCGCCAGGGCCGAGGGGCCGTCCGAAAAGAGGAGCGGGAGCTGGGAGGCCGCGGCGAGGAGCGAAAGGCCGCTTGCGCCCACCGCCAGGCGACGACGGGATCTGTCATCGCGCACGCGCAGGCAGAGGAGGCCAGCAAGGAGAGGCGCCAGGAGGCAGAGGAGGATCATCTGTCCTCCCGCAGTTGCGAAAGCTGCGACACGTCGGCGGTCTCCAGGTGGCGGTGGATGTGGAAGAGCACGAAGCCCATGACGAAGACCGCCACCAGAACGTCTAGGAGCACCCCCACCTCCACCAGGAAGGGCTCGTCGGGGACCACTGCCAGGCCGAAGATGTAGATGCCGTTTTCTAGCACGAAGTAGCCGAGGATCTGGTGCAGGGCCTGGCGGCGGCTGATGAAGAGGAAGAGCCCGGTGGCGGCCGTGAAGAAGGAGGCTGGCACCGCGAAGGAATCGCCGGCGTCGGCGGGCAGCGAGAGTCGGCTGGAAAACCAGAAGGAAAGCCCCAGGAAGACGGCTCCCAGCACCAGCGAAAGGGCGTAGCCCACGAAGGGTTCGCGTTCGCGCCGCTCGCCGCTTTCGCGCAGGGCGTAGTGCAGGATGCGCGGGAAGGCGAGGGCCTTTACCGCCACGGTGCCCAGCGCCAGCACCACGGTGCGCGCCGTCGGCTCGTGGTCAAAAAGTGGCAAAAGCCCCAGCAGCAGGCCCTGGGCGGTGGCGAGCTTGATGGAGGTGCGGAAGAAGCTTGTTCCCAGCAGCAGGAAGTCGGAAAGCACCAGGAGCAGCAGCAGAATGTCGACTAGGTCTCTCATCGCCACACCAAGAGGAAGAGGGCCAGGAGCGAGAGTCCGGCGGCGCCCAGGAGGAGCTGCGGAACGCGCGGCATGCGCAGGCGCGCTAGCGACGATTCGATGACGCCGGTGAGGAGGGCGGTGCTTGCGACGCCGCCTACCGACAGAGCGATGCGCAGCCAGAAAATGTCCACAGTGGGCAAGAGGATCGAGGTAGTGAGCGCCCCTAGCGCCCAGAGCTTCAGGCAGCCGGCGTATTCCAAGAAGGCGAGGTCGGGGCCGGAATGGTCGAGGATCATGGCCTCGTGGATCATGGTGAGCTCCAGGTGGGTGGTCGGATCGTCCACCGGGATGCGACCGTTCTCGGCGAGGAAGGCTGCGAAGAAGGCCGCCGCCAGAAGTGCCGTAGCGGCCTGGGTGCCATAATGGGGAAGTCCCTGGCAAAGCGCGCGCAAGGTGGCAGCGTGGCCTCCTGCCGCCAGAAGGCTCCCGCCCAGCGAGAGCATCAGGACGATTTCTGTCAGGGCCGCGAAGGTGGCCTCGCGGCTGGCGCCCATGCCCTCGAAAGACGACGATGTGTCTAGGGCGGAAAGCATCAGGAAGAAGCGCCCGGCCGAGAAGAGTCCCAACAGCAGCAGGAAGTCGCCGGCAAAGGAGATCGGCCCGCCATCCACCCCGCACACGAGGGACAGCGCGAGAAGCGAGGAGGCGAGAATCGCCGGAGGCGCCAGGCGGAAGACCGGCGAGACGGAGTCGCTCACCACCTGCCCCTTGTGCAGCAGCTTCCAGAGGTCGCGGTAGACCTGCAGGAGCGGGGCTCCGGTCCGGCCTCCCACGCGCGCCTTGACGCGGCGCACGATGCCCGGGAGAAGCGGCGCCAGCGCGAGCGCCAAGACAAATTCCGTCAGGTAGCTCAGAGTTTCCACAGGAGGAGTCCCAGCAGGGTGAGGGCGATGTAGAGCACGTAGGCCTGGGCTTGGCCGCTCTGCAGGAAGCGCAGCATGGCCAGGCGCTCGCGCAAAAGCGCCCAGGCGGGGTGGAAGACCTTCTCGCGGAAGGCGTCGCGCGCCTGCGTCTCGAGCTTCTGGCGGATCAGGAAAAGGTCTCCCTCGTGCTCCTGCCGCCGGCGCACCATGTGGAAGAGTCCCGTTAAGGGCTGGGCAAAGGAGGTGGCGGTGTACTGCATGCGGGTCGTAGGGACGTGGTAGCCGCAGTCCCAGGTGGGGCCTTGCGCATTCGTGCGCCCGGCCAGCAGTCGCCCGCGCAGGAGCCAAAGAAGCCCTGTGAGAAGGCAGAGCCCCAACCCCAGGAAGGTGGCCTCGCGCGGCAGGCCCGAGGTGGCGAAGGGCAGCAGGTAGACGAGCAGGAAGATGCCAAGGCAGCCCACCAGGAAGGCCATGGCGGCCTTGAGTGGCCAGGGGGATTCGTGGGCGCGCTCGGCGACGGCGCTGCGCGGAGTCCCCAAGAAGACAAAAGCTGTCATGCGCACGAAGGTGGCCAGCGCGAGCCCCTCCACTAGGCCCACCAGGGCGGCGACGCCCAGCAGCCCAAGCGCGATTCCCGAGGCGGGAATGGAGAGCGCTGCCTGAAAAAGCGCCGACAGAAACAGGAACGGTCCCCAGAAGCCCGGAGTGCCGGGAAGCCCGGAAAGTCCGGCGGCGGCGATCAGGAAGAAGGTTCCGGTCCAGGGCATGCGATGGATGAGCCCCCCCAAGCGGTCCATGTCGGCCTCGCCGGTGGCGTGTAGCACGCTCCCGGCCGCCAGGAAAGCCAATCCCTTCAGCAGGGCGTGGGCCACCAAATGGATCTGGAAGGCCCACAGCGCTATTTCGCGCACTTGCGGAAACAGCTGCGAAAGCGCCAACATGCCGGTCATCAGCCCCATGTTCTCAATGGTGGAAAAGGCCAGCGAGCGCTTCAATTCGCGCTGCGAAAGACTCCCTAAGGCGCCCCAAATGGCGGTGGCGACGCCCAGAATTAAGATGGCCCAGAGAAAGGCGGGAGAGATGCCGGGGGCTTCCACGATATGCAGGAGTCCCCACAGGCCGGCGGTGGTGAGCGAGCCCGAGAAGAAGGCCGAGACGTGGCTAGGTGCGGCGGCGTGGGCTTCCGGGAGCCAGCCGTGCAAGGGCACCAAGCCGGCTTTGATGCCAAAGCCCACCAGGCCAAACAGGATAAGGGCCGGAAGCGGAAGCAAGGCGGCACCGGCCGCCCAGAGCATCAGGCACAGCGCGCCCAGTTGCGAAGCCACGAGGTAGATCCAGGACGCTTCACGCACCTTGGGTTGCTCGCAGGCCTGCGACACCAGGAAGAATCCCGAGAGCGACATGATCTCCCAGCTCACCAGGAGCCGAAGGGGAGAACTTGCCAGGAAGACCCCGGCCAAGCCCACATTGGCGGCCAGGAACCATCCAAGGTGCAGGGCAAGACGTTTACGCGGAATGTTCGCGAGATATCCGGGCGCGTAGACAAGGCCGGCCAAGGCGAGCAGGCCTTGGGCAACTAAAAAAGGCGTCGCAGCGCTCTGGCAGAAGGTGGTCAAAGCCATCAAGGACGCAAAGTTAGGTCCCGGCGAGTTTTTTCGAGTCGGGAACTTCGGCGAAGTCGGCGTGCATTGGGTATGCTGGGGGCATGATTTGGTTCCGATGCGCCATGGCTGTAGGAGCGGCCGCTCTGCTATGGGGGTGTGCCAGTCCGGTCGGGAATCTCGTGGCCCTCCAGGGAGAAGGCGCTTCAGCGGGGGCGCGTCTGGTGGTCGGGGCGCCGATCCCTCCCGATGCCCGTGCCGCGCCGGTCTTCACGAGCGTCGATGCCGCCTGGGTCGGCCCGCAAACCTATGTCCGCGGCGAAGCTTCACTTTTGCCGCCGCTGCCGCTTTTTGCCGGGGGCTCCTTGGGGGCGGGACTCCACTGGCGTGATCGCGCCGCCCTGGGTGGCCATGTGGTGATGGCCGACGGCGCCGGCTATGGCCTAGATCTCTCGCTGCGGCCTTGGGAGAAGCGTGCGTGGGTGTTGGGTGTCTCCTGGACGCCGTCGCAAAAACGGGCCGACTCCTTGTATGCACGCCCCAAGATCGGGCTAACGCGCGATTGGCAGATGTCGCTGGGCTGGGCTCCGGTGGCTGATTCGCAGGGAGGACTCTTCTCGGTGGAGCTCGGCGCCCAGAAGGCGGCGGCTCCGGGAGGGTGGTCGGGCTGGCTTCGGTTCTCGGGAGCGCTGCAGTTCTTTACTCCTTCTCGGAAGTGATTGCCGGAAGACGCTCCGACAATTTCTGACGAATCCAGCTGAGCAGCGTTTCCGGATGCTGGGGAGCCCAGTCGCGTTCCAAAATTTGGAGTTCGGGCGCCTGAGCCGGCCAACGGGGACGGTCCTTGGCGGTTCCGACCCAAGGAATGCCGGGAAATTTCCGGCTTAAGCGCTTGATGGTGCGCCGCGAAAAGGGACGATGGTCGCCCACCACGTGCTCGCTGGCGACTTCGCAGCCAAGTTTTTTCAGATCTTTGCGCACGCCTTCTGGGTCTCCGACGCCGCAGGCCAAGAGGCATGGCCCTGCCTCCATGCCTTTCGGCAGCCGCAGGTCCCAGCGGTAGTCAGAAATCGTCGCGCATCCACTGGGGGGCAGAAGATCTTGGCGAACGAGTACGCGATCGGCGCGTGTGGCGGCTGAGGCCAGTTCCCGGAAGGGGCCGCAGGGAAGTAGGTCGCTTAGGTGGGGCGGTGGAGCGTTCCAGAGCAGAAGCTTCACGGCGCCGAGCAGGCGTGGATCCTGGAATCCGCCGTCGCAGATCGCGAAGGGAAAACCGGCACTTTGAGCTTGAGCCCAAGCCCGCGGGAAGGAGTGGTCTGCAAAGACGCGATCGCCAAATTGATCTCGCAACAGAATCTCTTCATCTGGCGTTGGGTGGACGAGTATGGCCGCCTCTGGAAGGTGCTCGGCCAGCCAAGAGACTGCCGGCGTCTTGCCTCCGCCGCCGCTGCGCAGGCTTCCGACCACTACGAGGGGAAGGTTCTGGACTTTGCGAGGATGCCGCCAGTGGCGATGAAGTTCCGAAAGCGTCAACCAAAGGAGTCCCAACAGTGATTTCCATTGATTTGCTGGACTCATCGGTGTGATAATCTAGCTGCGAAAGGACGGACCCTAGAATGGCAATTATCGATGAAAACGGCGTGCGTCGCCGTCTGAAGATCATGCTTGGTACGGAAGAGCTGGCGGATGACTACATCCGCCGCTATGGGTACACCATCCATATCGCCAAGGTGAATGGACTGCGCTTTGCCAACGAGTATCGCGAAAAGATGCGACGTGGCGTGGTGCCGGAAGAGCCCAAAACCGATCGCGATGATCCGCTTTTCCAGATTCACGTGAAGTGCCCAGCTTGCTACGCCGCCGAGATTCCGCTGTGGGAGCAGAAGGCGCGCAGTCTCTCCACGGTACTTGATCGTTTTCAGATGCCTTCCTACAAGCCAATCGGGACCTTTCACCCCGCGGACTACAATCTGGTGGCTGTCACCATTTGCCCCCAGTGCCTCTACGCCAGCCCCGACAAGAAGGACTTCATTTGCCTCGATCCGCGTCGCACCGAGGTACCGGCGCGATTGCATCAAGGAGAACTCGCGGCCATCCTGGCCGATGCGGACAACCGCACCGGCGTGCTGGAGTCATCCGGTCTGAACGTTCCTAAGGAGCACCTCTTTGCTCGCGAGCGCACACCCCAGGCGGCTCTGGTGGCCTATCAGTTGGCCATGGAACGCGCCCAGATAGAAAGTGCCCGCAACGTGGCTTTTTCGCGCTTCAAGTTGGGCGGCTATGCGCTCAAGCAGGCGCTCATTGCCCGCACCTACGGCGTGGGTGAGGAAACGCCGTACTTGGAAAAGGCGCTGGAATTCTACAAGCAGAGCTACGAGACTTCTAACGCTTCGGGCGCCCAGTATGAGGCTTGGTCCCTCTACGAGATCGTGGTCTTGAACACCCGCTTAGGCAATGAGACGGAAGCTGGCGCCTTCTTGGGGGCCCTGGATAAGGTCAAGGCCGACATGGCCACCGTGGACACCATGTTCCTGCGCTGGTACAACCTGACGCGCGATTTTTGGTCCGAGCGAGATAATCCGGACCTCTGGAAAAACTGAATTCCCGTTGCGGGAATCCCCGCTAGGTATCTTGGTTCACATGATTCGCGGTCTCTTCTTCTGGCTTGTCTTAACCACCGTGCTGGCCGGCGCTTCGATTGGCGATTGGCAGGCGTGGACCTACGTCCTCTCCCCTAAGATGGCGGTGGCGGGACGAAACGGCATCTGGTCGGCAACGATGGGCGGCGTCGTCTACTACGACACCGTGAACCAGACGGCCAGAACTTACACCAACCTTGATGGCCTGCCCAGCGTCGACATGGCCGGCATCGGCATCTACGCGGATGGTACGGTGTGGGCGACCACCCTTTCTGGCAACCTCTGCCGCTTGAAAACAGGGGCTTCCGCGACTTGGGAAGTCATGGGATCCTATCGGCAGAGCGGATGGAAGTTCGCCCAACGCGTCTTGACGTCCTACAAGGACTCGGTCCTCCTGGTGGGCGGGCCGCAGGGCTTGAGCTTCTATTCCACCACCCAAGGGGTTGCGCTGGACAATGTGACGTCTTTTGGCGACTTGCAGGAACAAGGCGTTCATGCTGTGACGATCGAAAACGACACTGTGTGGGTGGGGTTGGATGGCGGTGCCGCTTGGGCCGCTCCCGATTGGAAGAACCTCGGAAAGGCTGGCCATCTTCTGGCTGACCCCTCGCAATGGCATGTGCTTGGTTCCTCGGGATCGCCGATCATCAACTTGTTCCGATGGTCGCCCACGGGGGGGATGAATTACGACTCCGCCTATTCTTCGGCCATGGATTTGCCGAATGGCCCCTTGATCGCTACCGGCTGGGATCTTTCCTGGAAGGGCGTGAGCTACAAGCAGTACCCCAGCGCGACCTATGCCTTTCCGGTGGGACAAGCTGTGGGCTTGTGCGTGCCGGATTCAGGCATCGCCATTCTCCAGAGTAATGGCTCCAAGCGCGTTCTGACGCCTCCCATGGGGTTGCCTGGGACACCTGTGCATCACCTTGTCATGGGGCTGGGGACGGACGAGACACGCGCCTGGATTGGCGATGCCTTGTGGAAGACCAACCGTTCGTTTTCCGAACAGACGCTGTTGCGGAACTTCACCGGCCAGAATTATTACCAAGTGGTCGACAAAAATTCCACGCTCCAGTACGACCCGTCCGGCGCTCTGCTTGTCGCCACCTGGGGGAACGGGTTGTGGCGCTGGAATGGCTCGCAATGGAACTATTGGAACGATTCGAATTCCTGCCTAGTGACGGCAGTGGCGTCGATTTCCTATCCCGTGGCCATGGCCGTCTCATCGCCTACGTCCAAAGGCAACTTGATCAGCTTCCTGGGATCGGACAACGACAGCATCCGCCTGGCCTTCTTATCCGCCGGAGGCGATTCGCTCATCTGTCACACCCCTCTTTTCATCATCTCCGCCAAGCCGACGGATGGCAATCTGTTCGTTCGCGCGATCGCCTCTGAAGGCGATAGCGCCATTTGGATTGCGCACCCCGGCGGCATCCAAAGGCTTTCCGGCAGCGTTTCTCAGAAGACGCATGTCGCAGGGACGTTGCTGACTGCCTCTGAGGCCAATTGGCTGCAATGGCGCGGTGATCGACTGTACTATGCGGCCAGTGGCGAAGCTGGATATGTTCGCCGTACCGCTAACGGCTGGAAAAAATTCTCAAGCGCTTCACTTGGAATCAAGGCCCAAAATTATCGACAGGTGGGCATTGACGTCTTGGGGAATCTTTGGGCCAGTGGCGATGCCGGGATCGACGTGATGGCCGTCAGCGACACGGCATTCACGTTGCGCCAGCGCATCGATACCGCTACCGGTTTGCTTTCCAACAACGTCTACGGATTTTCCTTGGACACGAGCAGCGGCGTGGTCGTCATTGCGACCGACCTTGGTCTGGACATTTACCAATCCTCGTTCAAGCTGCGCCCAGATGAACTCAAGGCAAGTTCCGTGCATCCTTTCCCTAACCCCTTTCGCAAGCTCGCTCATGCTAATGGCAAGGTGGCCTTTGCTGGAGTGACGGCCAACTCCGAGCTCTTCGTCTACTCGGCTGACGGGGGCTTAGTGGGGCATCAGGTGGGCAAGGATATCGTCGGTGACGAATTCATCTGGCAGCCGCCTTCCAGGATTCGTCCCGGCATCTATTTCTGGGCGGTGCAGGACGGCTCCACGGTGGTGCGTGGACGTTTGGTGGTCAGCGACTGATGCCTGAACCATTGGTCACGGTGGTCATTCCGGCTTATCAGCACGCGGCCTATGTGGAGGCGTGCCTGCGTTCGGTCGTGGAGCAGGAGTACCCGGCCAAGCAGGTCGTGGTCGTTGACGACGGCAGCGACGACGGTACGTCAGAAATTGTCGAAAGGGTGGGGCGGGAACTTGGCCTGGAGTGGCGCCGGGCGCCGCATCGCGGTCTTATGCCCACCTTGCAGGAGCTGCTTTCCCTCGCCCGTGGCAAATATTACGTGAGCATGGGCTCGGACGACATCATGGTTCCTGGGCGATTGC
>DAIPHW010000066.1:7294-12347 GCA_036771135.1 Fibrobacterota bacterium | reverse complement strand
CTTGGTAAGGTCAGAATTTGTCGGGACAGTACTGCTTGAGCTGCGAGAGCGGGACAGCGGTGCTCTTGCCCTTAGCGCGTCGCACCACCATCGAGTCACACCAGACCTTCCGCAGCAGAGGCATCGCGAAGGTGTCGGCACTGGTCGTCCCGATGCGAGCCGTGATGCTGTCCACGGCCGCCCCGGTGAAGTAGCCGTTGCCGCCGCGCACATTCGTGTAGCGGTAAGCCTGGCCGTCGCCAGATCCCGAAAGCGAGCGGTAAAACTCATAGTAGAGGCTGTCGTAGGAATAGCTCACGATGCGATCGATCCCGGTGTAGACGAAGACGAAGCTCCCCGAGACAAGGATAGAGTCGGGCCAGCCGGGCGTGCTGCCGCCGTATGCCGGCGCCACCTGCAGAAGATACGAGTCGCCGCGCAGGAAGTAGCCGGCGGTATCGACACTGCCCAAGCTCTTTTCGAGCTGACGATTCAGCGGATTGTCGATGTAGGCGCTTTCGGCGTTAAAGCGCAAAAGCATGGCCGTCCCGCCGTAGCGCACAGGGTCGCGCCCCGGCTGACGAATGATCCACTGTCGTCCGTAGGCCTTGATATCTCCACTCACCGCCGAAGAGGGATGCGGATGCACCGTAGCCTCGTCGGTGACATACCACAGCCGATACTTTGGTGCGACATCCCTTGCTGGATAATTGAACATCACCGCATTCCCGGCGGCGTAAGAAGCGAGCTCGTCGACCGTCACGTTCGCCCAGCCGTTGCTGTCGTTCACCGCCTTTGCAAATCGCGCCATCGCAGCCGCATCGCCAGCGGCGACGGCGGCCTTGATCGAGTCACGCCAAACGCCGCTTGCAAGCTGAGGATGGAGCGATTCCATCGGAACGCCCATGTAGTCTCCAAGGTGATAGGCAGACGGGGTGTAGCTGCGAGCAGAAAGGCTCTGGGCCGCACCGCCGCGACTCACCTCAGCGTGAAAGGCGAGGTCCGCGCCATAGCGCACCTTGGTGGTGTCGTAGGGGGGCATCGGCACCCAGGCAGCCGGAGTCCCAGGAAGCATCCGGTAGGGAATGCTGTCGCGCTTGCCTGATGTCGAGTCGATGATCCACACCCGGCCGCCGGCATCAACCACCTGCGCGCTCGGATCGTGGGCGGTGGAAAAGGGATTGACGCCCTCGATCCATACGGTATCGAAGGGACGTCCCGCCGTCTGGATCGAAGAGACCCACAGCGACTGGGTGGACGTCGCCTCGTCCACGGGCATGTTCCAGGGGCCGTCGCAGGCGGCAAACCCTAGGAGGGCGACAGCAAGGACCGCAAGTTTCGTCTTCATAAATACTCCTAGAACTCCACCTCAGCACCTAGGAACACCGGAAGACGCGGGAACTGGTAGGTCGTCTTCTTCTTGGGAGGTGCTTCGTTGCTGTTGTAATTCACGGTGTAGACGTTGTCGTGATCGGTAAGGTTGATGACGGTGAAGTAGGTCCGCCAGCTGTTGGTCTTGCCGATATCAAAGAGGGTCAGATCGAGCCGGAAGTAGTTGGGCTTCCGCTCGTTGTTGAGACCACCCTGGATCACGTACTGGTTCTCGGGAGCCGTGTTCACGCCCTCGGCTCCTTGACCAAGCAGGTGAGTGGCGGTGTAGCCGTCGTAACCGGTGTAAGGGAGGCCGGTGTTGAAGTTCGCTTGCAGGGTGGAGCGGAAGTAGAAGTTCTTGCGTCCCGTCTTCCAGAGCGAATTCTTGCCGTCCCCAAGCCAGGTCGAGGTAAGCGAAAGTTTGAAGGTGTTGCGCTGATCCCAGTCGGTCCAGTTGGCCCCGAAGCGGAGAGTATCCAAGGAGTTGCTATACGGGTCCTGCTTCAGCACCGACCATCCCAAGCCGTAGGAAAGCGTGGCCGTCAACGGCCCCTCCTCCTTGGAAACGGCCACCTCGCCGCCCATGGCCCATCCCCGCGCCGTGGTCATGTCGTTGGCCATGCCCAAGTCGCTGTTCAGGTAATCTTTCTCCTGCTGACTTGCGGTCTTGTGGGGATAGTAGACCAGGTAGTTGCGAATGTTCTTGTAATAACCCTCCACCGTGAGCCGCAGGTCCCAGGGCGTCAGATTGGTGCGTTCCACCCCGGCGGCAAGCAAACTCTGCCAAGTGGGCTTCAAGTCGCCGCGCACCGGATACCAGTATTCGTTGGGCATCTCCTGGCTGGAAAAGCGCAGCGAGGTGAGGTACTGGTGATAGAGGCCCCAATGAAAATCAGTTTTCCAGTTGGGTGCCGGCCGCCACGTCACGGTGGCGCGCGGGTCGAAGGAAATGTCGTCGTCGGCCGCGCAGTAGTAGCCGCGCAGACCGGCCGTCACGGTCCAGCGCGGATTGATCACCCAGCGATCCTGGAAGTAGGCGGCATGCACGCTCGTCGTCGGATCGTCGCTGTCGTTGGATCCCAGGAGCGGAAACGCAAAGCCGAAACGGACGCGGTAGTCGTTGTACTCGTAGCCGCCGGTGAGCTGGTGCCCGTCCGGGGCGTCCCACACGAGCTCTTGCCGAGTCGAGAGGGTCTTCACCCCATTGGTCGCCTTCAGGAAATTGGCTATAGCGAAGGTCTGGTCGAAGTCCGACCATGAAAGACTGCCTCGGTAGGCGAGTCCCGGGACAATTCGTTTCCTCACATTGAGAGGAACGGCGAGATTGCCCCAGTCGAGTCCGATGGGCGAGATGGTCAGCGAATCGCGCCCTTGGTAGATGGAGACGCGCACCGAGTCGCCGTCCTTGTTCCCCCACACCACGCTTCCTTGCTGGTCGTAGAAGTAGTAGCCGATGTCGATGTCGGTGATGCCAGCGCTCTTGGCCGCCTTGAGCGCCTCGCCGATCCAAGTGCGACGTCCGGCGTAGACCCAGGAGAAGTCGCCCTGGTGTCCCTCGACCTCGGCCGAACCGCCGAAGGTGGTGAGCCGGGCCATGCCCTTGAACCAGGTATCTTTGACCTTTGCGGAATCAGGATCGACTCCCCCCGTCTTGCTCGAGACGTTGAGGACGGAAGCCAGGCGATTGCCGTAACGGGACTCGAAGCCCCCCTTGTAAAAGTCGAGGCCACCGGTGGCATCGGCCAGGAAGCTCGAAAAGAGACCACCAAAGTGGCTCGGGCTATAGACCACGGCGTTGTCAAAAAGCACCAAGTTCTGGTCGGAGGACGAGCCGCGCACATAAATCTTGGTGGAGAAGTCCGAGGACTGCACCACGCCGGGAAGCGCCTGCACAGCTCGAATCACATCTGGCTCGGCAAGGCCCGGCATCTGCTTGATGGTCTTCACGCTCACCCGCTCCTGCCCCATCTGGCGCGGCGCACGGCGTTTGCCGCGCACCACCACGGTCCGGCTGGCCCCCGAGCCTTCCACCTTCTGGGCCTGCACCACGCTTCCGCGGCGGGAGGCAAGCAAGCTGTCGGTGGTGGAATCGCGAGTAATTACGGTGTCGTGGGTCTCCACCACGGTATCGACCTTCATCACCAAGGGCGCAATCTCCAGAGTATCGAAGCCTTGGAGCCGCAGCGGCGAACAGGCGCGATTCTGCTCCACCTGCAAGCAAAGTTCCACGCTTCCCGAGGCCCGCACCGAGCTATCCACCAGAGTGGTGATGAACCACTTGCCGCTCGAATCGGGATGCGTCTCGATCCCGGCCACGCTTACGATCGCCCCTTGCGGCGCGGTGGAACGCACCGTCAGCGGAAGCTTGGGTCCCCGGTGCACCGTATCCTTGGCGAGAGCAGAATCGACAGTCTTCACGGCACTGTCAGTTTTTGGCACGGCATGCGACGAATCTTGAGTCGCAAGGGACGTGCGAGCGGAATCAACGCGAGCAGAATCCGTCACAGGAAGCGCAGCGACAACATTTGGTACCGGTGTCTGAGCGCCTTCTTGAGACGCTCCCAGAGATGCCAACATCAAACCAAGCAGGATTTCACGTTTCATGAATGGCGGTCCTTCATTCCTTGATCGTCTTCCTGGAGATCGGGGCCGGGGCGCCCATCCTCCGGTTCTTGCGCTCCGAATCGTCTCAGTGGCAGTTCCATGTCCTTGAGACACCGCGAACCACAGAGATTTGCACTGTCATCTCACATTTGACCAAGAAGTTAGGAATTACGCCCCTCGATACCCCAAAAACCCACTTCGCACCATAGCAGCACGTTAGCGCAAGCGCGCCTGGATGGCTGCAAGTCCCGGATCAACCTGTTCCGTCTTTCCATTCGTGACAAGGTCCTTGAGCCAAGCCGTAGAGTTCACTTGGCTAGTGACAGCCGCCACCCGCGTGGGAGAATCGGGATGATCCGAAAGCACGTCGATGCCCACGCTTGGCATGCGCTGGAAGAAGGTCGCGATGCCCATGGGGTTGTAGCCGGCGCGTCCCACCAGCACGGTGCCGTTCTGGTCGGCATCAGATTCATCATCGCGGCTAAACTTGAGCGAGAGCAGGCTCTGGGCGATCTGGGAAACCTGGCTTGAATCGCCTCCGAGCATATCGGCGAGCACCTGCATGCCGTACTGCTCGGCCAACTGGGTGCGGTAATGGTGGTGCACCACATGGGTGAGCTCATGCCCCAACACGGCCGCCAGTTCCGACTCGTTCTGCACGTTCAGGAGAATCCCGGTGTACACGTAGACGTATCCGCCCGGCACGGCAAAGGCATTCACCGTAGCAGGGTCAGCTATGATCTGCACCGACTTGAAGGAGTAGGCGGGCTTCTCGTCGGCCGGGACCTGGGAAGCCACCTTGTCAAAGACGGCCTGCACGTAGGCACGCACGGCGGCGCCGTTGACCGTGGAAGTGTTGTAGAGGGGGTATTTCTTGGGGTCGGCTCGCAACTGCGCATCGAACTGGGCACCCAGCCGCTCCTCATCGGCATCGCTGACAAAAAGCGAACTCACCGATGAACAGTGCAGCAGCGTGAGCGAGACAAGTGCGAGGGTCGTCAGGGAAAGCAGGCGTCGTTTCGGCATCATTTCCTGGAATCTACACCTTAGGATGCCCGTCTAGTACATCTTGGCCCTGCTTCCCGCCCTACTCGCCGGC
>DAIPHW010000066.1:0-7194 GCA_036771135.1 Fibrobacterota bacterium | reverse complement strand
GTCTTGGCCCTGCCGGGTGACGGTCGGGGGGAGCCTGTTCCACTATCCCCGCGGCGGCGGCAGTGGTTTTACGCGCAGGAGCCTCGCATGGTCCATCGTCACGGTCCCGACGGGAGCCTTGCGGGGCTTGCGCACGTGGCGTTTTTCGGTGCAGTGGACGTCCGCCACCTCCTGGGCCCGCAGCTTGGAAAGCCAGGCGGCAACGCCCGCCGCCATCTCCACCAGTTCCGGAGGCGCCGGCATCGGCTTGGCGCCCGGAGAGCGCAGAATCACGTGCGAACCGGGAGCGTGAGCGGCGTGAAACCACAGGTCATCGGCGCGCGCCACCCGGGTGGTGAGCAGGTCGTTCTCGCTGCCGCTGCGACCAGCCCACAGAGTCCATCCCCCAGGCAGATCCCAGCGGATAGGCACCGAAGGCGGCGCATCCTCCTTGGGGCGCGGGGCCTGAGGCCACAGCCCACGCGGCAGCAACCGATAGCGCAAGCTCTCTAGATCACGCGCCGCCTCCTTGCGCACGCGGCGCAGGAGTTTGACAGATTCTGGCACCGGATGTTCCAGCTGCTCGCAAACTTGGGCAAGTTTTACTCCCCAGGCGGCAGCTTCCTCGCCTTCGTGGCGCAGGGCAGCAACGCGTTCTCCATGCGCGGCGGCGGCGCGGCGCAGCTTGGTCACTTTGTGAAAGCGCGCTCGCGTCAAGGACTCGAAGCCCTGGGCGGGATCCAGGGCCACCTCGACCTCGGTCACGCCCTCCACTCCGTAATCGGGAATGCGCACCGAGAGGGCGCCCGGGCGGATGCGATCGCGATGCGCCAAGAGCGAACGAGTGATGCGCTCTAGGGAATCGGCCTCGGCTAGGGCAAGCGACGGATCCGGAAGACGCGCCAGGGCGTTTTGCTGGCGGCGCGCCCAGCGCGCCACCGCCTTGCGCGCCACGGCAAGCTCCGCGAGCAAGGCCGCATCGGCAACCGCTCCCGGGAGCGCCGCATCGTCTGGCAGGCTTTCCATGCCAGCAACATAGGTCTGCGGCAAAGCGATACAGCCCCGCGCATAAGTGGAAAAGCGACTCCGTTAACGCGCTTTTGGAGCGCGAACTCGGTACTATGTGGATATGGCCAGTTTTCTCGAACGCTATCACCAGTTCACCAAGTACGATCCGCGCACCATCGACAAGGCGGCTCAAGTCCGCTTTGACGACCAGCCCGAACCTTGGAAGGCCGTCTCGGGAAGCGAGCACGTCGATCTGCGCCCCCATCTTGCCTTTCTGACCGGCGCCGGAAACGGCGGCGGCGACTGGAGCTACCCCGTCACAGGAGCTCTCGACCTGCCGGCTCTGGCGCGTCTCTCGTGGTTTGCCGCCGGTGTCAGCGGCATTTCCAACGACGGGATCCTGCAGCACGTCTACCGCACCAACCCTTCGGCCGGAGGCCTGTACCCAGTGGAATTCTACTGGGCGATCTTCGACGTGCCCGGGATCGATTCCGGCATCTGGCTCTTTCACGCCCCCACCTTCGCGCTGGTCCCGGTCTGGAAAGGGGACTTCCGCGGCGACTTCAAGGCCCATTTCCTCGGCAACCCCGCGCTGGAGACGGCTGGCGCCCTGGCCCTGCTCACCGGCATCTTCGAGCGCGGCCGCTGGCGCTACCAGGAACGGGCCTGGCGGCGCATCCTGCTGGACGCCGGACATCTGGAGGGAAACCTGCTGGAGGCTAGCGCCCGCGAGGGACTCGAGAGCATGGCGATTTCGGCCTTCGCGGACGAAGGCGTGGGCGATCTGCTCTTTCCCGATGAAGGCGAGGTGCCGCTTCTCGGCGTAGCCATTGGACAGAATCTGGACAAACGCGGCCCTCGCGTGCTCAAGAGCCCGACGCCGCCGCCGAAGGCGCTGCAGCAGGCGCCGGAGACCGGGCACATGCAGGACATGGCGCACGCCCTGGGGAACATCCCGGTGGGATTCCGCGGCGAGCCTGTCCCGGAAGGCGAATGGGTTCAGGTGGAGGGCAGCGAATACCTGCCGCTCCCCAAAGGCGGAGAAATTCCGGGGACGGCCCTGGCGGCGGTACTGCGCCGCTCCTGCCGGATCTACGACAAGGATGCCACCATCAGCCTTGAGAACTTTGGGAAGATCTTGGCCTGGAGCTTTGCTCCGCTCATCGCTGGCGAGGACCAAACACCGCCAGGCAGCCTGCTCTACTGGATCGTTACCCTCGGGGTGGAAGGCCTGGAACCTGGGATATGGCACTACGACCCGGCCGCCCATGCCGTAGCGCCTTGCCGCCTCGGGCACTTCCGCGAGGCCTGCAAGGTGGTGTCCATCGGACAGGATCTGGCACGCGACGCGGCGTTTCTGCTGTTCCAGACCTGCGAGCTGGGCAAGGCGGTGGAGCTCATGGGCGAGCGATCCTATCGCCCCCTGTGCCTGGACGCGGGGCTCTTGGGCGAGCGCCTCAACTTGACCGCCCAGGCGCTGGGACTCGGCTCCAGCGGCATCGGCGGCTACTTCGACGACTTAGGCAACGAGCTCTTGCTGCGTCCCCTTTCGGAAGCGCTGCTCTACGCCACCACCGTGGGCGTGCCAGCCTGATCAGCAGGGATTCCGCCAATCCTGAGGACGGCGATGCAGATGCGCAAAGGCCAAGACGAGAATTTCACTTCCTTCGTTGGCGTAAAGAATTCCATAAGGAAAGCGCCCTAAGCGATAACGCCGAATTCCTTCGGCCATCGGGTGCCATGCCTCTGGATATTCGACAATTCGGTGAAGGCCGTGAACAATCTCTCTGCGCAAACTTTTGCCTAAACCAGGTGACTGCGCTTCATACCATTCGATGGCCTCTTCGATTTCCTGCCGAGCCGAAACAAGGACGGAAATTCTCAGGCGAGCAGTTCCGGGAAGAGATCGGTGGCAGGCGCGCTGAGAAGTTCTCCACGCTTCCAACTCTGTAGACGACGGGAAGCCTCAGCGGCCCACAATTCATCCAGGGTGGGATCGCAGGCATCCAAACTTTCCAAAACGCTTTCGACCAAGGCGATGCGTTCGCCGACCGGTAGCAGCTGTAGCTGCCGAGACAGTTCCATGGTCGTCGTGGTCATTTGCCTTAATCTACGGTTTTTCCTGGAGCGCGCCAGTGGAGCCGGAGCTAGCTTATGGTTCTGGAGAAAGAAATCCATGAATCGCACACACCTTCTGATTATTGATCCTCAGAACGACTTCTGTGACTTGCCGCCAGAGTGGTGCCCGCCGGGTCCCACGGGCGAGCGGATCGTTCCCAGCCTCGCCGTTCCCGGTGCCCACCGGGACCTGCTGCGCCTAGCTGGCTGGATCGAGAGGTACGCAGCCCAGATTGAGGCCATCACCGTCACCCTCGATTCCCACCACCGGATCGACATCGCCCACCCCGGTTTCTGGAAGACCCGCGAGGGAAATTCCCTTCCGGCCTACACCCAGGTGAGCGCCGCTGCGCTGCGCCTCGGGGAGTTCCGCACCGCCCGCCCCGAGGACGAGGCCCGAGCACTTCGCTACCTGGAGGCGTTGGAATCTTCCGGCGGGAGCCACATGGTATGGCCGGTCCACTGCCAGATCGGCACCTGGGGGCAATGCCTCCACGCCGGGCTGCAGGCTGCCCTGAACGGCTGGGAAGATCTTCAAGGCCGTTCGGTGGCCCAGGTACACAAGGGACAGAACCCCTGGACCGAGCACTTCAGCGCCCTGCGCGCCGAGGTGGTCGATCCCGACGACCCGGCCACCGGACTCAACCAAGAGCTGCTTGCCGCCCTTTCCGGAAGTAAGACAATTTTTGTCGCCGGGGAAGCCGGCAGCCACTGCGTGCGCGCCACCGTGGAGCATCTAGTGGAAAATTGGACGGGCGACACGTCCCGCATCGTGCTGCTGGTTGACGCTATGAGTCCGGTGAGTGGATTCGAATCCGTGCAAGAGAAATTCCTTCAGGACATGAAGGAGCGTGGCTTGGCGGTGCGCACTCTGGCCGAGGCCGCAGCCTTGCTTTCCGGAAAGGCCGTCTGATGGGCGTTCCCGTGGTTCAGAGCCTCTTGGAGACAGATCTCTACAAATTCACCATGTGGCAGGCCTTCCTGCACGCCCACCCGAGCGCCGTGGCCGTGTACGACTTCCACTGCCGCAACGCCACCGAGTTCCCGCTCGCGGAGCTCCTGCCGGAAGTGGACGAGGAGCTGGACCGCCTTTGCGCGCTGCGCTTTACTAGCGGCGAACTCGACTACCTGCGGAGCCTGCGCTACATCAAGTCGGACTTCGTGGACCTGCTCTCGCTGTTTCACTTCCAGCGCCACTTCATCCGCGCCTGGGCCGAAGGAGAGACGCTGCACATCCGCGCCGAGGGGCCGCTGGTGCACGTGATGGGCTTCGAGATCTTCGTGCTCTACATCGTGAGCGAGCTCTACTACCGGCGCCTGGGCGGGACAGAATCCGTCCTAACCGAGGCGCGTCGCCGCCTAGAAGAAAAGATCGCCTTCCTGGAAGCGGCCCGCAATGGCGGCGAGTTCGCTGAAGCCCCCTTCGTCTTCTTCGACTTCGGCCTGCGCCGCCGCTACAGCAGCGCCTGGCACGAGGAGGTGGTGCGCCGGCTTTCCCAGGCCTTTCCCGGGAGCATGCGCGGCACTTCCAACGTGTACCTGGCCAAGAAGCTCGATCTGATCCCGGCCGGCACCATGGCCCACGAGTACCTGCAGGCCTACCAGTCCTTCGGCTTTCGGCTGCGCGACTTCCAGAAGGCCGCTTTGGAAGGCTGGGTCCAGGAATACCGCGGCGACCTGGGCACGGCGCTCACCGATGTCATTTCCATGGACGCTTTCCTGGGGGACTTCGACCTCTACTTCGGGAAGCTCTTCGACGGCCTGCGCCACGACTCGGGAGACCCGGTGGAGTGGGGCGAGAAGGCCATCGCCCACTACCAGCGGCTGCGCATCGATCCGCGCACCAAGAGCCTCGTCTTCTCAGATTCGCTGGACCTGCCCAGCGCCCTGGAGCTTCATCGGCACTTCCGGGGACGCGTGCAGGTGGGCTTTGGCATCGGCACCAACCTCACCAACGACACGCCGCACCCGCCGCTCAACCTGGTGATGAAGATGATCGCCTGCAACGGCCAGACGGTGGCCAAGATCTCGGACTCGCCGGGGAAGACCCTGTGCGAGGACGAGACATTCCTCGCCTATCTGCGCCAGGTCTTTTCGGTGCCGCAGCCCTAACGGCATTCGATGCGCCAGGGATGCCGGCTTCGCCCGGGACACCCGCCCATTCACCGACGTAGGGGCGAGGCATGCCTCGCCCCATAAACGGGATGGGGCGGGGGCCCGGCAGGCAGCCCGGTGCCGCCGGTCCCCGAGCAAAGTCGAGGGGCCGTGCGGCAGGCGCCCTTTACGTGATTGGTGTTGGCGGAGCCATATGACGGAATCCGTGAAAATCGAGCTTGAAGGCCCGCATGCGGATGCCCAGGAGTCGTCGCGTGAGTCCCAGGGACTGGGCCGCCTTGGTGACGCTGCCGTGGCTTGCTTGCAAGGCCTCAACGATCATCTCGCGCTCCACCGCCTCCAGCTTTGACTTGAGGGTTCCCTTGCAGACGGTGCCCGAGAGGTTTGCGCTCTGGAGCGATGGGGGCAAGTTGTAGCTGTGGACCACGTCGTCGTCGGAGAGGATCACGGCCCGCTCGATCACGTTTTCCAGTTCGCGCACGTTGCCCGGCCAGTGGTAGCTCATGAGCATATCCAAGGCCGAGGTGCTGATGCGCTTCACGTCCTTGCCGCTCTCGCGGGCGTACTTGGCAATGAAGTGGTCGGCAAGGGCGATGATGTCGCTGCCGCGATCGCGCAAGGGCGGGATCACGATGGGCACCACCCACAGGCGGTAGTAGAGGTCGCCGCGGAAGGTGCCGGCCTTTACCATGGCGGTGAGGTCGCGGTTGGTGGCAGCCAGCACCCGCACCTCCACCTTGACGGGGGCATTCCCGCCCACCCGCTCGAAAGACTTCTCCTGCAGCACGCGCAAAATCTTGGACTGCATGGAAAGCGACAACTCCCCCACCTCGTCGAGGAAGATGGTGCCGCCGTCGGCCTCCTCGAAACGCCCTTTGCGGCACTCGACGGCCCCGGTGAAGGAGCCCTTCTCGTGGCCGAAGAGCTCCGATTCCACCAAGCTCTCGGGCAGGGCCGCGCAGTTGAACTGCACGAAGGGCCCGGCAGCGACGGGACTCCCGTAGTGGATGGCGCTGGAGACGAGCTCCTTGCCTACGCCGCTTTCGCCAAGGATGAGGACGGTGGCGCGCGAGGGAGCCACCTTGGCGATCATGCGGTACACCTCGCGCATGGGCCGCGAGGAGCCGATGATGCTAGTGGGCTGGAAGCGCTCGCGCAAGGCATCCTGCAGACGCTGGTTCTCCTGTTCCAGGGAGACCTTCTCTTCGGTCTCCATCAGATGGAGCTCCACCGCCGGAGCGATCATGCAGCTGATGGTGGAGAGAAGCTCGGTGTCCAATTCCAGCCGTTCGCGCCGCTGGTAGAAGCGCTCGGCGGCGATCACTCCCAGGAGCTTGCGGCCACGGGCGATGGGCACGCACAGGAAGGAATGGTTTTGGTCGGCTGGGGTGCGGTGGCTGCCGGTGCGATCCAGGAAGGCCGGCGCCTCGGCGATGCGGGGAAGTACGATGGGCTTGCCCGTCTCGATCACCTTGCCGACGACGCCTTCGCCCGGGGAATAGATGCCACGGGCCTTTTCTTGCTCGGAAAGGCCGCTGCTCTTGTGGAGGACGAGCTTGCCGATGTTGGCGTGGTAGAGCCCCACCATGCCGCGCACCATGCCCATGCGCGCCTGCAGGATCTCCATCACGACGTCCAGCACCTGCTCCAGGCTCTCGCCCTCGGCGGTGATGCGGCTTAAGCGCAGGAACATGTAGGGAAGCACCTTGACACGGCATACGGCATTCCCGCACGGTTCGCCTTCGACGCTGGGCATTGTCTCCACGACGCTCGGCACGTTTCCTCCGTTTCCTTGATGCAGTACGCTCTCGCGCACCGACTCGCACTCAATTTCATATCGAGCACAGGCCGTGCCATTTCGGAATAGGAAAGCAGAGCCTAAGTCGAAGTGACAAGAGCGGACTTTTGGCACCACATGGGTTGACACGATTGACAGAAAGCGGAGCGTTTGCCACAGCCTTGTGAAAGGTCAAA
>DAIPHW010000065.1:0-12376 GCA_036771135.1 Fibrobacterota bacterium | reverse complement strand
CCATTCCGTCAGGGTCTGGGAGAGGAGCGAAAGGCTCGGCACCAGGAACAGCACCTGTTTTCCTTGGCCAGCCAATTCCTCGGCGATCTTGAGGGAGGTGAAGGTCTTGCCCGTTCCGCAGGCCATGATGAGCTTGCCGCGATTCGCTTCGCGCAATCCCAGCTTCACGGCATCCAAGGCGTTCTTCTGGTGTGGGCGCAAGGACTTCTTGGGTTTGAGCGCCACCTTCTGGACGCTCTTGTACTTTTCCCAATCGATTTGGCTCTGTTCCAGATTGGTCAGCGTGATGCGGGTCACGGGCGGTTGCTGGTCAACCAGAGCTTCTTCGGCGTGGTGGCTCCACTTGTCGGTAGTGGCCACGATCAGGCGATGGGTGAAGGGTTTCTTACCCGATGCCGTGAAGAAGCTGTCGATGTCGCTCTTCTGAAGCCGGTAATCCTCGGCGTAGAGCTTGCACTGGATGGCGTGGAGTTCCCCGGTGAAGGTCTTGGCCACAAGGTCGATGCCCGCATCTTGCGCGTTTTGCCCGTTCTCCTTGGCCCAGTCCGCGAACATCCAGACCTGCTCGTAGAGATCCTTGTAGCTGGCCTCGTTCGTCAGGTAGTCCCGGATCACCTTCTCGAAGTAGGTGCCCTTTTCGCGCTCGGTCTGGGAAAGGGTTCGGTATTGGGAAAGCAGTTCATTGAGAGCAGACATCGAGAGGGAACCTTTGAAAGTTAGAGGCCAAAAGATACCCGCTGAAGCCAAAGGTGATCCCTTTGCAGGACAGTTCCTCAGAGGCTCCAGTCTTCATTGGGTGCCAAACAGGGATGAAGTCGGCCCCGTCCTTCACCTCTGCAAGCCTCTGTACGATTTGGGCTAGATAGCGCCTTCTAGCAGAAATCGGCACTTAAGGATCGGAAGATTTTGCCTTCCGGTCCTTTTTTTTGCCATTTACGGGCCCTAACGATGCGATCTGGCACCCCATGCGCCAGGGATGCCGGCCGATAGGCCCGGGACACCTGCCACCACCGTAGGGATCGGACATGCCCGATCCAATTCGGCGGGCGGGGGCCCGGCAGGCAGCCCGGTGCCCCGATTCGGGGCAGGCGCCCAGGAAAGATCTCAGCCGCTCAGCCGCGCTTGAGGAGGCGGCTGGAGAGACGCGACAATTTTTGGCGCACTGGATCGAGCTCCTCGAGCCCCCACGCCATGCCTGCCGCCAAGTAGAAGGCCACCGCTGCGGCACCGCCGAGCACCAGACGGGAAAGCGAGGAGCCCGAGAGGCTCTCGGTCACGTCCAGGTCCAGGAGCCCGGACATCAGGGAAAGCAGCAGCGGCTTGGGGAGCTTTGACAAGATCTGTCGCAAGGGGAACTCGCCCGGGTAGCTTCTCATCCAGAAGAGGGCGTAGCCCAAGGCCTCTAGGCTCACCAGGAGCACGAGGCCGGCGCTGGCGCCTTCCTTGCCCCAGAAACGCGCCATGAGCGACCACAGCGGCCAGCTAATTCCGACAAGAATTGTCCCGACCACGGCGCTGGACCAGAAGCGGTCGCGGGCGTAGAGGGCGCGAGCAAAGACGATCTGGACGCACCATGGGAGCACGCACCACACCTGGATGCGGAAGAGCCGGGTGACGATGGCAGCGGCCTCGGGGCCGAAATGACCGCGTTGGAAGGCGAAGGCCACGAGTCCTGGTGCGAGCACCGCAGCCACCACACTTGCCGGCAGCAAGAAGGCGATTAGGCGCTCCAGGGAGCCGGCGAGCAGTCCGTTCAGTTCGCGGACGCGGCCCGCGGCGGCGAGCTCCACCAGGTACGGATAGGAGGCCACGCCCGCTGCCTGCCCGAAGAAGGCCACCAGTACCATGGTGAGCCGGAAGGCGTAGTTGGCCTCGGCCACCGAGCCGGTGCCGAGGTACCCCGCCATGCGGCGCAGCAGAAATTCGGACGAAAAGCCTAGCGTGAGGCCGACCATCAGCGGCAGGGTGCGCCACACGAAGCTCTTGAGCTTGGGGATTTCCTCGGGTCCCGGCAGACGCCAGCGGATGCCGGCAGCATGCACGCCTAGGGCCTGCATGGCAAAGTGCCCCAGGAAGGCGCCGCCCAGGACGCCCCAGGCAAAGCCCTCGGCGCCGATCCAGGGGGCCAGGAACCAGCCGCCGGCGATGATGCCGCCGTTGTAGACGAGCGGTGCCAGGGCGGGGAAGAGGAAGCGCTTCTTGGCGTACTGGGCTCCGCTCCAGGCTCCGGCCAAGAGGAAGGCCGCTTGGGCGGGAAGCAGGATGCGCGAGAGGTGGACTGCGCGTGCCAGCGAAGGCGAGTGTGCCAGGCCCGGCTGCAAAAGGCGCATGGCCGGCTCGGCGAAGATCCAGAGAAGGCCGATGCCCAGAAGGCCGAAGCCTCCCAGCAGCAGCTGGACGCCGCCCAGGAAGCGCTCGGCGGCGGCGTCATCTTGGTTCTTGCCGGTGGCGACAAAAAGCGGCAAAAAGGAGATGGAGAGGAAGCCTCCCGCAAGCAGGGTGTTGAGGAGGTCGGGCAGCATGAAGGCCACCGCGTAGGCGTCGGCCTCAAGGCCGGTTCCCAGGCGCTGCGCCAAAAGCGCCTCACGCCCGAGCCCCAGGACGCGCGAGAGCAAGACCGACCCCATGGTCACCAGGGCGGCAAAGCCCATTCCCTTGCGAAGCTTCATCGCTTGCTGCGACTGCGCAGGGCCTGCACCAGCATCGGCAGGATGGAGACGAAGACGATGCCTAAGATCACGTGGGTGAAGTTCTTCTGGATGGCCGGAAGCGAGCCAAATTTCCAGCCCACCAAGGTGAAGCCGAACACCCAGAGCGCTGCCGCCAACGCCGAAAAGGCGGTGTAGCGCGGCCAGTGCATGCGGCCAAGGCCGGCCACGAAGGGCGCGAAGGTGCGCACGATGGGCACGAAGCGGGCCAGGATGATGGTGTAGACGCCGTGGCGGGCGTAGAATTCCTGCGTCCGCAACAGGTGCTTCTTCTTGAGTACGCGGTTGTTGTCGTCAAAGGGCAGGCGCGAGCCCAGCAATCGCCCCGTCCAGTAGTTGGCTTGGTCGCCCAGCAGCGGGGCCAGGAACAGCACCAAAAGCAGGGTCGGGAGGTGGATCGCCCCTTGGGAACTGGCGCACAGGGCGCCCGAGGCGAAGAGCAGAGAATCGCCGGGCAGAAATGGCGTGAAGACGAGGCCCGTCTCGCAGAAGATGATCAGGAAGAGAATGGCGTAAAGAAGCGTGCCGTAGTCGCGGAAAAGCTGCGCGAGGTGGACGTTCACATGCAGCGCAAAGTCGACGATCTGGAGAAGCATGGGGAGAAAGGTAGAACGGCAGTCAGCTGTGCGCCCAACCTTGAGCTGCCAAGCGCCGCCGCCGCCCCGATGGATCTTCCAGCACCACGCCCTTGCCGTCCTCCACCCGCCCGATCACGCGGGCTCCCATGGGCAGATTCCAGGCCGCCCGCGCCGGCACCGAAAGCAGCAGGGCGTGATCTTCGCCGCCGTGCAGCACCCAATCCCAGGCGCTTTCGCCGAGCTTCTCGGCGGCTTCCTCTAGTTCTGGCGAGGGAGCCAGGGCCGGACGCTCCAATACGATCTTGACCCGCGACTGCACGCTCAGGTGATGGGTCTCGCTAGAAAGGCCGTCCGAGATGTCGATGGCGGCGTGCACCCCCAGGCGCAGGCTCCGCTCCCATAGCTCTAGCGGTGGCTGTGGGCGCTGATGGGCCTTGCGCAGGACATTGTGGCCGCGCGCCTCCTTACGAAAGACGCAGAGACCGGCTGCCGAAGGGCCGGTGGTCCCGAGTAGCACCAAGAGATCGCCCGGACGCGCACCGCTGCGCGGCCAGGGCTTGGCCACCAAACGTCCCGTCATGGCAAGGCTCACGAATCCCGTGGCGGCGGTGCGCACCGTGTCGCCTCCTACCAGCTTCACGCCAAAGGTACGGCAAGCCTCCAGAGCCCCTTTGGCGAGCCCTGCGAAGATCTTCTCTTCCCAGTCGCGGCCCATGCCTACGCTCCACACGGCGCTTTCGGGGCGGGCGCCCAT
Source organism: Fibrobacterota bacterium (assembly GCA_036771135.1). GTDB lineage: Bacteria > Fibrobacterota > Fibrobacteria > UBA5070 > UBA5070 > JBDKGV01. The sequence continues at coordinate 8,336 of DAIPHW010000065.1, read as the reverse complement.
GGCTAGGCAGTCGGCGACGTTTGCGGCCACGGCCTTCCAGCCGACGTCGGCCGGCTTCGACCAGTCAAACCGAAAATGGACAGATTCCGTCAGAGCGTCACAGCACAGCACGGTGCCGTCGGCAAGCACCGCGGCGTCGTCCCCAACCAGGGACGGGTCGCGACTCCAACCGAAGGCGCGAGCGATGCGCCGGAACTCCGCCGTGGGCAGGGGGGCGCTTCCCTTCACGCGGCCGGCACCAGGGTGACGGGACCTCCGAGGCATTCTTCTAGCAGGGCCTTTTTGGAATCAGCTGCCCAGATCTCCATGCCCGTCTCCTCACCATTGCGGGCCTGCACCACCAATACCCAGCCGCCTTCGCCGCGATGCGCCTTTACTCCCGCGACGGCGCCTTGGTGGCGACGATCAAGTCCGTCGGCCACTCGCAAAATGCCCGAAAGGCACGAGACGATGCGGCGGTCGGCCTCCGAGAGGGACATCCACTGCGGGTGCGAAGGCTTGGGGTGGCTCTTGCGGTGGTAGCGGGCCACCTGGGCGATCATCTCGATCTCGCGGTCGACAAATCCTGCCAAAAGGTGGCTGTGGCGCACCACGTAGTAGCTGTGCTTGTGGTGCTCGTCGAAGCCGATGCGCAGCCCCACCTCGTGCAGCTGGGCGGCGGCCTCCAGGAGCTCTCCGGCGTTCTCGTCCAGGCCGAGCGGCTCAGAAAGCTGCAGGAAGAGTTCGCGCGACAGGCGTTCCACCTGGCGATCGTGATCGCGGTCCAGCGAGAAGGAGTCGGCCAGTGAGGTGACGCCGCGTCGCCGCCAAGAACCGAGCTCGGGAGCCTTGCCCACGTGCGATTCGCGCTCCAGGTAGTCGCGGACGACGCCCTCGCGCACCCCCGATTCGCGCCATTCGAGGCTTGTGAGGGAGAGCGCTTTCACCAGCGTCTCGACCACCACGGCACCGGCGGGGAGAATGTCGGCGCGCTTCTCGTCCATGCCGGGAAGCTTGCGCCGCGCCTTGACGGAACGGGTGGCGCAGACCTCGCGGCACACCGCCAGCAGCTCTTCGCCGGTGGCGCAGCTGCCAGAAAGGCGGAGCGGCACGTGGCCCTCGCGGCGCATCACCACCATGCGCATCAGGGCGCCCACGGTTCCGGCGGTGGCTAGGCTCAAGTCCCAACGAAAAGTCCGCAGCGCTCGTACGATGGGCTCAAGGCGCCCTTGCACCCATTCGCGGCACTGCTTGAGAGCCTTGGGGGAGACGTCTCCGTCGGGGAAAAAACGACCTGCAAGCCGTACGCCCCCCAGAGGTAAGGAACTGGCAAATTGGAGGTCTTCGCCGGTGCCCACGCAGAATTCTACGCTGCCGCCGCCGATGTCGAAGGAAAAGGCCCGCCGCTGGGAAAGCGTCGGGTCGGCCTGCAGACCCATCCAGATTAGGCGGGCCTCCTCGTGGCCCGAGACGACCTCCACCTCAAGACCGTAGGCGGCGCGCACGCGATCCAAGAACTCCTGGCGATTGCGAGCTTCGCGCACCGCAGAAGTGGCCACGGCGCGCACCGGGGCGTCGTAGCCGCGGGCGTATTCGAGGCAGCGCCCTAACGCCTCGACGCCTCGATCCATGGCTTCCGGAGACAGGCGTTCGCCATCGGCATCCAGGTCGTGCGCCAGCCGGACCGTCTCCTTGTGGCGTCCGACCATTTCCCACTGCCCATCTTCGCGGATGCGCACCAGCGAGAGGTTGAAGGAGTTGGAGCCGATGTCCAGCGCCGCAAAGTGGCGGGACGTGCCCGAGGAACTCACTGTCCCTCCAGGCGGGCGCGCAGGATGCGGATGTCAAGAACTGTCTCGCGCTGCAAGCGCCGCGCTTCCTGGATCTTCCAACGCCACTGCAGCGGCGTGAAGTCCTGGTCTACGGGAGCTTCGTTGCCCTCGGACAGAAGCCGCTCGCGCGTCCCGATGGAGACGATCGAGTCGGCAGCGGAATCGCCCAGGAAAGCCTTGAGACTGTCGGTCTCCGGCCACTGCAACTGTTCCCAGCGGGCCAGTTCCTGCAGGCCTTCTCGGGCTGCCGTTTTGCCGCGCCACAGCTCTAGCCGTGCGGCGCTGTCGACTTGTGTCTCGTACCAGGCAAGCGATGCCGGATCTCCATAGGGGCGTGGCGAAATGCGAATCAGACGGGCCGCCTCGCGCTGACTGCGAGCTGCCTGCCACCAGGTGCGGGCCAGTCCCTGTCCCGATTGCAGCCCGATGCCGGTGCCGTCGCCGCTCCTGCGGGCCAGCATGATCTGACGCTTGTAGATGCGCCCGGCCGACTGGAAGATGGCGGGCAGCTTCTTCTGCAGCCGAATTTCACTAGCAGCCCGGTCGGTGTCGGTCTTGGCGTCGAAGCTCTGGTGTGCCACGGCGTCGGCGTAGTGCTCGATGGTGGTGCCGATGTCGCGAATGGAGAGCGCGCTCCACGGATACTCCATCAGCGCCAGTGATTGGTACCAATAGCCGAAGGCTTCGTCCATCTTGTCGCGGCGTCGGGCATGCGCCAGGGTACGTGCGGCGCGGTCGGGGGCGTTGAAGAGGATGCCGTCGGCATCGCGGGAGGCGAGATCGCCCATACGCCAGAGCGCTTCGGCGGCGGCGCTGCTGTCTGCAAGAGTCGTGTCACCTTTGGATAGGGCACTTGCCACCTGCATCCAGCGCAGGCGGGCGCGGGCGGTGTCGCCGGATTCCATCAGGCAGCGCCCTTCCAGCACGGCCGCTTGGGCTCGGGTGCCGGCTTCAAGCCCCGGGATCTCGCGGACCTTGACGATTTCTGTCAAGGCCAAGGACGGCTGACCGCGCCGCTCTTCCAGGACGGAGAGGGCCAAGAGCGACTGGGCGGCCAGTTCTCCGACGGGGTGCTTTTCGTAGGCCTTGCGGAACAACGTGCGTGCCGAGTCGGGACGGCCGAGATCCTCTTCCAGACGGGCCGCGCCATAGAGGTACTCTTGGGCGTCGGCGGGGTCGGGGAGGTCGCGGGCCGCCGCATCCAAGGTGCGGGCGGCGGCGATGCGGTCGGGAAGGACCGACTGGCAGCGGGCCCGCAACATGGCCGAGCGCATCACTTGGCTGGGGTATTCGGCACTGGCCATGGCCTGGGCGCCATGATCGGCGCAGCGCAAGAACAGGAGCTTGGCGCTGTCCGCACGTCCGTCCAGCAGCGCTTGCGCGCCCATGGAAAGTTCCAAGGAGCCTTGGGCCAGAGCCTGATCGGCGGCGTGCATCCCGGAGCCTACGGTCTGGGCCCAGGCGTCCCGAAAATCGCCGGCGTAGAAGCTGCGCAGGCCGCGCGCCAAGGAGCCGTCGCGACTATCGACGAAGGCCATCTGGTAGAACCATTCAGGACTGTAGGCGGCTGGTTCCGGAGAGGGGCCGAGTTCCGCACCGGCCAAGTGGGCGAGCAACGCCAGGGTATGGATAACCATAGGGCCATTGTAGCTATTGGCTGCTCACTGGGAAATGGAGTTTCCAGCCTATCGCGGTCGCCGTGGCACTGGGAATTTGGAGTTGCGAAGCTAGGCGGAGATAGAATCGGCCGCTGGCAATTCCTCTTTGTCCTGGATATGGACAAAGAAATAGTCCAGGGCATCGGCGTAGAGCCGCTTCTTGAGCAGGGCCAGCAGGGCATCACGCTTTTCCTGAGCCACTTCGCTCTGCGGGTCCAGCGCCCAGTTGGTCAGCTCATGGGCGATGCGGGCGCTGTCCTTGTCGTCGCGCGCTGGGTAATTGTGCACGAAGACCTGGGAAAGCTGTTCGCCCTCGACGGGTTTCGGCTCCCAACCGGCATGGGCACGGGCTTCTTCTGCGGTACGCCCGAAGCCTTCCGCTGTCGCGTAGGAGTAAGGGCGGCATTTATCTGACAGGAAGCAGCGGACAAGTTCAAAGCGACGTGGCGTGGCCATACTGCTAAACTAACTCAATGGGGAGTGGTATCAAAAGTGCGGGCGTTTTCGCAACGGCTGCAGGTATGATGCTGAAACTCGGCATCGTCAGAATTTCATTTTGCCGGTGTATCTTGTGTCGAATCGGCCAAAGGGATGACATCCCCGATTTAGGGCATAGCCGAGCTCCCAGCGAGCGGCGGAGGTTTTTTGTGAGACTGGTAAAAGGAGCCTGACATGACGCAGTTATCCGAAGGAGCCTCTAAGTCGAGCGCTGCCGTGTGGTCCGTGGTCTCTAACACCACATTGGTGGGGATCAAGCTGGTGGTGGGAATTGCCATCGGATCGGTTTCGGTCATTTCCGAAGCCATCCATTCTAGCGTAGACCTCTTGGCCGCCTTGATCGCCTGGTTTGCTGTGCGGGAAGCCGAAAAGCCCGCTGACAAAGAGCACCCGTGGGGGCATGGTAAGTGGGAGAACGTCTCGGGGACCGTCGAGGCTTTGCTCATCTTCCTAGCAGCCGGTTGGATCGCCTGGGAGGCGATCGGAAAGCTCTTGCACCCGAGCCTTGTGGATAAGCCCGGCTGGGGCGTTCTCGTGATGGGTATCTCTTCGCTAGCCAACCTGATCGTCTCGACCCATCTGATGCGGGTGGCGCGGCGCACCGATTCCATCGCCTTGGAAGCCGATGCCATGCATCTGCGCGCCGATATCGTCACTTCCGCCGGGGTCATGCTCGGACTGGTGATCGTTTGGGGAGGATCCATCCTCTTTCCGGCCGCCGATCTCCGCTGGGTAGATCCAGTGGCTGCCTTGGGCGTGGCTGCCTTGATCTTTAAGGCCGCCTGGGACCTCACCCGTCAGGCGGCCCGCGATCTGGTCGATACCAGTTTGCCCGCCGAGGAAGAAGAATGGATCCGTTCGCAGATCTTGGCCATGGGCGATCTGCTGCGAGGTTTTCATCAGTTGCGCACGCGCAAGAGCGGTTCCAACCGCTTTGTGGAGTTCCACCTTGCCCTGCCCTCTGAGATGAGCGTCGGCGAGAGCCATGCCACCGGCAAGCGCATCACCAACGAGATCAACGAGCGCTTCCCGGGGACGGACGTCAATATTCACATCGACCCTTGCGACGGATCCTGCAAGGACAAGTGTGTGGCGGGGTGTCTGCTGGTTACCGCGCGCCGAGACGAATTGCACGAAGCCTGGTTACGGCGGCGTTGAACCCATTTTCTGCTTGCCTCAAGAGGGAGAAAGGCGGTATTCTGCAGCATGTTTCAGACGCGGCGCATTCAAGTCGAAGCGGTCCAGTGCATGTCGTGCGGACGGTTCCGAATCGACGGCGTCTGGACCCATGCGGACGTTCGCTCTAGCGAGGTGAGCCACACATTCTGCCCTGAATGCGTGCCGGCCTTGCGGGAACGGCTGCTGCGGGAACGAGAATTCCGCCATCAGGATGTTGAGCATCAAGTAAACATGCTGCGCGATGAGCTGGTTCTGCAGACCATGGATGAAGAAGGTCTACGCCATCGCTTGCGCTTTTTAGATACCGATCCCAGTAGTGTCGAGTTGCTGGTGTCCCGAGTGCGCGACCTGCTAGTCGAAACCCTATGCCGCTACTGTGGTCGTCCTCTGCAGCCGGGGCAGGGCGTCACGCAGGTGGCAAGCTATCACTTGCATGAGGAATGCGCGCAGCGGATGCGTGAGAACCTGCGGGAGATGCGGCGCATCCGCGTTCCAGAAGGCAATCTGGACTCCTACATGGACATCCTGCAAGTCCCTCACGAAGTGCGTCCGGGCGTGCGCGAGATGCTCGCTCAGGAGTGAGCGAGCCGTCGTTCCAATTCCGCCAGGGCTAAGCCACGGTGCGATAGGGTGTTCTTGCTGTCCTCGCCCATCTCCGCGAAGGTGCGCCGTTCCAGATCGCCATTGGCGGTGCGCGGGAAGAAGAGGCTGTCGTAGCCGAAGCCGCCCTCGCCGCGCTCCTGAAGCCCTACGGCACCGGGACAGCGGCCCAGGACGGCGATTTCACCCTCCGGTCCGATCAGATGCAAGGCGCAGATGAAGGCTGCTGCGGTGGTGTCGTTTCCGGAAAGTCCGGCTTGGCGTAGGCGCAAGACCAGTTCGGTGCGGTTGGCGGCATCTCCCGAGCCATGTCCGGCCCGCTGTGCGAAACGCGCCGAATAGATGCCCGGATCTCCTCCTAGCAGATCCACGGCAAGGCCTGAATCGTCGGCTACCACCCAGCTTCCGGGCGGCAGCAGGCGATGGGCCGCTTCAGCTTTGATGCGGGCGTTTCCGGAAAACTCCGCAGCCGTCTCTTCGGGTTCGGGAAAGTCGGGAACGAGGTCTCCCAAGGCCTTGATTTGCCAACCGGCGGGCGCGAGGATGCGCGCGAACTCCTCCACCTTGTGGCGATTTCCCGTCGCCACCACCAGGGTGCGGCTCATGCTTTGGGCCAGCTCAATTTGAAGTCCTCGGGCACCACGGCTGAAAGAGTCCAGCCATTTTCCTGGCTCGGCTCGTCAAACTGCTCGCGGGCCACGCGACAGGCGGTGTCCATGTCCACGGCGTCGATGCGGGAGACAATCTCGTCCAACGAGCGCGGCTTGCCGTAGTAGAGCTGCGACTTGCCCAAGTGCTGCATGCGCGCCGAGGGGCTTTCCAGGGCAAGCAGGGTCGATCCCTTGGCGTATTGGCGGGCGAAGTTGAGGTCGGCCTCGGTGAGGTCGCCCTCGACGATGCGACGAACCTCGCGCTGCACCAGCTCCAGAGCCTTGCCGACCTGGCGCGGCTCGGTGGAAAGGCAGATGCCCAGGGCGCCGGTTCCCAACAGCATGTCCAGAAAGCTGTAGACGCTGTAGCAGAGGCCGTACTTCTCGCGCACCGACTGGTTGAGTCGGCTGGCCATGCCGCCGCCCAAGAGCAGGTTCAGGATGGCCACGGTGTGCTGGTCGCGGTGATTTAAGTCGATGCTGCGGCGCGCCATGATGAGAGATACCTGCGAGACGTCCTTTTCGCGCACCAGGATGGACGTCTTTTTGGTGCCGACAGAAAGTGTCTTCTGTCGCAGCGGCGAAGATGTCTTGATGGCGAGGCACTTTTCCACCAGCTCCACCAAGCTATCGTGGTCGACGGCGCCAGCCGCCGAGACGCAGACAGGAACCTCGGCCGAGAGGGCGCGGGCCTGATGCATCAGCAGATCGTCACGGGTGAGCCCGGCGACAGAGTCGAGCGTTCCCGAGATCGGTGCCCCCAAGGGTTGGGCTGCCCACAGGCCTTCGGCAAAGAGATCGCCCACCAGTTCGTCGGGGTCGTCGTCGCAAGAGCGGACCTCTTCCAGGACCACCAAGCGTTCTTTGTTCAAGTCCCTTTCGGTGATGCGAGCTCCGGTCACCAGATCGCACAGGAGCGATACGGCGCGCGGCACGTCTTTTTCCAGCACTTTGGCATAGAAACAAGTGTGTTCGCGGCTGGTCCAAGCGTTGAGGCTTCCGCCGACTTCTTCCAATTCCTTGGAGATTCGCAGTGGCGATCGCTTGGCGGTTCCCTTGAACACCATGTGCTCAAAGAGATGCGCGAGGCCGGCCTTGCCGCGCGGATCGTGACGCGACCCCAGACCTACCCAGACCCCGATGGCAGCTCCGCGCTGCCCCGGCATGGTTTCGGAGAGAATGGTTACGCCGCTGGAAATGCGAGATACACGAACCTCGTCGCCACTGACGGAAGTTCTGGAAATACTCTTGGTTTTTGTCATTCGCTCGGTGAAGGTAGGAAGATTGGCCGGTATCGATCGGAAGATGCTGGGAACTCGGGGCTCGACTTTGCATCTTCCCTCTATATGGATTCGGCAGGTATGCTTGGGGAACTGGCGCTGGTCTTGGCGCTTTCCAGTCTTTTTTCGGCTCTGTTGCGCCGCTTGGGACTGCCAGGAGCCTTAGGATATCTGCTGTGCGGATGGCTGGCTGGGTCCCACGGTCCGATCGCCGGACTGGTGGCGGCCAAGTCTCTGGATGGCATGGCCGAACTGGGAGTCATCCTGCTTTTCTTCACCATGGGGGTGGAATTTCACCCTAGCCGTCTGCGAGAAGCGGGATTGGCTGTGGGCGTGGCGGCGCTCTCGGGCATCGACACCATGGTGGCCGTTGGCTCCTGGATGGGGCGCATGTTTGGATGGGGCCGCATCGACAGCCTGTTCTTGGGATCGCTCTTGGCGATTTCTTCGACCGTGATGGTCACGCGCACCTTGCGCGAGGGCAATCACATGCACAAGCCCTTCGCCCGCTTCGCTCAGGCTATTCTGGTCGATGAAGACATCTTGGCGGTGGCGCTTCTGGCCATTCTTTCTGGGGTGGCTTCTGGTAAGGGGGCATCGCCACTTGCCATTGTCGGAATCTTCGGCAAGATGGGCGCCTTGCTTGCGGTGGCTGGAGGC
>DAIPHW010000064.1:6410-12531 GCA_036771135.1 Fibrobacterota bacterium | reverse complement strand
GCGAGTGCGCAACTCCTTCAACGCCAAGCAGGGGTTCCGCTGCGTGGAGGAGTGATGGCGAATGCAGCCATCTGTATAAAGTTGAATAGGATGTTCATCAGCCTTGTCTATGCAGAACGGGGATCGCTCGGACCATGAACTCGTCGAAAAGTGGCACAGTGAAACCGATTTCACCATGGGCTGGGCTGTAGACCATTCCCTTCTTGATCAATTTTGCACGTAGGGGGCCAATCGACGCGATTTTTACCCCCAGTGCTTCGGCGATGTCGCCTGTCCGGGAAGGACCGGCTCCGAGATCAGCCATCGTCCGCAGGAAATTCTTCTCGCTAGGCGTCAGTCGATCAAAGCGGACCCGAAAAAAGTTTTTATCCAGCCTTTCCACGACCTGTTGGGTTGCACTTTGCACAAGCTCACGAGTGATCGGGCTAGATGAGGCCAGATTCCACGCTTGGTATCCCCATTCCTGGATGAAGTATGGATACCCTTTTGTGTATTCGAATACTGTTGTGAGTGCATTTGGCTCAAACACCACACCCGAAGCGCGAGCCGGCTCTCGTAACGCTTGGGTCGCATCCGCCTCGGAAAGTGCGCCGACATCGGGAAAGCTGAAAAGTCGTTCGGCGTAGGATTTTGATTCGCCGGCAAGTCCAGGTAGGATGGGAAGGCCCGCTGCCAAGAGGACAAGAGGAAGCTGCTTCTGCTGGATCTTGTGCATGGCCATGATCAGCGCGCCCAGTTCTCGCTGATTGAAGTATTGGACTTCATCCACGAAAACTGCAACGGCTGTCTTTCTCTCTTGTGCGGCTTCGGCCACAGCCACGAACAGGTTGGGAAGATCGACTTCTAGGTCTCCGCTGTCCGCAGCCCCTGGTTCCGGATCGATGTCCAATCCGACAGTGACCTCGCCGTAACTCACCTTGAGACCACTAAGAAAACTGCGAAGGACCGCAAGTCCGCGTCGTGCTTTATCTCCGGCCCCAGCCATGCGGTTCAGCTCAAAGAGCAGGGTGCGAAGAGGTGGCGCGATCAATGCTCCGAGGGGCTTGTCTTCATGAGCCTCAATAAAAATCGTCTTGTATTCCAGTTCCTTGGCTAGTCGCTCAATTTCGTTAAGAAGCACCGTCTTGCCGACACCGCGAAGGCCCGTCAGCAGGAGGCTCTTTTCCGGTCTCTTTTCTCGCGTTCGCCCCAGAAGGATGCGAGCCTGTTCCAGAATTGGTCCTCGGCCGACCAATTCTGGAGGAGGGGAGCCTGCGCCTGGTGAGAAAGGGTTTTTGATGGGGTCCATAGGATGAATATATGTATTTATAGCTAAAATCAGGTATAGATGGATATAAATGATTACAAATAGCTACATGCTGCGCTGTGAGCTGCTGTAAGAATTCCGCTCCGTTTTGCGGACGATGCGCTTGAGAAGATCAGAATGTGGCGATGAACCCACGCTGTCAAAGCCAGTGGCGCTGGCATTCTTGGCGCCATCACGACGCGGTTTTTGAGCCAGCCAAGAATCTAGCGGGCGCCCACGAAAAAGGCCCGATGACAGAATTTGTCACCGGGCCGGGATTGTCAGGATCTGGCCGAGCTTAGGCGAGCAGGCTTTCGTCGTAGTCGGCGGGAGCCTCGAAGCCCAGCAGGTTCAGGGTGGTGGCGGCGATGTTCGAGAGGCCCGGGGCCTTCACGAAGCTCTCCTTGAACTTGACCGCGACGCCTTCGGGGGCCACCAGGATGAAGGGGACCGGATTCAGGGTGTGGCTGGTCTTGGCCTTGCCGACCTTGACCTTGCCCTTCTTGTCCACTTCGTACATCTCGTCGGCGTTGCCGTGGTCGGCGGTGATCATGACTACGCCGTTTGCCTTGGCGATCACCGGAAGCAGGCGCGCCAGCTGGAGGTCCAGGCCCTGCATGGCGGTGACCACGGCCTCGAAGTTGCCGGTGTGGCCGACCATGTCGCCGTTGGGGTAGTTGACGCGCAGGTAGCCGTACTTGCCCGACTCGATGGCTTCGATCAGAGCGTCGGTGATCTCGGCGCACTTCATCCAGGGGCGCTGCTCGAAGGGCACCACGTCCGAGGGGATCTCGGCGTAGGTCTCGAGCTTCTCGTCGAACTTGCCCGACTTGTTGCCGTTCCAGAAGTAGGTGACGTGGCCGTACTTCTGGGTCTCGGAGATGGCGTACTGGGCGACGCCGTTCTTCGCCAGGTACTCGCCAAAGGTGCGGTCGATCGCCGGCGGCACCACCAGGAAGCGGGGCGGGATCTTGAGGTCGCCGTCGTACTGCATCATGCCGGCGTAGGTGACCTTAGGGAAGCGGACCCGGTCGAAGACCTTGAAGTCGGCTTCGGTGAAGGCGCGGGAGATCTCGATGGCGCGGTCGCCGCGGAAGTTGAAGTAGACCACAGCGTCGCCGTCGACGATGGGGCCGAGGGGCTTGCCACCCTTTGCGATCACGAAGGCGGGCAGGTCCTGGTCGATGATGCCGGGCTTTTCGGCGCGGAAGGTCTCGATGGCCTCCTTGGCCGAAGCAAAGCTGCGGCCCTCTGCCATCACGTGGCACTTCCAGCCGCGCTCGACCATGCTCCAGTCGGCCTCGTAGCGGTCCATGGTGAGAAACATGCGGCCGCCGCCGGAGGCGATGGCGGCATCGAAGTCGGCGCCATTGAGGCTGGCGAGGAAGGCTTCGAAGGGCTCGACGTAGTCCAGAGCGGTGGTCTCGCCCACGTCGCGGCCATCGATGAGCGCATGCACGCGTACGGTCTTGACGCCTTCCTTCTTGGCCTCTGCGATCATGGCCTTGAGGTGGTCGATGTGGCTGTGCACGTTGCCGTCGGAGAAGAGGCCCAGGAAGTGGACGGTGCCGCCCTTCTTGCCTGCAGCCACCACGTCCTTCCAGCCCTCTCCGTTCCACATGGCGCCGGTGTTGATGGACTCGGCGACGAGCTTGGCGCCTTGAGCGAAGACGCGGCCGGCGCCGATGGCGTTGTGGCCCACTTCGGAGTTGCCCATGTCGTCGTCGGAAGGCATGCCGACGGCGGTGCCGTGGGCGCGCAGTTGGATCCAGGGCTTGGAGGCCATCAAAGCCTCCAAAGTTGGCGTGCGGGCCGCCGTCACGGCGTCCCCTTCGATGCGGCCGGAAAGGCCCACGCCGTCCAGGACGATGGTGATCACCGGACCCTTGGGGGTCGGGAAACGAGTGGATTTATCGAGCTTCAAATCGGACATATTTGCTCCTTTTGACAGAATCTGGTAACAGTAAGAAGAATGTCAGAAAAGATTGCGGTCCCAGCCCAGGCTGAATTCCACGCGGGGCTGCAGGCGCTTGTATTCGCTTTCGGTCCAAAGGTCGAAGCGGGTGGAAAGCGACCAGTAGCGCAGAAGCTCACCTGGCTTGCGTTCGCTGAAGGGCCACATTTGGTAGACAATGCCGGTGCGCTGGTTGCGAATCTGGTGCGCTGTCGTCCAGGTTGCGGTATGCGCCACTCCCACGCCGAAAAGGAACGGCGCGTCGAAGCGATAGCCGATCTGCGGGGACAGCCGGATGAAGTCATCGCGCGAAGCGGCCAGCAGGTCATAGGCGGGGATGTAGACGGAATCGCGAGTGTCGTCGCGAATGTCGAGACGCCCCCACTCGAACGGGAATTCCCATTGCCACGATCCCCAGTCCTTGTGCAGCGAGAGTTTGAGGGAAAACTCGTCTGCGAAGGTGTTGAAGGAGAGGCTGTTTTCATGCCACAGACGGCGATTGACTTCGGATTCCGTCCAGCTCTCTCCGGGGCTAAAGGCCACCACGCCGCGGGGGTAGTTCACCAGTCGATAGGTCAATCCGGCAGAAAGGAAACTTGTGGGTTGCAACAGCATGCGGCTGCCGACCGACAACTCCGAAGGGTGGAAGTTTCCAAAGAACTCCACGCCGAGGTAATTGAAAGAAAGACAGGAATCGGAGCTTTCGAAGATGCGTTCGCGCCAGCCCAGGGCGCTATAAGATCCGACGTCGGTCGGGTTCACGGCGACGTTGCCGTTCCACACGAGGTAGGGGCCTTGGGCTGCCGGGGCCAGGTTGCGCTCGGGAGAAGCGCAGGCCAAGCCTGCGGCAATTAGGATGGAGAGAGCCGCCGTGTGGTTCATCGCCCTCGAAAGATAGCCCTTCCGATACGTGATTTGGGTGCTCCTTGCGCCAGGGATGCCGGCTTCGCCCGGGACACCCGCCTTTACGCCGACGTAGGGGCGAGGCATGCCTCGCCCCCACAAACGGGAAGGGCGGGGGCCCGGCAGGCAGCCCGGCCCCGCCAACGGCGGGGAGGCGCCCAACAAAAAAGCCCGCCGCCAGGATTTGGCGACGGGCAATTGCTAGCGGGGGATAGCTTGGGTGAAGGAATTAACCCTCGACGAGTTCGCCCTCCACGGCGTCGGAAGCCGAGTCGTCGTGCTTCAGGAGGCTCTGAGGGCCCACGAAGCTCTTGCGCAGGCCGAAGACCCACCAGAAGCCAAGCAGCAGTGTCGAGAGGCCGATGACCAGGTAGAAGACCTTCTGGTTGGGGGGTTGCATGCCCACGATAGCCAGGACCATGCCGCCAACCACGGCGAGCACCGCGATGGGCTTGGAGAAGGCCTTGAGGTCGAAGGGACCCTTGACGGTCCAGCTCTTGCCTTCGGCGAAGATGCCGGCGGCCACGGGCATGACGTAGGAGAGGTAGAGGAAGACGGCGCAGCCGGTGGAGAGCACCACGAAGGCATCGCCGTAAAGGGTGGCGGCCACGACCAGGATGCCGGCTACCCAAGTGGCGCGCACTGGGGTCTGGGTCTTTTCGTCGACGACCTTCAGCCAGTTCGAGGCGGGAAGGCCGCCGTCGCGCGAGAAGGCATACATCATGCGCGAGGTGGAGGTGAGTCCGGCCAGGCCGCACAGGAAGTTGGCCAAAAAGATGCCGAAGGCCAGGAGGGCCTTGATGCCCGCAGGCACTGGAGCCAGCGTTGCAGCCAGGAAGCCGAAGCCAGACTTCACGGCTTCGGGAAGCGCCGGCATGGCAGCGACGAAGGTGGCGATCATGATGAAGCCAAAGAGCGCCGACCAAGCCACCGAAGTGATGATGCCTTTAGGGACCACGCGGGCGGCGTCATGGGTTTCTTCGGCGGTGTGGGCCGAAGCGTCAAAGCCGGTGATGGTGTACACGGTGAGCAGGAGGCCCGAGAGGAAGACCATCAAGGTGCTGGTGGAGTGCGGCCAGCTGCTGCCCTCGGCGCCAGTCATGTTGGTGAATTCAAAGAGGCGTCCGAAGTGGAGCGAAGGCGTGAAGATCAAGAGCGAAACCACGAGCAACGCGGCGACGGCGAAGATCAAGTAGCCCGAGATGTCGGTGAGCTTGGTCGTGAGCCGAGGTGCGTAGGAGTTCAGGACCACCTGCGCCACGGTGACCAGGGCGATGAAGCCGATCTGGAAAGCGGTGCCGAACTTGGCCGGATCAAGGCCTAGATAGGGAGCGACCATCTTGAAGAAGGGATCGAAGACGCCGAAGTTCACGGAGGCCACGACGAAGATCAGGCCGAGCAGATTGAACCAAGCCGTAGCCCAGCCCCAGCCCTTGCCGCCTAGTGCCGAACTCCAGTGGTAGAGGCCGCCGGCGGTCGGGAAGGCCGAGGCGATCTGGGCCATGCCGGCCGCGACCACCAGGGCGAAGAAGGCACCCACAGGCCAGCCGAGGCCGACGGAAAGCCCGCCGCCGGCACCGATCGCCTGCGGGAAGGCGGTAATGCCGCCTGCCAGAATGCAGATGATGGAGAAGGAGATGGCGAAGTTGGAAAAACCTCCCATGTGCCTCTTCAGCTCCTGCTTGTAACCCATGCTCGCTAAGAGCTCTGCGTCAGCGTCTTTGGCTGCTCCTGCAGCCGGACTTGTGTTCGTTGACATGTACTAACCCCCCTAATGTTGTCGGCCAAGGTCGCACGGACCACGCTAGCGGACGGATTCTGTCTGAGCAACCTTGATGCCACATCAATGTCGAAGGGGCAGCTTGACAGAGAACCGACGAAAGGAGCGTGACAAACGTTGACAAGTGCGTTGTTTCTAACAATTGTCGGTGCGCGTCAGCGCCTTGTCAGCTGGTAGCACACTGGGCATCGCTCTTGCT
>DAIPHW010000064.1:0-6310 GCA_036771135.1 Fibrobacterota bacterium | reverse complement strand
ACTCTTCATGAAACTTTCCACATCGTTGCGTGGACACAATTTTTCCTTCAAGGGATTGCACGACGTGATGGCTAAGGCCAACGAGGTCAAGGCCGGTGATCGCTTGGCAGGGCTTGCCGCCGAGACGGCCTTGGAACGTATGGCGGCGCGTTCGCTCTTGGCAGACGTTCCGGTCGGCGCTTTTCTCGACGAGCCGGCCGTGCCGGCCGAGCGCGACGACGTCACGCGCATCATCCTAGATGATCTCGATCCGGAGGTGCGCGACGAGACCGCCGGCTGGAGCCTTGGCGAATTGCGCGAGAAGATCCTGGCGGCCGATGGCCGCGAGATTGCGCGACTAGGGAGCGGGCTCACGAGCGAAGCCATCGCCGGCGTGGCGCGGCTCATGTCCAACATGGATCTGGTGAGCGCCGCTTCCCGCGTCATGGTGCGCGCCACCTGCCGGACTACCATCGGCGCGCCGGGGACGCTTTCGTCGCGCCTGCAGCCCAACCATCCGACCGACGACCTTCCCGGGATCCTCGCCTCGATCCGCGAAGGACTGGCCTATGGGGTGGGCGACGCGGTGGTAGGGCTCAACCCGGCTGACGACACCATCGGTGCGGTGCGCCGCTGCATGGACGGAATGTCCGAGTACGTTCACGACACCTTGGGGGTGCCGACTCAGGTTTGCGTGCTGGCCCATGTCACAACCCAGATGCAGGCCATCGCCAAGGGGGCGCGCTGCGACCTCGTGTTCCAGAGCATCGCCGGCACCCAGGCCGCTTGCCGCTCTTTCGGCATCAACCCCGAGATGCTTTCCAATGCTGAGGAAGTGGTGCGGGCCGGTCGCACCGATCTCGGTCCCAACGTGCTCTACTTCGAGACCGGGCAAGGCTCGGAGCTTTCCAGCAACTGCCACGAGGGCATCGACCAGCTCACCTTGGAGTCGCGTTGCTACGGGCTGGCGCGCCATTACCATCCGTTCCTGGTGAATACGGTGGTGGGCTTCATTGGCCCCGAATACCTCTACGACGGGCGACAGGTGATCCGTGCTGGGCTGGAAGATCATTTCATGGGCAAGCTCCATGGCCTCCCGATGGGAGTGGATGTCTGCCACACTAATCACATGGACGCCGACCAAAACGATTTGGAAAATCTCGCGGTGCTCCTGACGGCTGCCGGCTGCACCTACTTCATGGGCATCCCCATGGGGGACGACATCATGCTCAACTACCAGACCACGAGTTTCCACGACGTTGCGACGTTGCGCGAAGTCTTTCACCGTCGGCCCATCGATGCCTTTGAGCGTTGGATGGAGAAGGAAGGAATCCTGCTGGACGGTCGCCTGACCGACGCGGCGGGCGATCCGACCTGGTTTGACGCGCGCCGGAGGGCCGCCTGATGGGACGCATCCTACATGCCGATTTTCGTCTTCCCGACGCGGCCTGCGAGCTGCGCACGCGTACCGGAGCGCGCATCGCGGTGGGGCGGGCGGGGTCGCGGCCGACTACCGCCGAGCTTTTGAAGATGCGCATCGACCACGCCGCCGCCTGCGACGCGGTGCGCACCGAACTTTCGACAGAATTTGTCCAACTCTGCGGCTGCACCTTGGACCTGAGCACCCAAGCCGAAGGACGCGAGGGATATCTGCTCAATCCGCCGCTCGGACGCCTGCTGTGTCCTGACGACCGAGCTCGCCTGACGGCCGCCGTTCCAGCTTGCGATGTGCTGGTGGCGGTGGGGGACGGGCTCTCTTCGGCAGCGGCCCAGACCCAGGCACCGCTGGTGCTTCCGGTGCTGCTTTCGGCGCTGGAGCTGGAAGGCGTGGGCAAAGTGGCAGGGCCAGTGCTGGTGCGCAATGCGCGCGTGGGCGTGATGAACGATCTGGGCGAAGCTACGCAGGCGCGCGTCGTTGTTCTGCTGGTGGGGGAACGCCCAGGGCTTTCTACCGCCGAAAGCCTTTCCATCTACATCGGCTACGATCCGCGGCCGGGTCGTACCGACGCCGAGCGCAATGTGCTTTCCAACATCCATGCCGCCGGCATTCCCCCTGCCGAGGCCGCAGCCCAGGCCGCCTCGTGGGTCAAGGGAATGCTGGACAAGGGCGTAAGCGGCGTGGACTTCAAGCCGTAGCCATGCTGACCCTGGCCGTCGACGTGGGGACCACCACCACGCACTGCGTGGTTCACCGCTTCGATCCGGGGGATCCGGCGCGCGGCGACGGCCGTTTTCGGCCGCGCCACGAACTGCTTTTCGAAAGCCAGGTCCACTTCACGCCGCGCCGTCCTGACGGCGAACTCGACGTGCCGGAGCTTACGCGCCTCCATCGCGAGGAGCTGGCTGCGGCGGGCTTTCCGCCCGGGCGGTTGGGTATGGGTGCGGCGCTAGTGACCGGCGAGGCAGCTCGTTGCGCCAACGCCCACGAGGCCGTGACGGCGCTTTCGGGGCTGTGCGCGGCCCTGGTCTCGGCATTGGCCGGAGGTCATGCCGAATCGCGCCTCTCGGGACGCGGCTCCGGGGCCCAAGGCGATTCCCAGGAACGGCTGCGCAGCGTCGCCTGCTTGGATATTGGGGGCGGGACCGCTAACCTTTCGCGCTTTCAGTGCGGCCGCGACGCCGGTTTCTGCAACCTGCGCATCGGCGGGCGCATGGTGCGCTTTGATGTCTCTGGACAAATTTTGTCATTTACGCCGGTGGCGGCAAAGCTCTCTGAGGCGGCGGGGTATCGTCTCGAGGTCGGGGCGACGCTGCTACCAGAGGCGCAAACGGCGCTTGCTGCGGCCGCGGCCGAGCTCTTGCTGCGGGCCTTGCAAGGCGACGATCTTCCCGCTTGGGCCTTCGATACGCCCTGGGATCGTCCGGCTCCGGTCGGACTTCCCGACGCCCTCTACGTGGCTGGCGGAGTCGGGGAGCTCTTTCATCATCCCGAGAGCGCCGATCCGCAGCGCTTCCAGGACTTGGGCGCAGACCTTGCTGCGGCCCTTTCGCATCGGCTCCCGAAAGCGCTTGCCGTGCCGTTGCCTCCGCAGTCCCTGCGCGCCACGGTGGTGGGAGTGGGAGAGCACGCCCTGCTTTTGAGCGGCACCACCATCCACGACGGTCGCGCAAGTCGCAAGGCCCTGCGCGATCTTGCCATCGTGGAGCTTCCTACGGAGGGGGAGCTTCCGACGCTTCCGGCGGGAGCCATTGCCTGGTTTTTGCGTCCGCCTGCAAATTGCGACTTCGATCTGCTGGAGCGGTTGGCCGAGCGCATCCTCGCGGCTGAGGTCCCGCGGAAGAGCGAGACGCTGGTGGCGGTTTTAGAGTCAGATCTCGGCAAGGCCTTCTCGGTGGCCTTGCGCCTGGCCGCCAAGCGGCGGAAACTCGATTCCGAAATCCTCTGCCTGGACTGCCTCGACCTATCCGAGGCGGTGCTGCTTGATGTCGGGGCGCCGCTTCCCGAAGGGGCGGTGCCGGTGTTGGCGCGCACGCTGGTGTTTCCAACCGTCTAATTTATGGGGCATGTCGCACCGTCTTTTCCTGCTTCCGCTTGTCGTCGCCTCGCTATCCTTTTCGGCTCCGCCGGCGGTGAATCGCGAGATCGACGGACTGCTTGCGGCTCTGCGCACCTCGGGATGCAAGTTCCAAAGAAACGGCACTTGGTACGACGGCCCTAAGGCCGCCGAGCATCTCCAGGAAAAGCGCGCCTGGCTCGACAAGCGCGGCAAGATCTTGTCGACAGAGGACTTCATCCGCTGGGCGGGCACTCAGAGCAGCCTTAGCGGCAAGGCTTATGCCGTTAAGTGCCCTGACAGACCTCAAGTGCCGAGCCAGACCTTTCTGCAGGACGCCTTGAGAAAGCTTCGCGCGCAGCACTAACGGCCACGGGAAGCTTAGCGCAGAGGCGCTACAAGGATCCTCTGCTCGGTTTGCCCGACCGTGCGGATGCGCACCACGAGCATGCCGTTTCCCTTCGGTAATTCCAGGAAGCTTGTTCCGGGAACCAGGTGCTTCGAGAGGAGAGTGCGCCCGGTGGGATCGGCGACGAGGATGTCGTGCTCCAGATCGGAGGCATTCAGCAGCAGGCGATGGCCGACGACGCGCGCTGCGGTTGCCGAACTTGTCTTGCCCGCAAGGCTCGTGGCGGTGTTCGTGGAAAGCTCGAAATCCCGCACCAGCGTGGCGCTGGCGCTGGAAGGGCTTGCCGTCCAGAGCAGTTCGAGAGAAGGCAGATAGGTGCCGGCGGCTGGCGTGATGGTTCCCGTATAGGTCAGCCATCCGGCTCCGGCGCTTCCCTCTAGGACGAGCGGTATGGTCAGATCGGCCGAGTCGCCAGGGCCGTAGCGGTTATCCAGGCTGGAAGACTTGGCAAGATGAAAGCGCAGCGAGTTCCAGGGAGCGGCCGCGTCGTTCAGAATTTCAAGCCGCACGGAAAGGGCTTTGCCATTGGCTTCCAAGGCAACGCCGGTCCCCACCAGCCATTCCGCAGCGCTTCCCCATTGGGAGTTGTGAACAGTAAGGCCTGCTGCCGTGTCGCTCACGGAGACGGTTCCCCAGCTCGCATAGGTCTTCCAGTCCTTGGCCTGCGGTGGCGCCTGGATCCAAGCGGAAGGGTCGAAGACCCGGATGCGCACCCAGCCGGTGTCGCGAGCGCTGCCGCCCACCACTTTGTAGGCGAAGCTGTCGGTGCCGAAGAAGCCTGCGGAGGGAGTGTAGGTGAAAGCGCCGGTCGGAAGCAGCGTCACGGTTCCCGATGTCGGGGGAACGGTCACCGAGCCGGCCGAGACGGTTTGTCCGGCGGTGGGGTCGATGTCGTTTGTCAGCACTCCGGGAGCGGCGACAGAAATTGTCTTGCCGGCGGTGTCGGCGTACCAGTCGTCGAGCGCGGTGGGCGGGAAGTCCAAGGTGACGTCGGCGGCATGGTTGGTCTTGAGGTAGCGCGTTCCTTGGCCGTCTTCCGGAAGCCCGCCGAAGCCGTCATGGGCGGTGTAGGTCCAGCCCATGGCGCCGGCGTAGCCACTGTCGTAGAGCTGCTGGAAGCACTGGGCCGGAGAAAGGGGCCCCAGCGAATCGGAAAGCCCCTTGGCGGGAAATTCGCCGATGACGATGGGCTTGTCCAGACCCCAGTAGGAGGCGGCATGGTGGAAGGGCGAATGGGTGTGCGCGGCCCACTCGTAGTAGTGGACCATGTAGAAGTCGAGAGTTCCGTCGGGATCGCCGCCCACGGCTTTGAGGGCCGAGTCGGAGTAGTAGTTGTGCTCGCCGGGCAGGGTGTTGGAGGAGGCGATGAAGGCCCAGGAGCCGTTGCTCACGAGCACGCCGGGAACGGTGCGATGGATGGCCCCGGCGGCGAGGTTTACCATGCGCTGCACGTCAGAAATCTGCACGACCCCAAGTCCCGACATGCCTCCCCAATCGCCGGCGATGGACTTCACCATGCCTTCGGGTTCGTTGAAAATTTCCCAGTCGAGGATCGCCGGATGATGCCCGATTCCCTTCACGAGCGGGACCAACGCATTGTCGAGAAAGGCCTGCTGTCCTTCTTTGGTCAGCAGGAGTTTCTGGTTCGCCAGGGTATCGGAGCCTTGGTTTGCCTTCATCATGTCAAAGGAAAGCAGGCACAGGCTCACGGAGATGCCGCGCTTGTAGGCCATGTCGAGCATGGTGCGCACGTTTGCGATGGTGGCGGAGCCCGGCCCGTTCACAAGCTTGGTGGTGGGGTCGAAGGTGGGCGCGTTGGCGCAGTTGGTGAAAAGCCACCAGCGCACTGCGTTGCCGCCGGAATCGGAGACTCCTTGGAGCATCTTCGCGAACCAAGCCGTGTCGAGCGGCTCGGATCCTACGTCGCCGGCGAAACGATCCCAAGCGACATTGATTCCCGACACGAAGATCTTCTGTCCAAACGGCAAGGTGACTCGGTCATTTGTAGCAGCGCCGGCACAGGCTGCGGCTGCAAGTGTGGAAATAAGGATGGTTCGCAAGTGCTGCATGATGAGTTCTCCTGCTGCAAAGGTACCGATTCGTTGTCTGGAATGGTTGGTGCGCAAGAAACTGTGATGCCTTGCAATTGTACCGTCTGGACGGTACAATTGGATGAATTCATCCATAGAAGGAATGCGCGTCGGGTTTTTCATCTGGAGTCTACCATCCTTCACACCATGCGGACACTGATTGTTCTGGTCGCCGGATTGGCGGGAGCTTCCATGGCTCAAGACCTTGGAGTTGGGGATAGCACCTCGACGCCTGCGGATACCGTCTGGCGCTATCGGGCGGTGCATCTCGGACGTGCTCCGGCGCAGCAAGTTCCGGCATGGCGGCAGGTGGCACTTCTTTATGGAGGGCAGTGGGC
>DAIPHW010000063.1:0-12968 GCA_036771135.1 Fibrobacterota bacterium | reverse complement strand
GCGGTGAGGCGCGCCAGCACCAGCACGAAGATCTGCGTCTGCCCCGAGAAGAGGGTGGCGAGATCGGGCAGTGCGGTCAAGGCGACCTCACGGCTTGACCTCGATCATGAGTTCCACCATGTGCGTGAAGTAGTCGCGGAAGAGATGCATCATCCACGGAAAGACGAGCACCAGCACCACCCCGGCTACCGCGAGCTTGGGCAGGAAGGTGAGGGTGGCTTCGTTGATCTGGGTGGCGGCCTGCACCACCGAGACCGCGAGGCCGATCACCAGGGTGGCGCCCAGGATGGGGGCGCACAGAAGCAGCGAGACCCACAGGGTCTGGCGGATGAGGTCCACGATGGAAGCGTCGCTCATCGGAATCCTTTCAGTGGAAACTTTGGATCAGTCCGTGGGTGACGAGGTTCCAGCCGTCCACGGAGACGAAGAGGATCAGCTTGAGGGGCAGGCTGACCATCACGGGAGGCAGCATCATCATGCCAAGCGACATGAGGACGGAGGCCACGACCATGTCGATGACAAGAAATGGCAAATAGATCAAAAAGCCGATGAGGAAGGCCGACTTCAGCTCCGAGACCACGTAGGAGGGGATCAGCACGGCGTTGGGGATGTCGTCCACGTTGTGGGGCCGAGGTGTGTGCGAGATGCGCACCATGGTGGCCAGTTCGTTCTCGCCGGTCTGGCGCAGCATGTAGGTGCGCATGGGCTTCATGGCGCGTTCCAGCCCGTCCTTCCAGCCGATCTGCTGGGCCAGGTAGGGCTGCAGGGCGGTGTCGTTGATCTCCTTGATCTGGGGCTGCAGCACGAACCAGGTGAGGAAGAGCGAAAGCCCCACGATGATCTGGTTGGGCGGCGTGGTCTGGGTGCCCAGGGCCTTCTTGAGAAAGCCCAGCACCGTGACGATGCGCGTGAAGGGCGTCATCAAAAGCAGGATCGCCGGCGCCACCGAAAGGATGGTGAGCAGAAACACCACCTGCAGCGCGATGGAGGCTTCTTGCGGGCTCTTGGCCTGTTCCAGCCCCACCGAGATCTTGGGCACCATCTGTGCGAAGGCTGGCGCCGCGCACAGGATCGGCAAGAGCCAGCGCCGCAGTCTCATGCCTCGGGACCTTTCGATCCGGGCTTGCGGAAGCGCTCCAAAAGCGTGTCGAGAGCGGCGCCGAAGTCCTTGGTGGAGACGCTCCCGGCTCCCAGCTCGGCGATGATCTCGGCGGCCTCGTTGTCGCGAAACTCGGCCACGGCGGCGGCACCGTGGGCTGTGGTCACGATGGCCACCACGCGATTGTGCAAGCGAACCAATTGCAGATGCCGCCCAGGTTGCAGGGCGCGCGTCTCCAAGACGTCGATTTCACCCGACTGGCCGTTTCCGTTGCGACGGCGCATGCGGCTCCAGGCAAAGACGGTGGCAAAGCCAAGGCCCGTCACCACCGAGAGGGCAAGCAGCACCTGCACCACCAGGAGTCCCAGCGAACGGCCATCCACCAGGGCCGAACCCTTGGCGGCGGCACTGTCGCGATCTAGGCGGCGTCCCAGCGATTCCACCTTGGCCGAGACCAAGCTGTCACTTTCTGGCGGCGGGGGGGGCGGGAGCGTGGCCGTGTCGGCAAGCGCCAGGCCGCAGGAAAGAAGGAGGGGAATGAGGAACGTTCGCAGCATGGAGGCTTTCACAGGCGCAGGAGGAGGTAGCCTACGAGGAAGTTGGTGATGAGGATGGTCACCGCCGAGGCCTGCACCGAGTGTTCGATGGCGCGGCCAACGCCTTCGGCGCCGTTCTTGGCGCGGCATCCCGAGAAGCAGCCGTAGGACGAGAGAATGAGTCCGAAGAGGAACGCTTTGAAGAGGGCCACCCACACGTCTTGGTCGTGGTAGAAGAGGCGCACGCCCTTCCAGAAGATGTTGGGCTCCATCTCCTTGAAGGTGAGGCTCACGGCCAGCGCGCCCATCAGTCCCACGAAGGACGAGATCACGGTGAGCACGGGCAGCATGAACATGCTGGCGATCATGCGCGGGGCCACCAGAAAGCAATAGCGGTCCAGTCCCAATACGTCCATGGCGTCGAGCTGCTCAGTGACGGACATGGAGCCCAGTTCCGAAGTCATGCCGGCGCCGGTGCGGCCAGCCACCACGATGGCGGTGAGGACCGGCCCCAGCTCCAAGATCACCGACTTGCCGACGGCCACGCCGACGAAGGAAACCGGGATGATGCCGGCAAAGAGGTATCCCGCTTGCCAGGCCGTCACGGCTCCAGTGAAGAGGCTGGTGGTGGCTACCAAGGGAATCGAGGAGATGCCGATGGCGTGCAGCTGCTCCAGGGTCAGATGAAAATTGCCGAAGATCCGCGGCAGCGTGCGGAAGGTGCGCAGGTTGAATTGGAAGTATTCCACCACCACGGCAACACTGCTTAGGATCCAGTCTCCCACCCAAACCATGAGCTGGTCGAGGGTGCGCATGCCCCTTTCGAAAAACGGGGGCTCGGGCTCGAGTTTAGAGGCGTCGTCCGACATAGCTCAAGAATAGCTTACCGGTCCGCTGGATGGGGCCGGGAAGGCCTTGGCCACGGCAGCGGCGAAGTCCTCGGGCCAGGGACTTTCAAACTCAAGCGTCTTGCCGGTGGCCGGATGCACCAGCCGCAGGCCTCGCGCGTGCAGGCACTGACGATGGATCTCGGAGAGGATGGAGCGGGCCAAGCCACGCTCCAAGGGGGCGGTGACGCCCAGACGGATGGCATCGCCGCCGTAGACGGGATCTCCCACCACCGGGCAACCGCGGTGTGCCAAGTGGACGCGAATCTGGTGGGTGCGACCGGTTTCCAGGTGACACTCTACCAGCGATGCAGGGGTACCCAAGCGACGCATGATGATATTGGTAGCGGCATCGCGACCGCCGGGGACCACGGCCATGCGCACGCGATCCGTGGGGTGCCGACCGATGGGCGCATCGATCCGTTCCTCCTGAGGCATGCCCCATACCAGGGCGTCGTAGCGGCGGCCGAGGCTCTTGTCCACCAGCTGAGCTGCCAGGCTCCGGTGGGCCTGGTCGGAAAGGGCCACCACCAAAAGTCCTGAGGTGTCTTTGTCCAGGCGATGGACGATGCCGGGGCGCAATGGGCCGTTCACCCCCGAGAGGTTCTTGAAACGGAAGGCCAGGGCGTTGGCCAGCGTGCCGTCGGGGCAGCCAGCGCCCGGATGCACCGTGAGGCCGGCGGGCTTATCGATCACGGCGATCCAGTCGTCTTCCCAAATCACCTTGAGGGGGATGTCCTGGGGTTCGGCGCGTTCGGGCAGGGAGTTGTGATCGGGCCAGGTGAGCACTTCAACCGTCTCGCCGCCTTGCAGGCGAAAACTCGCCTTGCGCACTTTGCCGTCCACCAGCACTTGTCCGTTGGCGATGGCTTCCTGCAAGCGCGTGCGCGACCACTGCGGAACATGCTCGTCCAAATGACGATCTAGGCGCTGCGAGACGCCAACTTCCACCTGCCAGGACTGTACGCTTTCGGTCATGCCGTCGGGCGGTTGCCAGCCTCGGGTTCGCGGACGCGGGTGCGGAACACCGAGATGTCCAGGAAATCGGCAAACACCAGGAAGGCCACGCCGACGCAGATGAGCGAATCGGCCACATTGAAGGTAGGCCAGCGCCACGCGACTCCAGGAACTCCCCAGCTGATGAAATCCACCACGCGCCCGAGGCGCCAGCGGTCAACCAAATTTCCAAAGCCTCCGGCCATCACCAGCACCACACCCAGCCGGGTGGCCACGTGCGGGAAGGCGCGCTGGCGGTAGTAGAAGACCAGTCCCACGAAGGCCGCGAGGGCGATCAGGGTGTAGAAGGCGTTGGGGCTCAAGAACGGCAAGAACTTCTGCGGCGTGGTGCTGAAGGCGGCGCCCCGGTTGTAGGCGAGCGTCAGCCAGAACCAGTCGCCCACCACCGGAAGTGGCTTGAGGCTGTACAGGAAGCCGTCCAGGTCGCGCACGGTGCCAAGGCCGGCGACGGCCCAGAATTTGGTGAGCTGGTCGGCGAGGACGCCGAAGAGGAGCAGTCCGATGTGGAACGGCGTATTGGTCAGAATGCGGATGAGACGTTTCATAAGTTGTCCAGCAGCCGCTGGAAGCGGCGGTTGCGCCGACGAAACATGCCGCCGACAAGGAGATTGGAAGAGGCGCAGAGCGCTGTGGTAGCCATGATCCGACGCACGTCACGGCGTCCGATCTTGATGCGTTGGCTGGGGTCGAGCACGTCGGCAAGATGCTCGCCGAGCTTCACCAAGGTGTCTTGGGACATTAAGAGCGGCCACAGGCAGAAGAGGCGGATGCGGTAGGCCCTGCGCGGCAGGTTCAATATGTAGGCCTGGGCGATCTCGACTTCCTTCTGCGTCATGATCAAGAGTTCGCGCAAGGCCTGTGTGCCGGCCTCGCGCTTTCCCGGATCCAGAGCGCTCTGCGCATCCAGTCCGTAGCGCCGCCACAGCTCTTGGGGCACGAAGACCGTCTGCCGCAGGTGATCGGCGGGCACGTCGCGGGCGATGTTCACCAGTTGCAAGGCAAGTCCGAAGCCCACGGCTCGCGAGTTCATCAGCTTCAGGCGTGTAGGGGAGATGGACGGTTCGTGCCAGGCGAAAAGGTCGCACAGCATGAGTCCCACCACGCCAGCCACGTAGTAGCAGTAGTCGCGCAGCTCGGCCACGGTGTCTAGGAAGAACCAGCCACTCTCGTCGCGACGCGCGGCGTAGGCGGCCATGCCGCGGCACATTTCCCGCACCCGCTCGTCGATGGGGCGGCGGGCGGCGGCGGGCAAGCGAGCGTATTCTTTGAACACTGCCTCGCAGTGCCAAGCCAGAAATTGGTCGTCCTCGGGAGAGGTGCGCCAAGCCGGCGGGAGGCGATCCCTGAAGCGCGCCACGGCGGAAAGATCGGGCTCTGGCAGGAAACAGGCCGAAAAGAGCTCCAAGAGGGTGATGCGCTCGGCGGCGGGCAGCACGCGGTCATCTTCCACGGTGTCGGCCACGCGGCAAAACAGGTAGGCTAGCCGTACTGCCTCTTCCAGAGGGGGCGGCAGTACTCGAATGTTGAGCGCAAAGGTGCGGCTCACATGCGACAGCCATTCCTTGGCAAAGCGTGGCCCAGCCTGGGCAGATCCGGAAAGCATGGCTTGCCGCAAAGTGTCGGTAGAGTCGTTCAATAGAATCGCAAAGATAGGTCGCTAAAGTCGTTTGAAAGGAAGGCGGGGATTTTCCTTGGACCCTTTCGGCAATGGTCTGTTTAACTTTAAGGGCTTCCACGATAGAGGAGCCTTCGATGAGTGTGAAGCGGATCGGCCTTGCCAGTGTGGCGACTTTCTTGCCACCCGAGCGGGTGACCAACGATGACCTGTCCAAGTTGGTGGACACCAACGACGAGTGGATCTCGCGCCGTACTGGGATTCGCGAGCGTCGCATCGCCCGTGATCTCACCACTGCCGACATGGGCACGGAGGCGGCGCGCGAGGCGCTTTTG
Source organism: Fibrobacterota bacterium (assembly GCA_036771135.1). Taxonomy (GTDB): domain Bacteria; phylum Fibrobacterota; class Fibrobacteria; order UBA5070; family UBA5070; genus JBDKGV01. The sequence goes on along the minus strand of DAIPHW010000063.1, from coordinate 7,479 downwards.
CGCTCTCCCGGACCGGTGGAACTGGTGGTCGGTTCCACCTCTACCGGCGAGATCAGCTGCCCCTACCTGAGTGTGGAAGTCGCTGGCCGGCTGGAACTTGGGAAGATCGGTGGCTTTGACGTCAACATGGCCTGCTCGGGCTTTCCCGTGGCCTTGGCGACGGCGGCGTCCCTGATGCGCGATTCCGACATGGAACGCACCTTGGTGGTGGCTTCTGACCGCATGTCCCGCTACCTGGACTTCACCGATCGCTCCAGCTGCGTGCTCTTTGGCGATGGCGCTTCGGCGGCGGTGCTGACGGCCGTGGAGCCTTTCCACGAGGTCCTCACCTGGGAATTGGGCGGAGATCCGGGCGCGCGCGCCAAGCTCCACTACGGTGGCCAGGGCGATGAAGCGGAGCGCTTCCATTTTCATCAGGATGGCCAGGCCGTCTACAAATTTGCCGTCGAGACCATGGTTTCGCGCATCGCCTCGATGAGCAAGAAGATCGGCATCACGGCTTCTGACACCCTCCACATCGTTCCGCACCAGGGCAACCTGCGCATGCTGGAATCGGTGAGCGCCAAGGTCGGAATTCCCATGGAGCGCTTCTCGGTCACTATGGATCGTTTTGGCAACACCTCTTCAGCATCGGTCGGCATCGCCTTGGCCGAGGCCCAAGGGCGTTACCAAAAGGGCGATTACGTCTTCTTGATCGGTTTTGGCGGCGGCCTTTCCTGGTCGGCCGTGGCTTTGCGCTGGTGAGTGCCCGCGCGGCGGCAACTTCCTACATTCTGGGGTCTATGCGCTTGAACGGTGTCATCCGCCTGCTTCCTGTGATCGCCTTGGCCGCTTGGGCCCAGGACGATCCGACCCAAAAGGAAACCTTGCGACTGCAGGCCCTTTCCGACAAGGAACGCGCCGCGCTTTCCCAGGAAAATGCCCGCCACGCCGAATGGAAGCGCCAGCAGCAGGCGCGGCTTCAGCAGATGCGGCAGGAGATTGCTCGCCTGCACCACGAAGCCGATTCTTTGAAGAACTTGGCCGCCAAGGCGCCCACCGCGAAGCCGGTGCCGGTGGTCAAGGTGGCGCCTGGGTCACCGGCCGAAGCGCGTCGCAAGGCCTTTGCTGGCGAACTCGCCACCCTGATCGAGACCACCATCCTGCCCCGGCTCGAGTCGGAATTGGCCCCTGATGTCCATCGCCGGGCTCTGACGGAGCTGGCGCGCGGCATCCGAGGGGGAAGCGTGACTCCTGAAGAAGGTGTCGGCCAGCTCTTTGATCAACTTTCCGAACTGGTGGAAGAAGGTGGACGCGTGCATGCCGAGCCGGGCAGCTACCAGACAGCCGCTGGACGTGCGGTGCGAGGGACTTATCTGCATACCGGCGGAGTCCTCGATGCCTTCACCGACCGCGCAGGCAGCTTTGCCGCCATCCGTCGTCGCGGCGAGTCCTCTTGGACAGAAGTCTCCGATCTTGCCACTCGCGAGGCGTTGGCGCGCGCCAGCCGGACCTTGGCTGGCGAAGAAAAGGGCTTGCTCGCCCTGCCACTGGGGGCGCTGCGATGAAGCGCACCTCTAGCTTACTTGCGGCCCTGGCGTTTCCGCTCTTGGCCCAGTCCAACAAGGCGGCCGCCCCGACTCAGGCGGGACGCCAAGCTTTGGCGCGCGCCCAGGTGGTGCGCGATTCCTTGGTGGCCGAGCGCTGGAACGCTCAGAGAAGCCATCTTGAAGAGCGCGACCATTCCCAGGAAGAACTCGATCGCCTGCGCGACTCCTTGGTCTCAGCCAAGGACGATCGCGACGCTGCCCAGAACGAGTGGCGGCGTGTCCAATCGCAGTTGGCGGCCTCCAATGCTGTTTCAGCCCCGTCGCCTGCTCCCTCTGCCGCCTCGACTGCCGACCCTCTGGACGCCGTGCGGAAGCAATTGCAGGATCGCCTGCGCATCCTGCGCGAGCGCGTCAAGAGCGGCATGGATTGGGACCGCAAGCGCCGCGAGGCGGCGGTAGATTCGGCCTTGGATGAGGTGGAATCGGCCCCGTCGGTTTCCAAGGCGCTGCCCAAGGCGGTGGACGCTTGGACGCGCGAGTGGAGTTTTTCCCGCACCGTGGAGCGTCGGCAGGGAGCGCTTCCGCGTCCCGAAGGCGCGGCGACCAACGGAACGCTTCTTCGGGTCGGAACCTTGGGTGCTTGGTATGCCTCCGATGGTGCCGTGGCGGCGGCGCTGTTGCGCACCGGCAGCGGCGAATCCCCCTGGGAATGGCATGAAGACCTGACTCCCGCCTGGCGCAAGAGTCTTTCCGACGCCCTGGCTGGGCATTCTGATTTGCTTCCGGTGGATCCGGGCACGGCCCCTCTAGAAGGTCCGACGGTCTTTGAGATTCACGAGCACAAGAGCTTTGTCCAGAAATTGGCACTGCTTCTGGATTTCCAGAAAGGGCCGCTGCATCTCCTGGCTTTGTGGGCGGCGCGCGCCGTCATGGTGCTGCTTGTCGGCTTAGGGGCGGCTGTGGCTGTCATCTCCGTGCGAACCCGTCGACGCCTTGCTAGCGAAGAGACCGATGCCGACCGCTACGCCGCCACCATCCTCACCTCCTTTGCGAGTGAAGCCGGGGCTCAGGAAATGGCGCGCACCGCTTCCAATACTGTTGCCGGACGCTTGGTCCGCACTGGTATCGCCAACCGCGACTTTTCTCCCGAGGCGTTGGAGCAGGTCTGCATCAGCCAGGAATCAGCTGAGGCACGCACTTTGGAAAAGGGACTTGGCTTCCTTGGCTCGGTAGGTTCCAATGCGCCCTTCATTGGCCTCTTCGGCACGGTTTGCGGCATCTTGGATGCCTTCTCGGCTCTCGGACACACCGGCGGCGGTCCCCAGGCCGTGATGGGTGCCATTGCCGAAGCCCTGGTGGCGACCGCGACGGGGCTTTTGGTGGCCATTCCGGCTATCTGGATCTACAACTCCTTGCAGGCTCGCGCCAAGGACGTGATGGATCGCGCCAAGGAGCTGCGGGTGCTGATGGTGGCTGCCTCGCTTGAGGCCGCGGCCCGCAGGAGGGGCTGATGGCTGGCGCCGCCATGGAGTCGGGAGGCCGCAAGGCCATTGCGGCCATCAACATGACGCCGCTCGTCGACATCATGCTGGTGCTTCTGATCATCTTCATGGTGGCTACTCAGGCGGTGGATTCGGCCTCCATTCCGGTGCAGTTGCCCCAGGCGGCCAATGCCAGCACTTCGACGCCGGCTGCCGTGGTGGTGAGTCTAGATCCGTCTGGCACGGTGCGCATCGACGGACGGCTGTCCGATCGCGTAGGCTTGCGCCAGTTCCTGACCGGAGCGGTGCGCGCTGACAGCTCCCTGCAGGTGGTGCTGGCCGCTGATGAGCGCCTTCCGTACGCGCGGGTCGTCGCTGTGCTGGACGACGTGCGCGGCGCCGGAGTGGCCCATTACGCCCTGAAGGTCCGCGCGGGCGCTGCCGAGGGGCCGTGATGCGCCGACGGGCGAACGTGGTGCGCCGCACGCCAGATTTTGCCGTGCCGGTGGTCGCTGAAGTCAATTTTCCTACCGCTCCACGACGTGTGCCGCGCTGGCTCAAGGTTGCCATCCTCTTTGTTGGTGCCGTTTTTCTGGTGCTCTTGGGACGCCTCGATTACGGCACCGGGCAGAGCTTGGCGCCACGAAAGACGCCTCCTGCCATGGCGAGTGTCGAGGTGGCTCCTCCTCCTCCGGCCCCAGCTCAAGAACAAGTTGCGACCTCTCAGGATGTGCCGACCAACGTGCCGGTGCCGACTCCGGAACAAGCGGTTTCGCAGCCGTCGGTGGGAATTCTCTCGGCGACTATGGCTGGCGGTTCCGGAAACGGCATGCCTGGTCCGGCCCTGGATCTAGGACTCGCCGGAGGACGTGGCATGGGCGTCGCCACGGGCGGCGGCGGTCATGGCGGTGGCATCGGGACTGGCGTCGGTTCGGGGGCCGGATCGGGGAGCGGCGGCACCAGCGCGCGCTTTGTGTACAACCCCGGCGAGACCGATACCGACCCGCGGGTGCTGACGTCTTCGGACCCGGTCTACCCTCGGCGCGCCCGCGAAGACGGTGTGGAACCGCGCGTAGAACTGCGCATCCTGGTGGATGAGCGTGGGCGGGTGGAACAGGTGGAAGTGATGGGAGCGCCAGCCGGCTACGGCTTCGAGGCGGCGCTGCGCTCGGCGGTGCTGCAGTGGCGTTTCCAACCGGCGACCAAAGGCGGGGTTCCGGTGCGCACTTGGGTCTCCCAGGGGTACCAGTTCCGCCTCAATTGACGAAGTGGCAGGTCTTACTTCGTAACGTTCATGTGATGCAGGTCACAATCCTGTAAAAGCGGAAGGCTTTGCCAAAACTGGTCGGCTAAAAACCAACCAGCGGGGATATCTTCCCTACATGACTCGCTTGTGGGCATTGGTGTTTTTGATGATCGGAAGCTCGATCGGTGCTCATGAGCAGGTTTCGGCAGATTCTTTGTGGAGCTGGTTGGCGTGGCCTAACGCGCCGCTAGTGGTGGATGTGCGCGAAAATGCCCAATGGCAGGTCGGGCACATTCCTCAGGCCATTTTGCTGCCCTGGAATTCCGGGGAGCTGCGCACGCGCTGGCGGGAACTGCCGCGTCTCGGGAAGATCGTCCTAGTGGGAGATGAACGCTCTCAGCGGGCGGCGGCAAACTATCTGGAAAGCCTGCGCGATGTCGGCGAGACAGCGCGGATTTACCGGTTAGAAGGCGGCATGGCGGCTTGGAACCATCCTGTTTCCAGTACGCTTCCAAGTTCGCCCAAGAAGAAGGCTAAGAGCTCCACCCTCGATCTGCTCGGCCGCCTGCGCGCCTCGGTTCAGTAGGCGGGTCCGTCCTTGACGGTGTGCGAGGTGACCTGTTCCCGAAAGCGCACGTACACCCAGCTCTGGTAGGCGATCACCACCGGCAGGAACGTCAGCACCACGCCCAGCATGATCTTGAGAGTGAGCGGGCTAGACGCGCCATTGAAAGCCGTCACTGAGGCAACCGGATCGAGGCTGGAAGCGACGATGTTGGGGAACATTCCCGCCACTCCAAAGAGCGTGGCCGTCAGGATGAAGAGACATGAAGCTCCCCAAGCTTGCCAGAAGCGTCCCTTGAAGAGCAAGATGCGCGAGGCCACGAGGCCTCCGGCAGCAAGCAGGGGCAGGATGAGGAAGAGGGGGCGCTGGAGCAGGTTCTGCCACAGTCGGGTGGCAAACCAGGTGTAGCCCAGGAAGAGGACGGTGATCAGCAAGGTGGCGATCCAGAGCCCCGCAGCGGCATGGGCCGCCCGAATGCGGAGCTTGTCTTCTGATTTTGCCAAAAGCCATAAGGCACCGTGATGCGCAAAGGCCAGCACGAAGAAGACGCCTCCCACCAGTCCGTAAGGATTGAGAAGGGTCAGCAGCGTGCCGTGGAAGGTGCCTTCGCGGTCCACGGGAATGCCGGCAAAGAGATTGGCAAACGCCACCCCCAGAAGCAATGCCGGTAGGAACGAGCCGAACACCAGGCAAGTGTCCCATACCTTGCGCCAAGCGGCGGAATTCACTTTGCTGCGAAATTCAAAGGCCACTCCGCGCAGGATGAGAGCAAAGAGAAGCAACATCAGCGGGGTGTATAGAGCGGAGAACATGGTGGCATAAGCGACGGGAAAGGCCGCGAAGGTCACACCGCCGGCGGTGATCAGCCACACCTCGTTGCCGTCCCAGAAGGGACCCATGGTGTTGACCAGAATGCGTCGCTCGTCGTCGCTTCGGCCCAAGAAGGGAAGCAGCGTGCCGAGTCCCAAGTCAAAGCCGTCGAGCATGAAATACACAGCCCAAGCGACTCCCCAAATGGCGAACCAGACGGTTTCAAGCATGATGTCCTCCTTCTGTCGTTTCCGGCAGCGGTCCTTTGCGCGCGTAGGTCCAAAGCAAGTAGAAATCCACAGCGCCTAAAAGCGTGTAGACCAGCACGAAGGCACCCAAGGACGTCGCGACCTGGGAAACGGCGATCTTCGAGACGCCTTGCTCGGTGCGCATGATTCCGTAGACGATCCAAGGCTGACGGCCCACTTCGGCCAGCGTCCAGCCAAGCTGGTTCACCAGGTAGGGAATTGGAATGAGCCACGGCAGAATCTTTAAGAGAAGCGGTTGGGTTTCAATGGTCTTGCGCTTCCAAAAGGCCCACAAGGCCACCCAGAAGAGCAGGATGCCGAGTCCCACCATGGCTCGGAAGGAGAGAAATACCGGAAGCACGGGAGGACGATCTTCTTTGGGGACGCTATCCAATCCTTTGACGGTGCCGTGGGGATTGTAGTGGGCCAAAAACGACATCATGCCGGGGATGGGCAAGCCTTCAACCAGGTTGCGTCCGTTCTTCTCGTCGGGCCAGAGCAGGAGATGCATAGGAACGTCGCCCGAGGTCTTCCAGAGCGATTCCATGGCGGCAAGCTTGGTTGGCTGAGAGGTGGCCAGGATCTCGGCGTTGAGGTGGCCCTGGAACATCTCGAAGATGCAGGCAAGCACGGTCCAGATGGCGGCCACGCGAAAACTCTTCTTAAACATCGCGACGTGCTGCTTGCGGGCCAAGTGCCAAGCGCTGATTCCCAGCATGAAAAAGCCGGCCAGGATCCAGGCGCCGCCGACGGTGTGGACGAATTCCAGAAGCGCGAACTTCTGAGTGACCACGGCGACAAAGTCGGACAGTTCGGCTCGTCCGCCCCGGATCACATAGCCAACCGGATGCTGCATCCAGGCGTTGGCCACGATGATCCAGAAGGCCGAGAGGTTGGAGGCAAAGGCTACGATCCAGATGGCGACGCAGTGGAACGCAGGCGAGAGTTTCTTCCAGCCGAAGAACCACACCGCGATGAAGGTGGATTCCAGGAAGAAGGCCACCGTCGCCTCCACTGCCAGGAGCGATCCGAAGATATCCCCGACAAACTTGGCGTAACTGGACCAGTTGGTGCCGAATTGGAATTCCAAGGTGATGCCCGTCACCACGCCGACGGCGAAATTGATCAGGAAGAGCTTCCCGAAGAACTTGGTGGCGATGCGGTAATCCTCATCTCGGGTGCGCACGTAGAGCAGCTCCAGGATGGCCACCAAGAGCGAAAGCCCCAGCGTGAGCGGCACGAAGAGGAAATGGAAATAGGTCGTCGCGGCAAACTGCAGCCGCGAGAGGGTCAGTGTATCCACGTCGGGTTCCTTTCAGGGCTTGTGGAGTGGCCTTGGGCCAGTTCGGAAAAGAGAATTGCGCGCAAGTGATTATCTAATAAGTTAGAGGCTGCTGTCCAGGCTTTATGGACGGAGCAGTTGCCGGAGAAACGACAGGCATCCTTGTCGTTCACGCACTGGTTGAGTCGGATTCCACCTTCCATGGCCGTCACCACGTCCTGCAGCGAGATCTCTGCCGCTGGGCGTCCGAGCCCGATGCCTCCATGCTTACCGCGCACGGTGCGCAGGATTCCTGCCGCTACCAGCTTTCCCACGATG
>DAIPHW010000062.1:0-13033 GCA_036771135.1 Fibrobacterota bacterium | reverse complement strand
GTTCGCCCAGGAAGGCGAGCATCTCGGCCTCGGTCTCCTTCATGGACTCGTACTTCCCCAGCGCCAATGTTCCCTTGGTGATGAGCACCTCGGGGTCGAGCCCCGTCTCCAGCAAATAGTCAATACTTGTCTCGCGAGCCTCGGTGCTCCAGGGATGGAAGTTGTAGACGATGGCGCGCATGCCGAAGTCGCGCTCCACCATGTGGGCCACCGAGAGGGACTTCACGGCGTCGTGTCCCTCGATCAGAGCGACCTTCCCCGCCAGGAAGGAACGGGCCTCCTCGTACTCCTCGCGGATAGCCTCGTACTCGCTCTTCATGAAGGCCTCGGCTTGTTCCTCCAGCCCCATGTGCTTGGCGGCCTCGCGCAGCCAGTGCTCGGTGGCGGCGATGCCGTAAGGGAGGATGCTCGAATTCATCGGGGTTTTGAAGCGGCTCTCCATCTCCTTGCCGATGGCGTAGCCCAGGTCCAGGCACAGCGCGCAGTTCACGGCGGCGCTGGGGGCGCGCTTCAGCTCCTCCAGGCTGCAGTGACCGGCGATCACGGCGTTGATCTCGGCGCCGATCCCGGTCACGAGGCGGGTGAGCTCCTTGGTGTCGGTGTCCACCTCGGTGCGTTCGGGGCCCATCTTAGCCCCCACGATGTTGACGCTTTTAGACAGTTTCTGTCGCATCTCAGGAGTTGGCTTGTCCATAAAATCAACGATCTGGCGAAACACCAGGTCGAACCCGCTCCTGTACTCACCGGCAAACCCCTCGCAATGGACCGGCATCAGCTCGGCCGCGATGCTCGGGCGCATCTTGTCCACCACCGAGTCGACATTGTCCCCGATGATGCCGGCGGCGCAGCTGGTGGCCACCACGATGACGTCGGGGCGGTACTTCTCGTCCACCTCCTTGATGGCGCCTTTCAGGGACTTCTCACCGCCGAAGATGATGTTCTCCATGTTCATGTCGGTGGTGAGCACCGACTCGTAGGGAGAGCCGCTGTTGCGCGAATTGGTGAGCTTGTAGGCTTGCTTCACCCCGAAGGCGCAGCCGCTGGGGCCGTGGGCGATCACCACCGCGCCACGGATCCCCGAAAGGATCTTCATGGCCGTCCAGAACTTGCAGGGTCGCGTGTGGCTTCCCTGCAGGGTCGTGGCGATCTTGCCTTCCTTGGCTAGCTGGTAGAGAGCCCCTAGGCGACCGTGGAACACCACGTCTTCCTGGTTCATCGCGCGCCTCCCGCGTTTAGGGAAAACCGAATTGACAAATAACGTCTCAGGAAACAAAAGCGAAAGTCCCCGGACACCCGCGGTGCCCGGGGACTCGGATAGGCCCAATGCTTACCAGACGTTCAGCGTCCACTCCTTCTTCTTCTTGAACTCCATGTCCGCGAAGATGGTGTTGGCGATGGTGTTGGCAAGCGTCTCCGCGCCCCGGTAGCCAAGCGTCGGGAGCTTCCAGAGCCCGGCGCGGTCAAAGGTGGGGAAACCCACCCGCACCATCGGGATCTGCGCGTCGATGGCGATGAAGCGTCCCTTGGAGTGGCCCATGATAAGATCGTAGGCCGTCGGATCCGCCTTCACCCGCTTCTCCAGCTCCCACAGGTCGGAGTTGGTGACGATCTCAAGATCCCAGTCCGCCTCATCCTGGAGCTGCTTGATGCGCGGATCGTTGGGATAGCCCTTGGTGTCGTCCCCGATGAGCAAGAGCGAGGGCTTCATCTCGACTTCGCGGCAGAACTGGGCAAGCCCCAGCACCAAGTCAGGATTGCCGTAGATGGCGACCTTCTTGTCGGCCAGGAACATGTGCGCCAGGTCGGCCATGGCATCGAGGGCCTTGCCGCGTTCGCGGATCAGGCTCTCGGGAATCTCGTGGCCGGTCATCTCGGTGAGGGTGCGCAGGAATTTGTCCGTGTTGCGGATGCCGATCGGGGTGTCGACGATCTTGGCCGGGACCTTGTGCTTTTCTTCGAGCCACTGGGCCGCCGGTGCGCCCTCGTAGCGGGAGAGAGCCACGGTGCCAACGGCATTGGCGGTGTCGGCGATGTCCTCCCAGGTGGTGGAACCGTAGGCGAAGGACTTCTTGTCCGGCATGGTCGGCGCATCGAAGGTCTCAGTGTCAATCAGCACGTTGGCGTCGATGTCCATTGCCTTGAGGTAGGACTTCAGTTCCGTCACGTCGCCCGGGTTGACCCAGCCGGTGATGAGGTTGAGCTTGCCCGAGGGCTCGGTCTTCTTAGCCAAGGCCTTGACCACAGAGGTGACAGCTTGGCTGTACCCGGTGACGTGACTTCCCGAATAGCTGGGAGTGTGCACCGGCACCAGCGCGACGTCGCGGTCGGGGTACTTCTCCTTCAAGAGCTTCGTCGACTTGCGAATCTCACCTTCGATGTCATCGCCGATGGTCTCGGTGGAGCAGGTGGTGATGATGGGCACGATGCGGACTTCCGGGTAGCGCTCGACGAGCACCTGGATGGCCTCGTGCAGGCGCTTGATGCCTCCGAACACCGCCGCGCTCTCGTGAATCGAGGAGGAGGCGATGTCGAAGTTCTCCTTGAAATGCTGTTCGAAGGAGAGACGCACGAACATCACGCAGCCTTGTCCGCCATGGACAATGGGGATGCAGTCCTTCAACCCGATCATGGCGTACTGCGCCCCGGCGGGCTGGCAGTTGTACATCGGGTTGATGATGCCGTTGCGTTCCTTCGCTTTGATCTCGCAGCTCATGGGCGATCCTTTCGCATGGCTCTAGTAGAGCTCGGCGCTGAGTTCTTCGTTCTTGGACTTGGTGATGACGATGTCGACGAGTTCGGCCTTGGCCGCCTCCAAGGCCGCCACGGCCTTTTCGGGCGAGAGGGCCGAAAAGCCCTCGACCTTTTCGCCAAGCTGCTGGAACATCACCGTGGCATCGGCGTAGAAGCTCTTCTCCAGCGGCGTCTCGCGCGGCAGGGATTCCTTCTTCGCGAGCTTCTCCAGAGAACCGAACATGCCGTTGATGTTCTCTTCGCGGTCCCAGGTGCGGGAGAAGAACTGCCACAGGGTGTTCTTCTGGAAGAATGCCAGCAGATCGCTACTGATCTTGTCCATTACGCAGCCTCCCGGATGTCGATCGCCGCCAGTTTCATCAGCGGCGAGTTGATGGCGTTGTACATGTCGCGTGCCATGTTGAGGCTGCCCTCGAAGCCCATGTAGGGGCCGTTGTGGTAGGCGTGGCCATTGATGTAGGGCAGGTGCAGCTTCTTCACGAGCGTCCCGACGCGGGGGCCAGTGAGAATCATGTCGGGCTTCACCATGTCAATCACTTCAAAGAACTCGAGCTCGTTGCCATCGTTGATGTAGACGGCACCCTCGTCGCCGCGGGCGATCACCTTCTCGAAGTCTTCCTGATGACCGAACTTCGAGGACATGCCCACGACGTGCATGCCGAGGTCGTCTTCCAGCGCCTTGGTCCAGTGCCACAGGCGCGGGCCGCCGGTCCAGATGCAGACCTTCTTGCCGGCCAGACGCTCCTTGTACCAAGCGAGCTTCTCGCCGTACTTGGCGACTTCCTCTTCGATCACCTTCTCGGCGCGGTCCTCGATGCCGAAGAAGGCGCCGATCTTGCGGAGCGCCACCTGGCAGTAGTTAAAGCCCCAGGAGTCGATGTCCATGCGGGGGATGCCGTAGCGCTTCTTCAGTTCGTTGGCGATGTAGCCAGCCGAGCGGGCGCAGTTCACGACGTTCAGCTGGGCGCGGTGCATGGCGCGGCAGTTGTCGTAGGACTCGTTGCCGGTGAAGTGGGCGATCACCTGGATGCCCATCTTCTCGAAGTACTTGGCCAGCACGAAAGTGTCACCGCCGATGTTGTAGTCGCCAATGAAGTTGATGGTGTAGTCGGACCAGATCTTGGGCTCGACGGTTCCCACCTTCTCGTTGATCCAGGCGATGTTGAGCACGTGGTGGCCCTTGGACTGGCTGACACCGGCAAAGCCCGGGCACTCCACCACGAAAATGTCATATTCAGGATGCTCGTCCACCACGCTCTTGGCCACGGCCTTGGGGTCATCGCCGATGAGGGCCGTGGTGCAGGTCGTGTAGATGATCATGCGCTTGATGTCGGGCATCTCCTCGAAGGCTTCCAGGATGCTCTGTTTCAGGATCTTCTCGGCGCCGTACACCACGTTCTTTTCCTTGACGTTGGTGCTCCAGGCGTACTTCAACTGGAAGTTGTCGTTGTCGCTGGGGTAGCGCTTGGTGTGCCAGGTGTCGTAGGCGCAGCCCACGGGACCGTGGATCATCTGGATGGTGTCCTTGAGGACGCCGCCGATCACGAGCTTGGCGCCGCAGAAGCTGCAGCCGCGCTCCGAGAGCGTGCCAGGAATTGTCTCGGTGTTGGCCAGCGGCAGCGCGTCGCGGGAGTCCTCCCCGGCCGCCTTGATGTAAACGTGCTGCTCCCGACTCGGGATGGACTCGTCGCACTTGAGCAATGTCAGTGGCATCGCTGTCTCCTTGTTGTGTTGGTTTGCCCGCTCATTTCGGCTCGTGCCGTCAAGAAAGCGTCTTCGTTCCGCGGCGTCCCACCCGATGCGGATTGCTTGCCGTCTGGAGGTCGACCTGCCTCTCGATGGTCAAAAAGGTCCCTCCGGAAGACGCAGGGCCTTCGGAGGGCATCGGTCGGTTAGTCGGCCAGGCCGTACTTCATGACCATCTTCTCCAGCTCGTCCATGCTGATGGGGGTCGGCACCACGAGGTTCTTGTTCTCGATGATCTTGCGTCCGAGTTCGCCGTATTCCTTGGCCTGGTTCGACTCGGGATCGAATTCCACCACGGCCTTCTTGTTGAACTCGGCCTTCTGCACGATGTTGTCGCGCGGCACGAAGTGGATCAACTGGGTGCCCAAGGCTTCGACGAACTCGTTCATCAGGTCGAGCTCGTTGTCGGTCTTGCGGGAGTTGCAGATGATGCCGCCCAGGCGCACGCCGGACTGGTCGGCGTACTTCAGCATGCCGCGGGCGATGTTGTTGGCCGCATAGATGGCCATCATCTCGCCGGAAGCCACGATGTAGACTTCCTGCGCCTTGCCTTCGCGGATGGGCATGGCGAAACCGCCGCACACCACGTCGCCCAGCACGTCGAAGAAGCAGAAGTCGAGGTCGGGATCGTAGCCGCCCATCTCTTCCATCATGTTGATGGCCGTGATGACGCCGCGACCGGCGCAGCCCACGCCCGGCTCCGGACCACCCGACTCCACGCAGCGGATGCCGAGGTAACCGGTCTTCACCACTTTGTCCAGCGTGACGGCGGCTTCGCCCTCTTCACGCAAGGTGTCCATCAAGGTGTCCTGAGGCTTGCCGCCCAGGATCAGACGGGTGGAGTCAGCCTTGGGGTTGCATCCGTGGATGAAGACCTTCTGCTTGTGGAAGTAGGCCATGGCCGCCGCCGTGTTCTGCGTGGTCGTGGACTTTCCGATGCCGCCCTTCCCGTAGATCGCGATCTTTCTCGTCGTCATGTATTGCACCTTTCTGTTTCGTGGCGCTTGGGTTCAAGCGGCCTCGCACTTCTTCAAAGCGACTTGCATGCCAATTCCAATCGAAAGCCATTCGAGAGTTTTTTATCCAGAAACTCTGTGAGGACTCCGCATTCGGGAACATTTCGGTGCTTTCTGGAGGGAACAAGTACTCGTTCGTGACGTTTTCCGGAAAATTCCACCTTCATGCCAGAATCTGTCTCGGGTGACGCCGTGGCTTGAGCTTTGCTCCTCCTATGCGCGTATTCACAGAGGAGGCGGAGATGATTCTCGACAGCACACTGCGCGAAGGCATGCAACGTTACGGTTTGGTCCTCGGCCTGGAGGAGCGCTGGGAGATCCTATCGGGCCTCGCCGCTGCCGGAATCGCCGAGGCCGAGATCGGCGTGTGCGGACGCGACCCCTCGGTGGAGGTGCTCGCCGACCGCTCCCGGCGCGAGGCGCTGCCTATCCGCGTCTCGGTGTGGTGCCCGCTGCGCATCCCTTCGCTGGAGCACGCTGCGCGCATCCGTCCCGATATCGTCTCGCTCTCCATCCCGACCTCCGACGCCCACGTGAAGAAGCGCCTGCACACGGACGCTCAGGGGCTGGAGCGGATGCTGCGCGACTTCGTGGCGGCGGCCTTCGAGCGGGGACTCACGCACTTGTCACTGGGCCTGGAGGACGCCTCGCGTACTCATACTGCCACGCTCCAGCGGCTGGCAGGGCTGGCGCAGGATCTGGGCATCCGCCGGATACGCCTAGCCGACACCGTGGGAATCCTTGATCCGGCCGCGACCGCAACGCTTGTGCGCAAGGTGCGCAAGGCTTGCCACCTGGAGATCGGCTTCCACGGCCACAACGATTTTGGCATGGCCACCGCCAACGCCCTTTCGGCGCTGGATGCCGGCGCCGACTGCACCGACGCAACTCTGCTTGGAGTCGGCGAGCGCTCGGGCATTGCCGCCACCGAGGAACTGGCCGCCTTCCTGCATTTCCGCCGCCGCTCCGAGCTTGATCCAGCCGTCGTGGCCGACCTTGCCCGACATTTTCTGACAGCCGCATCGCTTCGCGTCGCCTCCTGGAAGCCAATCGTGGGCGAATCTCTCTTCCACGCTGAAAGCGGCATGCACGTGCAGGGACTTTTGGTGGACCCAGCCCTCTACGAGCCCTTCGATCCGAGCCTTATCGGATCCTCCCGCAAGCTCTCGCTCGGTCGTCAGGTGGGCAGCGCCGCCGTGCGCCAAAAATTGACCACGCTCGGGATCGTTCCCCGCGAAGGCATCGAGCCGGCGGTGGCCCGCATCCGCGCCGAGGCCGAGCGCCTGGGCCGCCCTCTGGAAGACGGCGAGATTGAGGCGGTGGTGGGGCGCTAGATATGACGAAGGGACTGGATAACTCCAGTCCCTTGACTTTTTCTGTCTACAGGAGAGGATTAGGGGTTAGGGGTTAGGGGTCAGGACCCGCAGCCGCCCTCGCCAGCGCCGGTGCGGACCTTGCCGCAGCCGCAGGCCTTGCCCATGTTGTTGCGCTTCTCCAGGTAGGCCACGGCGGCGTTGCCGTGGAACACCTTCTCCAGGCAGTCATCAATGGCGCCTTCCATCTCCAGCGTGAGCAGGCCGTACTTCTCCAGGGTCTTGCGCGGCGACTCTCCGGCCGCCGCCACTAAAATGGCTCGGCAGTCTTCTAACTCCTTGCCGAGTTCGTCCCAGCGTCCTTTGCTTCCGGCGCTCGGGCAGAGCCGGTCTTCCACCAGTTCAAAGCCCTCGGCCCCGTCGCGCCAGATCTGGACATGGTCCGCCACGCCCAGGTGCATGTTCACGAGCACCCCTTCCATGGTCGCCACCGCCACGTAGTCGCGCTTGGCGCCAGTCCAGGTGGCGACGTCCTCGCGAATGTGGTCGGGAGCGAACTCCAGGGTGCGGTCCTGGCCGAGAAAGCCCACAGCGTCGGCGCGGCAGCGGGAGCAGTGGCTCATCTGCTTGAGATAGCGGCCCGAGCGGGCGCGCACCTCGGCCATCTGCACGTGGGTGAGCTCGGGCAGGTGGGCAAAGGGCGTTCCCTTGGTGGGGATCATGGCCATGCAGTTGTGGACGTCGGCGCCGAGGTCGGCCACGGTGCGGGCGATGTCGCCCACGTGGTGGTCGTTGACGCCGGGGACCACCACGGTGTTCACCTTAACGGTGACGCCACGGGCCTTTAACGCCGAAATGCCGGCCAGCTGGCGCGAGAGCAGCAGTTCGGCTCCCGGGAGGCCGAACCAGACCCGGTCCTCGCGCACGCGGGCGTAGATCTGGGCGCCGATCTCGGGGTCCACCGCGTTCACCGTGACGGTGACGTGCTTCACGCCCAGGGAGACGAGTTCCTCGACATTTTCCGGCGTCAGCCCCAGGCCGTTGGTGGAGAGGCAGGCGAGCATGTCGGGAGCCGCCTCGCGCACCATACGCAGCGTTTCGAAGACGGCGTCGGTGTTTGCCAGCGGGTCGCCGGGACCGGCGATGCCCACGACAGAAAGTGTCGGGACCGCTTCGAGGACTTTTAACATGTACTCGACGGCAGGACGAGGCGCCATCACCCGGCTGGTCACGCCGGGACGGCTCTCGTTGACGCAGTCCTCAATGCGGTTGCAGAACATGCACTGAATGTTGCAGCGCGGGGCCACCGGAAGATGAATGCGCCCGTGGGTCGCCTTGGCTCCGGCGTCGAAGCAGGGGTGCAAAGGTGTCCGTTTCTTGGTCTCTTCCATCGGTTCCTCCTGTGTAGGCTGGGCCCGCGTCGGTCGGTGTCGCGTATCCTCGCTTTCCAAGTCCGCACAATCCGTGCCACAGCCGCAATGCCCGCTTCCAGCCTCGGGGCTCCCCGAGGTTCGCCGCGACTTGATACCTCGGCGTAACAAATGCCGCGAGAATTACCGATCCGGTACGTTCTTGCGATCTCCCCCAGAGCCCCGAAGGAACGCACCGCTAGCGCAGACGGATTGGAACAGCCTTCGCATGGGTAGTTGCATCAACGAAAGGATGTCCGCCATGATCGAAGCCATGCCCGTCTCGCAGACCGATGCCGAGTTCCAAGAGGAGCTGCGCCGCCGCCGCGCCGAGATCCGCGCCCGCCTCTCCCTCTTGATGGGAAGCAGTGAGGAAGGCTGCGCGCCCAGCGCCTGCGCCAGCTGCACCTCGTCCTGCGCCAGCGCCCCGCGCCTCGATCCCCTCGTTTCGGAGAGCTACGAGGCCTGTTGAGAGGCGTCCAGCGGGTTCGGGAACTCGCGGTAGACGAACTCGTTGCCGACCCGCCCCAAGAGCTTCATGCGCAGGAGGCATTTGACGGAAGTTGTCGGACCCAGTAGAAACTCGCGGTCGTCAGCCGCCTCGCGGCACCCTTCGGCCTCGAGTTCTGAGAGGATCTCCTTCACCACCTCGGCCACCACAGTCCAGAGCCGCTCGGGACCAATTTGACTGATCTTGTCGAGCTCCAGGATCAGAATCCCGAGATGGGCGTGCAGCAGCGAGTGGTTCATCACCTTGCGGGCAAGCTCGGGATCCTCGGGGACGTTCCAAGTGCCGGTGGGAATGCTCTCGGGCGAAAAGTGCCTGCGAAAGCGCTCCAGGCAGATGGGAAGATCCTCGGCGTCGCGCAGGATCAATCGTTCGGGAATGCCGTCGCGAAAGGCCATCACGCTGTTCTGCATGTGCGCCTCGCAGCCGATGCCGTAGACCGAAAGTAGCCGCAGCACGTCCTCGCAAACCACCTGCGCGTAGCGGCGCAGAAACGCCAGCACAGCCTCGTCGCCGGCGAGGGATTTCGCGGCCTTGAATTGCTCCAGCATGTCCTGCAAGATGATCTTGTGCCGGTTCCGCGGCGACTCCTCGAAGAGGGCCGCCACCGGCAGCGCCAGGCACCCGGGCGGCACGAGCCCAGCCAAGCGGTCGCGGTAGATCGCCCCGACCTTCCTGTCGTGAAAAACAAAGGCCTCGTCGCGCTGGAAGGCGAAACGCTGCGAAAGCTTCCCTTCCTGCGAGAGCTTTTCTATCAGACGCGACATGGCCACGGCGTGGCGCACGCTGCGCGGCGAGAGCTGTCGCACGGCGCTAGTGATGCAGGCCTGCAGCGGCAGCTTGATCTGGCGCGTGCATTCGCGGGAAGCCACGGTGCGGAACGAGAGCAGCGGGCGTCCATGAAGACAAAAACCGACATCACGCAGCCCTTGGGTCTCGTCGGGCCCGAGATGATCGCGCTGCCACGGATGAACCGGGATGAGGTGGACATTCCGCCAGGCCAAGCCCTTTGCCTGCAGGGCCTTGAGAAAGGTCCCGCCGCAGAGCTCCGGAAAAGCCTGGCGCATGAAGGCGTCGTAATCGAGTCCCTCTACCTGCCCAAAGGCGTCCTCCTCGCGGGGCACGGCGACCAAGCGGATCTCAATCTCCTGGCCAGCCTCGGGAGATAGTCCTGTCACCGCCTCCAGGGACATGTCACTTCGCGACTTTGGCGTGGGGTGGAGCGGATGCCCCAGGGCGCACCAGGCCTCGAAGCGGGCCGCAGCGTAATCGACGTCGGGGATGTCTCCCGTCAAAAACTGTCGATACTCCTCAGAGAACTCGTTGCGCCAGCGCTCGCGCAGGCAAAGCCCCAAAAGCAGGTTGTCGCAACTGGATGCGAGATCTCCCAGCAGCAGCTCCTCGTCGCGCGGCCGGAATCTCCCTAGGGATCTAAAGGCGGCCAGGAAGTCCGGCATGGACTCAATGAGGCGAACCGAACCGCCCTCGCCAAGCCCGAGGCCGGTAAACTCGAAGCGCCCGAGCTCCGTCTCCCGCGAAACGCCCAGCAGGATTCCGCGCGAAGGCTCCTTGGCGCTTGCGATCCAGTCCGTGCGGAGCGGGTTTCCCAGAAGCCGCGTCACCCGGGTGGCGACCTTCTCTGGCGCCAAGGTGAAAGCCTGCTCAGGGCACTCGCGCAAGAAGGCGCCCCAAAAACGAGAAAGCGAGGAGCGCAACGCAAAGGCTCTCAACTGAGCCAATCGCTGCGGCAGGATGTCCTCGAAGATGGAGCAAATTTCGGCAGGCGAGGTGGTGTCCATGGGTGCTTCTTGAGAAAGGCGAATCCCGTTCCAAGCTACCTGGCTCTCCGCCTGCGGACATTGCCGCAATGGGCATTGTTACCGATACGCAACAATCAGCAGCAAAGTTACCTGCCGGTCCACTCTCTCCGGCACCGGCAACTCGCCGCCGCCCTGCGCGTCGCCAAGGCCCCGATGGCCCGCTTTGTGCTTTGTCAATAAGACAGAACACGTCGAAAGCTCAGGCATGCAGAGGGAGGGGCCATGAAGATTCGGATGGACTTTGTCACCAACAGCAGTTCGGTCAGCTACATCGTGACCCTGAACCTCGACTTGGCCGAGTTCATCAAGGCCAAGAACGGGGACTTCTCCGACAACCCCAAGAAGGCCCGCATCTACTCCGTCCTCAAAGAGGATCTGCGCAAGAACGGCGAGAAGACGAGGCTCCTGGACAAAGACGTCTACGTCAAGCGCTACGACTTCTCCAAGAAGCCCGACGCCAAGTACGACCACTCCTTTGAGGGCGGGGTCGAGTCGGTGGACTTTTCCACCTTGGACGAAGAGACCCTCTGGGCCTACATCCGCGGTGAATACCTGGTCAACGGCCGACTCTCGGGCGAGATCAAGGGGCTCGGCTCGGTGCAGGTGACCCGCGACAAGAGCGCCACCGCCCAGAAGTACTGCGCCCTCAAGGACTGCGGCAGCTGCGAAAGAAACGGCACCCCCGACTGCTACCAGTTGGCAGGAGACTGATATGGAGACGCTGCGCCGGCACGCCGAGGGATACAACTTCCTGGGAAATCCCAAAACCGGCCTCACGGTGCGCTGGGGAGCCGCCCTGGAAGACAATCCGCTGCGCGCCCCCTGGCCCGAACTCGCCGACATCTCCATCAGCAATCGCTGCAGCAAGGGCTGTTTCTTCTGCTACCGCGACAGCCGTCCCGACGGCGCCCTGATGAGCCTCGAGGCCTACGCCTACGCTTTGGACAGCCTCACAAGCCCCGTCTGGGGGCCGGTGTTCCAGGTGGCCCTGGGCGGCGGCGAACCGCTGGAACATCCAGACTTCCTGGCCATGCTCGACCTCACCCGCAGCCGCGGCATCGTGGCAAACTTCACCACTAACGGCCTCCTGCTCGACGCTTCCTGGGCCCGCGCCCTGGTCGGGCGGGTCGGTGCCGTCGCACTCTCGGCGGCCTCGGTGGCCGAGATTCCATCTGACAAAATCCGTCTTTTAAGCCGGGCCGGAGTGCGCACCAATCTCCACTTCGTGCTCTCGCGCCGTTCGCTGCCAGATGCCGTTGAGATCCTGGAAGGCCGCCACGAAGGCCTCCTGGAAGGCCTTTCTGCCATCGTGTTCCTGACCCACAAGCCGCGCGGGCGCGGCGGCCTCGCCGACTGCCTGGAGTACGGCTCCCCAGATCTGGAACAATTTCTGTCCTTGACCAAGGAGAGCCGCAGCCGCACCCCCATTGGCTTTGACGCCTGCTTCGTGCCGCCGGTGCTGCACCACGGCTGCGCCGACCCGCGCACCGTGGACGCCTGCGAATGCGGCTTCTTCTCGGTGTACGTGGACGAGCGGCTGACGGTCAAGCCCTGCTCCTTCGCCCCCGACGACGAGGACGCCCATTCGCTCCTGGAATGGGACTTTTCCACCATCTGGAACGATCTCTACGAAAGCTACCGAAATCGCCAATTAGGCAATATCTGTCTGCGCGAGTGTAACGCCGGCGAGCACTGCCGCGGCGCCTGCCCCCACTTCCCGCAGCTGGGATTCTGCCACCAACCAAAGGACACGCCATGCAAATGAGCCGCGACCGGGGCCATCGCCAGTACTTTGCCTACGGCGAGAACATGCACCCCGATGTCATCCTTGAGCGCTGCGCCTCTCCCCGCGTGATCGGGACGGCCCGCCTGCCGGCCTTCCGCATGGACTTCTTTGGATATTCCGCCCGCTGGGACGGAGCCATGGAATCCGCCGTGCGCGACCCGCGCGAGGAGATCTGGGGCGTGCTCTACGAGCTCGACTTCGACGACGCCGAGCTCCTCGACGGCTTCCTGGACGTGCGTCTGGACGGCACCGGATCGCACTACCACATGCCAGTGGAGGTGACACTTTCTGACGGCACCGTCACCGACGCCCTGATGCACGTGCTCTCGGAGATGGGGCGCTTCCGCCCCCCCAGCTCCCAATACCTGAGCCACGTCGTGGATGCGGCCCGCAAGCGCGGCCTTCCCAAGATCTACATCGAGCGCCTCTATTCTACGCCCTGCTGCCCGGCCACCTACACGGTGCCGCGCGAGGCCGGCCTGGGTCCTGCCACCTGCGACTGCGGCGGCGACCTGCGCCAGGAACTGCGCCTGGAGATGCAGCGTTCGGGCATGGGAACAGCCTGAAGGGCGCCAGCCCCGGTAGCACCGAGCGTGCCCGTTCCCTACCGGGGCACCGGGCTGCCTGCCGGGCCCCCGCCCCATCCAGTTTTGTGGGGGCGAGGCATGCCTCGCCCCTACGTTG
>DAIPHW010000061.1:0-13160 GCA_036771135.1 Fibrobacterota bacterium | reverse complement strand
GACGACGTGGCCACCGAGGTGGAGTTTGAGGAAGACAGCTACGCCATCCATCAGTCGCTGCGGGCCACCGACTTTGGGCACAAGCCGCCCATCATCTTCGGGACCACCTGGGAACGCGACCTCGCCAAGGAGCTGAAGGGCGCTTTGGTGGAGGTTGGGTTCCCCGCCTCCTACGAGGTGGTGCTGAGCCGCTCCAACGTGGGCTACCGCGGGGCGCTCTCGCTCCTTGAGAAGATCTATACCACCATCGTCTCCGCTTCGGCATAGACGGAAACTGTCCATGCCGGGATCGTCGCCGTCGTCGGTCCCGGCTCTTGAAAGGAGCGCGCCATGGGCGCCACTGCCGCTGACATTGCCAAGCATCCATGCTTTCGTCCGGAAGCCAGCCGCACCTGGGCGCGACTCCATCTTCCCGTCGCGCCGCGCTGCAACGTGCAGTGCAACTTCTGCGACCGCAAGTTCTCCTGCGTCTCCGAGAGCCGTCCCGGCGTCTCGGCGGACGTGCTCTCGCCTGAGGAGGCGCTTGCCCGTGTGGAGCGCATCCTTTCCGAGGACGTGCCGCTTTCTGTCGTCGGGATCGCCGGGCCGGGGGATGCCTTCGCCAATCCCGGCCCCACGCTTGCGACGCTGCAGCTCGTCCACGCAGCCCATCCCGAGCTCCTCCTGTGCCTTTCCACCAACGGGGTCGGACTCCTGGACTGGATCGACGAGATCGAGGACGTGGGGGTGAGCCACGTCACCATCACCGTGAACGCCGTCGATCCCGAGACGGCCTCGCGGATGTACTCTTGGGTGCGCGTCGGGGATCGCACTTACCGTGGCCTGGAAGCCGGACAGATTTTGGTCGAACGTCAAGCCGCCGCGCTTGCGGAGGCGGCTAAGCGACCCTTCCTGGTGAAGGTCAACACCGTGGTGGTGCCCGGCGTGAACGACGGACAGGTAGCAGCGATTGCCCGCCGCGTGGCCGAGCTAGGCGCCGATCTCCACAACTGCATCGCCATGATCCCGGTGGCCAGCACCCCCTTTGGAAACATCGCCGAGCCCAATGCCACGCGCATGCTGGAGCTGCGCGCCGAAGCTGGGCATCATCTACCGCAGATGGGCCACTGCTCCCGCTGCCGGGCCGATGCCTGCGGACTTTTGGGGCAGGGCTGCCATTAGGGTAGGGCGCCTCCCCGGTCCGCCATCCGTCATTCGGGCGAGTGCGTTTTGGCGGAACCGGGGCCGGGCTGCCTGCCGGGCCCCCGCCGTCCGTTGTGCCATTGTAGGGGCGATTCATGAATCGCCCCTACGTCACGGCGGGTGTCCCGTCCCTGCGGGCGGCATCCCTGGCGCGTGCGGTGCCGCATCGGCTAACTTTTCCGCTGTGACTTCCGCTGTTTCTATCCGTCCCGCCCGCACCTCTGATCTTCCGGCGATCCTTGCGATCTACAACCGCTCGGTGGCCACCGAGACGGCGAGCTTCGATCTCGAACCTGCGACGCTTTCCGACCGCGCGGCCTGGCTTGCTACCCACGGCGGCGACTTCCCGGTGCTGGTGACAGAAATTGACGGCACGCTCGCCGGCTATGCGAGCCTCTCGCACTATAACCCAAAGCCCGCCTACGACATCACCGCTGAGCTCTCGGTTTACGTGGCCGAGGACTTCCGGCGCCGAGGCGTGGCGCGGGCGCTTTCCGAGGCAATCCTGGAACGGGCGCGGGCCGGGAGCCTCGTCACCGTGGTGTCGCTCGTGACCTCTGAAAACGCCGCAAGCCTCCATCTGCACGAGCAGTTGGGTTTTCGCGAGGTGGGCACCCTGCATCGCTCTGGCCGCAAGTTCGGCCGCCTCTTGGACGTGACCTTCCTGGAGCTCGACGTATCGGGGTGAGTTGTGTCGCGGCTCCGAGCGCACTCTGCGCGTGATGCTTCCCTAAGGGTGACGCTTCCTGCTGCGAGGCTTTCTCGGCGATGGTATTCTTGATGTGACCTCCGCCATATCCACCATCGAGGCACCGATGCCGCAAGAGCCAAATCAAGAGCTGAACGACGATCTCCGCGTCCAGGCGGAACGCTCCTTCTTCGGCTTGCGGGCCATGGTCGATAGCGCCGAGGACTCAATGTGGGCAGTCGATTCCGAAGGACGAGTCGTAAGCTACAACGAGGCCTTTGCAAAACGGATGCTGGAGTGCTTCGGCGTGGTGCTGCGGCCGGGAATTCAGACCGACGAGGTTCTGCCTCCCGAGCTGGCGGCGGCTTGGCATGAGCTCTACCGGAAGGTGAGGATGGAGGGACGCTTGCGCTTTGAGTATGCGGCGGCCTCGGGCGGTCTTCACGACATGATCTTGACTCCGATTCTCGACGACGGCAAGTACGCAGGAATTACGTGCATCATGCGCGACATCACCCAGCGCAAGCAGACGGAACAGGAACTTGAGGAGTCTCGCAACCGCATCGAGTCGCTACTCGAGAGCTCTTCTGACGAAGTCGTTTCAATCGACCGAGAGCTGCGCATCCTCGCCTTCAACTCCGTCTTTGCCAACATGCTGCTGGAGACGGTTGGAATCATGCCTCGCGTAGGGATGAGTTTCTTCGAACTTCTGCCACCGGAGCGGGCGCGTCTCTGGCCCGAACTTTTTCGCAAGGTCGAGCGCGAGGGGCACTGCCGCATCGAGTATAATATCCCCGGACTACGAGTGCTGGACATGAGCCTCAGCGTCATCCGCGACGGGGATAAGGTCATCGGCATCTCGAGCTCCGGGCGCGACATCACTGAACGCAAGCGAAATGAGCTCGAGCTCGAACGTCTGCGCGACCGCTTGGAGGAGCAAGTGCGGGAGCGCACGCGCGAGCTGGAGGAGGCTCGGCGCGAGGCGGAGGCGGCACGGGATGCCGCCGAGGCCGCTAACCGCTCCAAGTCACTCTTTCTTGCCAACATGTCTCACGAGCTGCGTACGCCCCTCAACGCCATTCTAGGATTCGCCGAACTGCTATCGGATGAGGAGACGCTTCCGCAGGAGCCAAGGGAAATGGCCGGGATCATCTCCTCCTCGGGCGAGCACCTGCTTTCGATCATCAACGACATCCTCGATCTCGCCAAGGTCGAGTCCGGCAAGCTTGAGATTGCGCGCGCCGAATTTGAGCCCGGCCGGATGTTCGGAGACCTCGTGCGTCTCCTGCGCGTGCAGGCCGAATTGAAGGGCATCGAACTTCATCTCGAGGTCCCGCGTCCGCTTCCGGCGCGGCTGCGCTCTGATCCCGCGCGGCTGCGGCAGATCATCGTCAACCTCCTGGGTAACGCGCTCAAGTTCACCGACCGGGGCTCTGTGCGCCTGGTCGCCGGGCTCGTCGAAAGCGAGGGTGAGGCGCGCCTTTGCCTCGAAGTCCACGACACGGGAAGTGGGATCTCCGCCGCCGACCGGGAGCGAATTTTTGAGCCTTTTGTGCAGCTCCAGGCCAAGCCGGGAACAGGGCTCGGTCTTGCCATCAGTCGGCGCTACGTCGAGGCGATGGGAGGGCGGATGGAGCTCGAGAGCGAGATGGGTCAAGGTTCCGTCTTTCGCGTTCTCGTGCCGGTGGAGCTCGTCGAAGCCTTGCCGCATGCGCCGGGCGAAATGACATTTCCTGTCTTTGCTCTGGAGGGCGCAGCTGGACGTCGCGTTCTCGTGATAGAGGACGATTCCGACAATCGCCGTCTGATGCGGGCCTACCTGGAGCCGCTTGGGCTTTCTTTGCGCGAGGCCTCGGATGGAGCGGAGGGTCTTTCCGTGTGTGCGCTCTGGAGGCCCGAGCTTGTCATTCTGGACCGGCGGATGCCCGGTATGGATGGCGTTGAGGTGGTGCGTCAGATTCGCGCCCTGGGACTTCCTGTCCGCATTGCCGCCGTTTCGGCTCAGGCCTTTAAGGAAGATCGCGCGGCGATGTTCGAGGCTGGTTGCGATGCTTTTCTGGCTAAGCCCGTGGATGAGAAAAGCGTCCACGAGACAGTTGCGCGACTCCTGGGATTTATTGCGGGCAGCTAGCTGCCGCGCATTCAAAGCGCGTGCTGTGGCTTCTGGAGCGCTTGCCTTGCGGGCGCTTCGGAGTATGGTATCCTCTGGAAAGGATGCTTAGCCAAGTCCGCGCCTTTCTGGATCTGTGCCTCGAGGAAACTCCCGAGGGCATTCGCCGCACGGCCCTCTTGCTCTATGCGCTTTTCACTCCGCTCTTTCTCGTCGCGCTGGTCTTTCTTGCCGAGCCGCGGGCGCGGCTTTCTGCGCTCCTCCTTGTTGCAGCGTTCGTGCTCACCGGAGTGCTCTGGCTGCTGCCGCACTCCGCCGTACGCCTTCCTCAGAGGATCTATTCCCTGGTCATCGCGCCCACCTTGGGGGGCTACATCGCCTTTGCCGCAAGCGGTTTGCACGGAGCCTTCTTTTTGGCGATCGCCATGGCTCCCATGGGACTTGCTGCCGTTCTGATGCCTGTTTCCGTGTGCGTGGCCGCCTGGGCGGTGGAGGTCATCGCCTTCTACTTCGCTCTTCTGGTGCGCGGGCTGCCTCCTGGGGAAGCAACCGTCAATGCCCTCTTTCAGGCCATCGTAAGCGGCATCGTGGTGGCGGTACTTTACCAGAAGGCGCAGGCCATGCGGCGCAGTGCGCTCGAACTCAAAGTGCGCGATGCCCGCTGGGAGACCCTCTTCACCACAATGCAAGAGGGGGTGGTGGTCCAGGACGCCGATGGGCGGATCGTCGAGTGCAACCCGGCCGCCGAGCGCATCCTGGGGCTTTCCAAGGACGGTTTGGTAGGACGGACATCCATGGATCTTCCCTGGGACTTCGTACACGAGGACGGCTCGCGGTTTTGCAGGGACGACATCCCCTCGATTCGCACTCTGGCCACTGGGCAACCGCAGCGCGAGGTGCTGATGGGAGTCACCCATTCCGACGGGGTCCGCGTCTGGATCCTCGCTGATGCGGTCCCTTTCGATATCCTGGATGGATGCGAACGCTCGGGCGTGGCGGTCACCTTTCACGACATCACGCGACGGATGGAGACAGAAGAGAGCCTGCGTACAGCCAACCGCGGACTCGAATCGCATTCTGCGCGCGAGCGCGAATTCGCCCTGCGCGCTGAGGAAGCTACGCGCGCCAAAAGCCGCTTCCTGGCGCGCATGAGCCACGAGATCCGTACTCCCATGAACGGCATCCTTGGGGTGGCCGACATGCTGCTGGACGGCTCCCTAGAGCCAGCACAGCGGGAGAAGGCCGAGATCGTGCGCTCCAGCGCCGAGCGACTGCTCTCCCTGCTTGACGACATCTTGGACAGCACCAAGATCGAGGCCGGGCGAATGTCTCTCGAAAAGGTCGAGTTCCGCCTGCCTTCGCTCCTGCGCGAGATCGACGTGCTCTTAGGAATGCGGGCGCGCGGCAAGGGAATCTCTCTCGATACCCGCACCGCGGCGGAAATCCCGGCACTCCTGCTGGGAGACCCGAATCGTTTGCGACAAATTCTGACAAATTTGGTCGCCAATGCCCTTAAGTTCACCTCTTCGGGCGGGGTGAGCCTGGTCGCGGGCGGCCACCGGGAAGGCGATGTCTGGAGGCTTTCCGTCGAGATTACCGACACCGGTACAGGGATGAGCGACGAGGCGGCAGGGCGGCTCTTCGAGGAGTACGTACAGGCCGACGAGACGGTGGCGCGGCGCTTCGGCGGAACCGGCCTCGGCCTCATCATCAGCAAGCAACTGGTGGAGCTGATGGGTGGGAAGATCGGGGTGCGAAGCGTTCCCGGCCAAGGTTCGACCTTCTGGTTCGAGATGCCTCTGGAAATCGCGACCGGCAGTGGCGCAGCGCTTCGGCCCGAGGCTGCGAGCGGTTTGCCTCCGCGCTTTTCCGGAGCTCGAGTGCTGGTGGTCGACGACAACCTCGTGAACCTGATGGTGGCGCGCTCTTTCCTGCAGAAGCTCGGCATTGAGCCGACTTCGGCGGGCGGCGGGGTCGAGGCGTTTGAGCTGCTCCAGCGCGAGAGCTGGGACATCGTCTTCATGGACATGAGTATGGATGACATGGACGGCCCGGAGGTGACGCGTCGGCTGCGTGCCCAGGACGGGCCGAATCGCAGCGTCCCGGTGGTGGCGCTCACGGCCGCCGCGACCTCCGAGGAGAGGGATGCCTGCATCGCCTCTGGCATGAACGACCATCTGACAAAACCTGTCCGAATCCAGGCTGTGATTGACGCCTTGCGCCGCTGGATTCCCGAACGCGAGGATGCCTCCGGAACGCCTCAGGTCTGACGGGCGAGAGCTGCACTCTGGCCATGCCTCCGACCGTGGCCGGAGGCGCGGGGCGAAGCTATTTCACCGCCGGAAGCGCGATCCAGATGCCGGTGGCCACGTGCCAGTCGTTCTTGTTCTTGCTGAAGTCATCTCCAAGCCCGGCATCGAGGGCGACCCAGTCGGCAAGCTTGAGCTGGACGGCCGTCTGCCACCAGTTGGCCTCGTGCTGGTTGCCGCGCAATTCCGCGCCCAAAGTGGCCGGGCCGAAGGTGTAGCTAGGGTTGGCTCCCCATGAGAGGTCGGCATCGCGCGCTCCTGCCGTGAAGTTGCCACCAAGATCTACGCTTGCCTTGAAGGGGCCCCAGGCTTTGGTGAGGGCACCGTTGACGGTGTAGGCAGAGCCTCCCAGGGCGCCGGTGAAGGCCACCGAGGCGAGAGTCGGGATCAGGTCGAACTTGGCCGAGAGGGTGGCGTTGCTAAAGGCGCGCGTGGAGTCAGGGATGATGGCGTCGTTGAAGTGGAATCCCAAGTCCATGCGCGAGGTGATGCCTTGCTTCAGGTTGAAGCCGAGGCTGGTCTTGTCGCTCCAGTAGTCGGCTCCGGCTTCGAATTCGATGTTCCCGGGAGCGGTGGTTCCGGCGGCGTCGGTGCGGTACGGGCGCGCGTGGGATGGAGAGACGAGGAGACCGCTGGAGATGAGAAGGGCTGTGGCGATGGTTCTGGCGTGCATAGGTCCTCCGGTGCATTAGGCGTGTGCGGCAGCTCGAAGCCAGCAAGCTTCGGCACACTACTATAATGCGCTCACGAAGCCTCTTTATGCAAACGATTTCTTAAGAAAATTGGGTGAATCTGCAACGTATGGCCCACTTGGTGGGGAATTCTGCGTCTTTTGCAAGTTTTTGCTGAAAACGTTTACTTTGGTGCGCAACGCTTCTCTTGTTTATTTACCGGTTGGGAAGGCGATCCAAATGCCGGTGGCCGCGTGCCAGTCGTTCTTGTTCTTGCTGAAGTCATCTCCAAGTCCGACGTCGATGGCGATCCAGTTGGCAAGCTTCAGTTGGGTGCCCACTTGCCACCAGTTGACTTCGTGCTGGTTGCCGCGCAGTTCTGCTCCTAAGGTGGCGGGTCCCAATGTCCAGGTGGGGTTGGCGCCCCAGGTGAGGTTGGCGTGGTCCTCACCGCCGACAAAGTCGCCGCCCAGATTCAGGTTGATTCCGAAGTCGCCGAAGCTATGCGAGACGATGCCGTTGAGACTGTATTCGGAGGTTCCCAGTTCCGTGGCGAAGCTGGCCGAAAGCACTTCGGGGACGAGGGCGTACTTGAAGGCAAGCGTTGCGTCGTCATAGGCTCGCTCCTCCTCGGGCCAGGCAGTGTGCCCCAGCGAGATCCCGAAGTCCATGCGGCTGGTGAGGCCGTGCTTGAGTCCGATCCCAAAGGCTCCCTTGTCGTTCCAGTAATCGACGGAGGCTTCGCTCTCGAAGCTTCCCGGGGCGACCGTTCCAGCGTCGTCGGTGGCGAAAGGGCGGGCGGCTTCGGCGGGCGCAGTGAGGCTGCCGAGGGCAAAGAGGCAAAGGGCGGCGGTTGGCGTCGTCTTCATCGGATTCCTTTGGAAGGTGCTGTGGCAAAGGCTGGCGCTCTGTTGGCAGCCTGCTAAGCCAGACTTGTTTGAGAATGATTATCAAACTAATGGCGGGGAGATGTTTACGCAAGAACAATTTTTCTGCCCGCGGAAAATTTTCCGTAAACTGGCATATTCAAGAATTATCCCGATAGATGCTCAAGAAATCTTGATGCCGTGGCAGGCGTTGGGGCTTCGGCAAGGATGCTATCAATTCTCGAAAGGACTTGCGAAAGGTCATCTGAAATCTTTATATTTGAGAAGAAGTCTTAATCTCAAACGTAGCGAAGGAGTCTTGAAGATGTCCGCAAGTCCACGAACGCTGGCCGAACTGGCAGACAAGCATGGGGGAGGTGTGGTGCGGGTGCGCTCGCTGTCCGGGCGCCCTCAGGTCCTCATTCGGCTTGAGGAGATCGGCTTCACGCCTGGCACCGAGGTGCGACTGGCGGCTGTGGCGCCCTTTGGTGGACCGCTGGCCTTTGATCTGCGCGGGGCCCGCATCGCCCTGCGTCGCGCCGATGCCGCTTGCGTGGAGGTGATCCCATGAGCTCTGCGACCTTGGTTGGCGACGTGTCTCTGGAGGCGCCTTCCGAAGCTGTGTGGGTGCTGGCTGGCCCTCCCAATGCCGGGAAGACGAGTCTCTACAACCACCTGACCGGGGCGCGCTACCGCACCGTGAACTATCCCGGCGCCACGGTGGACTACTGCATTGGCACGCTTGCCGGAAAGCCCGAGCGGCCAACGTTGGTGCTCGATTCTCCGGGCATCGTCTCGCTGGTGGCCCGCAGCGACGACGAGCGGGCGGCGCTTTCCACCTTGGACGAGCTCGGGCGCCTGTTGCCCGGCCATGACGTACCCGACGTGGTGGTGGTGCCGGTCGATGCCAGTCAGATGTCCCGCCATTTGGTGCTGGTGCGCCAGATGTGCCGCGCCGGCCTGCGTACGGTGGTGGCTCTCACCATGAACGACATCGCCCGCGCCCAAGGACGGCCGGTCGATCCCGCCCGGCTTTCGGACTACCTCTCGGTTGCGGTGGTGGAGGTGGATGGGCGCAGCGGTCGTGGGGTGCAGGAGCTGCGCGCGGCCGTGGAGCAAGTTGTTGCGCTTCCTGGCGGGCGCGTGGCGTTGCCTTCCGAATTTTCCCTCGAGCAGGTGGCCGAGGACTTCGCCTGGGCCGACCGCATCGAGTCGGCATTGTCAGAAACCGTCAAACGGCGTCCGCAAGCGGCTTCGCGGCGCGATTTCGACCGCTGGATGCTCCATCCGGTGGCCGGGACGGCGCTTTTCCTTCTGGTCATGGGAGGGCTTTTCTGGAGCGTCTTCGCCTTGGCGTCTCCTATGATCGACGCCATCGGGAGCTTCTTCGATTTCCTGGGTGGGGCCGTGGCTCCCCATCTTCCTGCCGGCATGCTCGGGGCCTTTGTTTCTCAGGGTGTCATCCCCGGCGTGGGGGCCATGTTCTCCTTCGTGCCTCAGATCGCCATCCTGTTCCTCCTTATGGGCATTCTGGAGGATTCGGGATTCCTGGCGCGCGGAGCCATGCTTACCGACCGTTTCCTTTCTGTGATCGGGCTCAATGGTCGCAGTTTTGTGCCTTTGCTTTCGGCCAACGCCTGCGCCATTCCGGGAATCCTCGCCTCGCGCACCGTGCCCGGTCGCAAGGAACGGCTGCTCACCATCCTGGCCGCTCCGCTGATGAACTGCTCGGCGCGGCTGCCGGTGTACGGGCTGCTGCTGTCCTTCCTGGTGCCCGGTCGGCCAGCTTTGGCGGGGGCGCTTCTGGCGGCTCTCTACCTGGGCGGGGTGGTCTTCGCCTCGGTGGCAGTGGTGATCGGCGCCAAGCTGCTGCGGGTACCGGCTTCCGATACCGGTTTTCAGCTCGAACTTCCCGCTTGGCGGCTTCCCGCTTGGCGCTCGGTGCTCTCCAACGCTTGGACCCGTACCAAGAGCTATCTCGGCCGCGCCGGCACGGTGATCTCGGTGATTGCGGTGCTTTTCTGGGCCCTCAACTATCCCGATCCCGAGCATTCGCTGGGGCTTTCGGTCGGACATTTCCTGCAGCCCCTGATGGAGCCCATGGGCGGGGACTGGCGCATCGCCCTGGGGCTCGTGGCGGCCTTCGCAGCTCGCGAGGTGTTTGTCTCCACCTTGGCGGTGACCTTTGCGGTGAGTGGAAACGAGGATTCGGTGGTGCAGGGACTGCTTTCGGTGATGCACGGGGCGACCAGCGCCGTTACCGGTGCGCCTCTTTTCACGGTCGCTTCGGTGGTTGCGCTTTTGGTCTACTTCATGGTTTC
This sequence comes from Fibrobacterota bacterium, assembly GCA_036771135.1. Lineage (GTDB taxonomy): Bacteria > Fibrobacterota > Fibrobacteria > UBA5070 > UBA5070 > JBDKGV01. The sequence goes on along the minus strand of DAIPHW010000061.1, from coordinate 3,013 downwards.
GATGCAGTGCCTGGCCACCGTGGCGGTGATCCGCAAGGAATCCGGTAGTCTGAAATTCGCTCTGGGGCAGATGGCTGCCTATGTTGCTGCGAGCTGGCTTCTGGCGGTACTGATTTACCAGATCCTGCACGCCTTGGGACTGTGATCGCCGCGGCAGATTGCTATTCTCCCAAGCAATGGCATCTCTTGGGGACATGACGAACGCCGAGGCAGTCCGCCGCATTCTGTGGGTGGATGACGAGATCGAATTCCTGCGCGCCCACATTATGTTCCTGGAAGATCAGGACTGGATCGTCGACACCGCCACCAACGGCCACGATGCCCTGGGTCTGGTGCGTCGCAGCGATTACGACGTCGTTCTTCTGGACGAGCAGATGGCGGGCCTCGACGGCCTCACCACTCTCCACAAGCTCAAGGCCGAGCATCCCCACCTCTTCGTGGTCATGGTGACCAAGAGCGAAGAGGAACGGGTGATGGAAGAGGCCATCGGCAAGAACATTGACGGTTACGTGACGAAGCCGGTCAATCCCGGACAGATCGTGTCGCTGTGCAAGAGCTTGTTCAACGCCCGTTCGTTGCGCTCCAACCATCTCACCAGCCGCTATGTGCGCCAGTATGCCGAGAACAAGGCCCGCATGCTGGGGCAGGTGGCGCCGGCCGACTGGGAACGCATCCACGCCCGCCTGTGCGGCTGGGATCTGGATCTTGCCGCTAGCGGCCAGGAAGGCCTCTTCGAGACCCACCGCGGCCAGCGCGAGGAGACCGAGGCGAACTTCCTGCAGTACCTCGAAAACAACTGGTACTCCTGGATGGGGCGCGACCGCTTCAAGCCGGGCTTTGTGTGGGATCTTCTGCCCAAGCGCGTGGCGCCACTGCTCAAAGAAGGCAAGAACCTTGCGGTGGTCATTCTCTCAGGGCTGCGCACCGACCAGTGGCTTTCCATGCAGGGGCTTCTGGAGGGACTCTTCGAGCCGCGCCTGGAGCAGCAGTGGTCGATCCTTCCCGGTGTCCCCGAGACGTCGCTTCTTTCGCTTCTGGGCGCCGCCTCGCCGCGGCTTCTCGGCGAAGAAAATCCCGCCTGGCGCTGGCCGGCCCGCGAGGAGCTTTCCAAGCTGGATTTTGTCCGCCCGCTCATTGAACGCGGTGCCAAGGCTTGCGGCATTGAGCAGGATTTCGACGTGCGGGTGGTGCGCACCGCCCACGAAGGCAAGCAACTGGCCGCGCGGACTTCCAGCCTAGGCTCGCCCGCCTTCATCGTGATGGACTTCCAGGGCATCATCCAGCAGATGGCTGACGAGGTCCGCAAGGACGAAGACACCATTCTGCCCATAGAACGCTTCCGCGAGTTCGCGCGCCGCTTTTTGGCAAATTCTGGCTTCTACAGCCTGATGCGCCGTCTGTCCCAGGAAGGACGCACCGTGCTGGTGGCTTCCGACCACGGCACCACGCTGGTTTCGGAGGCTGTGGAGGTCTTCTGCACCAAGCAGGGGCCTGCCGATTTCCGCATCCAGTTCGGCTCCGGAATCTCCTGCGACGAGCGCCACGCCTTCTTCATCGAGCATCCTCCTGCGGCCGGCCTGGATGCTTCGCGTGGTCCCTTAGTGCTCGCTCGGGGCGATCACTACTTCACCCAGCCCAACAAGTTCCAGTACTACGGCACGGCCCACCAGGGCCGCCTGGTCTCGGGTGGCCTCTCGATGCACGAGATGCTGGTCCCGGTGTGCCTGCTTTCGCCGGGATGAGCTCGCTGCGGGAAGTCTTCCTTCCCGATGAGGCGGCCACGCTGTCTTTAGGGCAAGAACTTTCCGAAGGCTGGCGGGACGGGGGGCTCGTGTTTCTGCACGGCGACTTGGGAGCCGGCAAGACCACCCTGGTGCGCGGCCTGCTCGCGGGCCTTGGATGGAGCGGCCCGGTGCGCTCGCCAAGCTACGCGCTGGTGAACAGCTACGCCACCCGACCTCCCGTGCGGCACCTGGATCTCTACCGCGTGGGTAGCCTCGACGAGGCTCTGAGCCTCGATCTCGACGCCCTGTTCGCCGATTCCCTTTCATTGGTGGAATGGCCCGACGTCCTGGAAGGAACCTTTTGTCCCGATGCCGTGGTGCGGCTGACGCCTTGCGGCGGCGGGCGCCAGGCCGTGATCGAAAGCCGGTAGTCCTAGCTCGGGATCGGGCGGTACCAGGAGTCGCGCTCGGTGGGGACGCGTCCCTTCTCGGTGATGATTTGGCGGATCCTGTCGCTGGAAAGCGTCGGGGACTTCTCCTCGGCGCCGGCCATGGAGTAGATCTTGGTGGAGTCGTCCACGGTGCCGTCCAGGTCGTCCACCCCCCAGTCGAGGGCCTCCTGCGCCAGCGGTACCCCCAGCATCACCCAGTAGGCCTTGAGGTGGGGGATGTTGTCCAGGAACAGGCGCGCCACCGCGAAGGTGCGCAGGTCTTCCTCGGGAGAGACCTCGTGGATGTCCGAGAGCTCGTTGTTCTCGCGGCGGAAGCGCAGCGGGATGAAGGACATGAAGCCGCCAGTGCGGTCCTGCAGTTCGCGCAGCCGGGCCATGTGGTCCACCCGATGGCGGTGCTCCTCCACGTGTCCGTAGAGCATGGTGGCGTTGGATTGGATCCCCAGGCCATGGGCCGTCTCGTGGATCTCCAGCCACTGATGGGCCGGAGCTTTGCCGCCAGCAATTTTCTTGCGTACCTCGGGGTCAAAAATCTCAGCCCCGCCGCCGGGTAAACTGTCTAGGCCCGCAGCCTTCAGCCGCTCCAGGCATTCTTTGGGCGATAGGCCGCTTTTCCTAGCAAAGAAACTGATCTCCACTGCCGTGAAGGCTTTGACGTGGATCTCGGGACGCCGTGTCTTCACGGCCTTGCAAAGGGCTTCGCCGTACTCGACGCCGCGCTCGGGATGGACGCCGCCGGTAATGTGGACCTCCGAAAGTGAACCGACCGGATAGTGCTCAAGGGTGGCTTCCAGCTCCGCGATGGGGTGGTCCCAGGCGCCGGTTTCTGCGCTATCG
>DAIPHW010000060.1:0-13417 GCA_036771135.1 Fibrobacterota bacterium | reverse complement strand
TGCGCCTGATCGAAGAGCCCGTTTTCCAGAGCCTTGCGCTTCACTGCTTCGAGGTTGATGCCGCGACCGTCGTCGGCAATCTCAATGACGACCTTGCCCGCTTCCCGGTAGGCGTTCAACTTTACCGATGCCGTGCGGCTCTTGCCTGCCTTGCGCCGTTCCTCGGGCATCTCGATGCCGTGGTCGACGGAGTTGCGGATCAAGTGGGTCAGTGGGTCCGAGATGGATTCGACGACAGTCTTGTCCAGTTCCACATCCTCGCCCTCGATCTCGAGCTGGATGTCTTTGCCGAGCTCCTGGGACAAGTCCCGCACGATGCGGTGGAATTTTCCGAACACGGTGGAAAGGGGCTGCATGCGCGTGCTCATCACGGCTTCTTGCAGTTCCGAGATGATGAGCGAGAGCGATTGGCTGGAAGCGTGGATCTCGGAGATCTCGTTGCTTGCAACCTTCTGCATGAGTTGGTTGCGTGCTAGCACCAATTCGCTGGCCAAGGACATTAGAGTGTCCAGGACCTTCACGTTGACGCGCAACGATCCTGGTGCCTGGGACGCTGTAGCCTTTGCCGGGGCTTGAGAGGATGCTATTGTGGCTGTTGTGGCCGTCACAGGAGCTGAACTGGGCGACTGTGCTGAGACGATGCTGGTCACGCTGTCGTCGGATGCCGTGTCGTGTTCCATCTGTGACTTCGACTCGGGAGCAGCGGGCGCAGTCGGAACAACTGGAGGGGCTGGCGGCGGCGCGATGGCGGCTGGGAGACGCGTCATCGTCTTGGGGGCGATCACGCGGTGGACGCGATCGGTCGGGAGTTCCGAGAAGTCCCGCATCAGTTCTTCGTCAAGTACGGTCGCGAAGAGAGCGAAGAAGGGAAGGTGCTCGGAGCTGGCTTCGATGGTGCCGTCGCTTTCCAGGAGCAGCGCGGTTTCCATGAGGAAGCCGGTCTTTTCCAGCTCGTTGAAGAGCTGCCAGGGCGTGCGCTCCTTGGCCTCGATATCTGCGATCAGGTCGTATTCCAAGATGTAGAGAAACTTTCCACCCTTGATGGCGCGCTCGATGTCTGCCTCGGCAATCCGGAAGATGGTCTTGCCTTCCTTGGACTGCAATTCACGAATCTGTGGAAGTGCCGAACTTGGCTGCTCAATGGCTTTGAGTGCTTCCAGGGGGGCGGTGATATCTACGTCGTTGGATGTCTTTGGATCGGCAATCATGCCGGTGAGCACGTCGGCGGCCTTGAGCATGGCGCTGACCACGCTGCGAGTGGGGACTAGTTCCTCATTGCGAACGCGGTTGAGGATGTTCTCCAGAGTGTGCGCCAGCGTCTTGAGCCGTTCTAGCCCAAAAAAACCGGCCCCTCCCTTGATGGAGTGAATGCCTCGGAAGACCTTGTTGACCAATTCTGAGTCGATCTTGCTGCTGCCATCGGATTCGATAGCGACAAGTTCTGTCTCGATGTCAGAGAGGTGCTCGCGAGCTTCCTCCAAGAAGATCTGAAGAGTCTCTTCATCGATCTGTAGGTTCGCCATATCAGCCAGCCTCTATCTCGAAGTGTTTGTCAAGTCCCATGATCGTGAATAGGCGCGTAACTTCCGCACCCGCATTGCGGATCCGCAGTTTTTGATTGCGCTTGCGCAGCGTATTGTGCGCGGCAATCATGGCGCCAATGGCCGAAGATGTGAGGCCCGGAACTTGTCCGAGATCTATCTCGATTTCCTTCTGTCGCGAAAGCGCCTCGGCCAGCATGGACTGAAGCTGGCGGACGCCTTCGAAATCAAGCGCGCCTGCAGGAGTGAGCACGGTCGATTCTGGATTTTCCTGGACATGGATCACGTCGCGCCTCCGTTCAAATGTCGAATGCCAAGATGAGAGTGTCATCGGCTCGAAAGCCATTATCCATCCTCTCGTGAACCCTTGCAACAAAAGAATCGAGAGGCTCGGCTCGTAGCGAGTCCACGCATTGCCGCAAGTTCTCGTACCCCTGTTCCCATCCAGAATTGTCAGGAAGTTCCAGGAGGCCGTCGGTGAAGAGAATGAACCGATCGTCGGGCATGGTGTCGATTTCGGTGCCGCCAAAGGTTGCCTCGCCAAAGATGCCCATGAGATCTCCCTTGATTTCTACAGCCCGTGAAGGCTGGCCGTGGGGCAGATACAGGCAGGGAAGGTGGCCGGCATTGACGATGGTTGTCTTTCCCGTTTTACGGTTCACCACGACCAGCGTGCTCGACAAAAAGCGTCCTGTCGGAAGCCACTGGACCAGGGCTCCGTTGATGAGCTGCATGGTCTCTGACGGCGAGTAGAAAGGACTGAGGTTCTGGCGTAGCAGTGCCTGGGCGGCCGAGGCGACAAGGCTTGTGCCCACGTCGTGGCCCGAGACGTCGGCAATGAAGTAAGCATGGATGCCCTGTGCCGACTCCACGACGTCGTAGAAGTCGCCTCCGGCTTCCTGCGCTGGCTGCCAGAAAATCTGGAACTTGGCTGCAGGCATACTTTCGGGATGGATCAGCAGGCGACTCTGCGCTTCCTGGAGCGTCTGGAGCTTGCGCGCTTGCTCGGCCACCAAGGCGTTGGTCGCGAGCGATAGCTTGAGGTGCAGGCGCACGCGTGCCTTGATCTCGCCGGGATGGAAGGGCTTTACGATGTAATCCACTGCCCCCAGCGAAAAGCCGTGCAGCTTGGCGGAGACTTCTTCGACCCCGGAAAGGAAAATGACCGGAACCTGTCGCATGCCCGGAAGCGCTTGGAAGGAACGCAATACGTCGAAACCGTCCTCGCCAGGCATCTTCACATCCAGAAGTACGAGCTGCGGTACCGCTTGCTCGATTTCCCGGCGTGCTGCTTCTCCGCAATCGGCGACGATGACTTCGTAGCCTTCCTGCTCCAAGATCCTTGTGAGGATGGCGAGATTCGTTCGCTCGTCGTCGACAGCGAGAATCCTGACGCGCGCCACAGATTCGACTGCGTTCACTGGAGCTCTCTTCGCAACGCATCCATTGAGGCGTGCAGAAGCTGTTCCATCTCGGGAAGCAATTTCTCGAGATTTGTCCATTCGCCTTCTCGTGCGAAGGTCTCGGCCGAGAAGCTGATTTCCTGGAGCGCGACGGCACCGACGTTGGCCGAAGCCCCCTTCAGGGAGTGGGCTTGACGCTCAGATGTCTTCTGATCGCAATCCGTCCGCGCTTGTTTGAGGGCCAAGAAGAGGCGCGGAGCGTCTTCCAGATAGATGCCGATGATTTCGCGCAGCAACTCCTCGTCTCCTTCCAGGCGCTCCAAGGCGGCAGGGCGGTCGAATAGGGGTGATTGCGTATTCATCGGATATCCTTTAGGGTTGGACGGAGAGAAGCGCTTGCGCCTGGGATAGGCTGCCTTGCATCTCCGACATGAGTTCTTCGACGTCTTCTAGGGAGATTCCCATGCGCTCCCAAACGGGTTCCAGAAATGGAAGCTGGCTTTCGGCGCTGCGGTCCCAAGCGGCTCCGGAACTGGAGCAGATGCCATCGGCCACATGTACCACGAGCACTTCAGGAAGGCCCGCCTCTTCGTTCCATCCCGGGCGATGGTGCTCCCGCACCAAACGGATCAGAGCGCCATCCATCTTCCAGCGTTCCTTCAGATAGATGGCTCCAAGTTCTGGATGAGCGATGCCGAAGCGAGCCTCTTCCCGGGCAGAAAGATCAGTTTCTTCGGGTTTGGTCGGCTGCGACGAGGGGTCCGGAAGTTCCGAAAGGAGCTTCGAATATTCCTTGGGGAGAAGCGAGAGGAAAAGCAAAGAGCCGACATCGTGCATCAGCCCAGCAAAATAGACGAGATCCTGTGAGGCAGGAGGCATCTTCAGCCGCTTGGCTAGGGCCTGGGCAAAGGACGCCACACCCAAAGAGTGCTTCCAGAAGGCGGCGTGGGAAAACGGAGACTCCTTGGCCGAGACCGGAAACATTCCCGGAAGCGAGAGCGCGTAGACCAGGCTGCGCACGGTATGAATCCCCAGTCGCATCACGGCGGCCCCGGGGTTGGTCAGGGCGGCACCACCGCGGGAATAGTAGGCGCTGTTGGCCATGCGCATCACTTGGCCGGCCAGGACCGGGTCCATGCCAATGATGGAGGCGATGGAGCGAACGTCCACGTCCACGCTGGAGAGCTCCTGGTCGATGCGGACCAGCACTTCCGGAAGTACGGGAAGCTGCACGTTGGCGCGCATCTGCGCCAGGATCTCCTCCCTCATGAGGCGTCTCCGTCGAGGTTCAGGGCGCCGACAATTTTGGTCAGCAGGTCCTCGCTGGTGAAGGGCTTGAGCAGGTACTGCTTGGCGCCTTCCTGGATGGCGCGGATCATCCGCTCCTTCTGGCTGATTGAGGAGACTACGATGACCGGGATGTTGCGCATTTGCGCATCCTTCTTGACGTGCTCAAGGAACGTCATCCCGTCCATGCGCGGCATTTCCATGTCGAGCAGGATGAGGTCCACCGGTCCTTCCCGTTGAAGAACCTCCAAGGCGGCTTCGCCGTCCCCGGCTTCCAGTACGGAAGCTCCGACCACCTGAAGCATGGTGCTGATCAGATGGCGGATAGACGCAGAATCGTCGACAGTGAGGATTTTCATGGCCGTACCTCCGGCTTGCGGACAAAAATTGTGGCGTTCTTTCGCATCGAAATTTCGAAGTCGTCACACAGGCCGCGCAAGGTCTCTGTGGCCCCCAGGACAAGCGGCGAGCCAGGTTTCATGGCCGTGGCGAGTCGATGGAAAAGGTCTCTCTTAAAGTCTTCGGCGAAGTAGATCGCCACATAGCGGCACAGTACGAGGTCAAAGGTGCCCAGGCTCGCGAAGCTGTTCATCAGGTTGAATCGCTGGAACTTTACGCGCTTTTTCAGGTTCTCGTCGAAGACCCAGACGTTGCCGTCCTGCCGAAAGTAGCGGGCGCGCCGGGCGTCGGAGAGCCCACGCTTGATGGCCAACTGGTCGTAGCGTCCTGAGATGGCCAGGAATAGCGCCGCCGAAGAGATGTCGGTGCCGAAGATTTCCACCCGCTCGGCAAGCGATGGCGTTCCCTTCTCGCGGGCCATCTCGTCGATCAGCATCGCCAGCGAATAACCTTCTTGTCCGGTCGAGGCCGCCGCCGACCAGATGCGCACAGGCCCCGTCGCGGCGCGACGCAATACTTCCGGGATGGCTTCCTCGCGCAGCCAGTTCCACAGGTTGTCGTCGCGGAAGAAGTAGGTCTCGTTGGTGGTCATGGCGTCCACGATGCGGTCGCGAAGCTTCCCCATCGGATCGGCCGAGGCCTTCTGATAGAACTCGAAGAAGTTTCGACAACCTTGTTCGAGAACCAAGTCGGAAAGACGTGTCTCTACAAGGTATTCCTTTCCGGGATCCAGATGGATGCCGCAATGCTTTTCGATGTATCCCTTCATCAGGGAAAACTCGTTGTCTGCGAGCTTCATAGGCGGCGGTTCCTTTCCTGCAAGACCTGTGCGATCTTGGAAGCAATGGCGGGCAACGGGAGAATCTCGTCGGCATTGCCAGCTTGGGCGACGGCTCCCGGCATTCCCCAGACGACGCTGGTGGCTTCGTCCTGGACAAGAGAATAGGCGCCCTTGGTGCGCAGTGCGGCAACTCCGGCGGCGCCGTCGCATCCCATGCCCGTGAGAATTACGGTGAGAACGCGCCCCCCGTAGATCTCTTCCACTGACTGAAAAAGCACGTCGACGGAAGGACGACAGGAATTGACGGGGGCGGTGTCGGTAAGATGGGCGCGTACCTTGCCGCTTACCTTTCGCAAGGTGAGGTGCCAGCCTCCCGGAGCGATGTACATGGTGCCTGCCTCGATCTCCATGCCTTCCTGTGCCTCGACGACGTGAATCTTAGAGTCGCGGTCGAGGCGTTCCGCCAGGGAGGCTGTAAACAGAGGCGGCATGTGCTGAACGGCGACTAGCGGCACGGAAAGACCTGCCGGGAGATTGGGAATGACGCTCTGCAGCGCATTGGGGCCTCCGGTGGAAACTCCCAAGGCGATAACGTCGATGCCGCCTCCGGTGGGAACGCGTACTGGAGGGGTCGCCCGAGCGGTTCCGGTGGCGGCTGGGGGACTCACAGAAGGACGTGCCGGAAGAACGGGACGCACTGGAGAGGCGAGAGGAGCGATGCGCGACTCGGCTGGCGTGGCTTGGAGTGGCTTGACTGGGGCGGAAGCCTTGCTGGCAAGGGAGGCCGAAGCTGCCGGATGTGGTGCCGCTAACGTTGGAGAGGGCGGTGCAGGAGGGACTGGCGGTGCCAGAGGACGTGGCGCTGCGGCCGTTGGCAAGGGTGGACGAGTGCGCTTGCGCTTGCGCTCGCGTGCCAGATCGAAGAGCGGCGTAAGTGCCGCCTGCAACTGCTGGAAGCTTTCGGTCGGCCCGTCGCCCTGGGGCTTAGGGACAAAGTCCAGGGCTCCCAGGGAAAGCGCCTGCATGGTGAGGGCTGTTTGACTCTTGTCCACGCCGCTGAGCATGATCGCGTCGATGGCGGGGTATTCGCGACGCAAGCGCCGCAGCGTCTCCAGACCGTCGAGGACGGGCATGGAGACGTCCAGGAGGACGAGATTCACTTCCGGGTGCTTGCCGATGAAGGCGAGCGCGGCCTCGCCGTCTCCCGCGGTGCCCAAGAGGGTTGCGCCCTCCTGGTCCCGCACGGCCCTGGAAAGGATCATGCGGAAGGTTGCGGAATCGTCTACGGCAAGGACATTGACTGTTAGCTGGGATAGTTCGCCCATGGAGGCATTCTACCACACCGCAGCCTCTGATTGTCAATCGGAAGATTATAGGGAACGCATACTGGGGAAGTGCAGTTGAGGATGAAGGCTTTCGGAGGCACTTTTTCGCCTAGGAAGCCATAGCGAAAGCGCCTGCACCAGATCCTCGGGCTGGATGGGCTTGGAGAGATGATCGTCCATGCCAGCGGCGAGGCAACGTTCCCGGTCTTCCTGGAGAGAATCTGCCGTGAGCGCGAGAATGGGGAGTTGTCGGCGCTGCGCCGGAGTTTGCCCGGCTCGAATCCTGCGGGTCGCTTCGTAGCCGTCCATTTCGGGCATGCGGCAGTCCATCAGGATTGCGTCGTATTCCCTGTTCTGCAGCGCTTGGATGGCCTGAAGGCCATTTTCTACGATGTCGTAGTCGATGCCGAGGTTGCTCAGGTATTGTCCCATCACCAGCTGGTTGACGTCGTTGTCCTCGGCGACCAGGATCCGGACCGGCCCGAAGGAACCCCATTCCGGCAACTTCTCCGCCTCGGGAATGTCCGCGTGCGAGACGCACTCCAGGCGGATGGCAAAGGAAAAGGTTGTTCCCGCGCCAGGGCGGCTTTCTACGCGGATGGTGCCTCCCATGCGCTCTACCAGGCTTTTGCAGATGGAAAGCCCTAACCCCGTTCCGCCGAACCTTCTGGAGATGGAGGCGTCCGCCTGGGCATAGGGGCGGAAGAGGTTTGCCAGTTGGTCCGGCGTGATGCCAATGCCGGTGTCGGAGATGGAAAATTCGATCATCGAGTCGGCAATCGCCTCTTCAGTGCGTCGCGCCTGGATGGTGATTCCCCCGCTGGAGGTGAACTTCACCGCGTTCCCGATGATGTTTGTCAAAATCTGTCTCAGTCGCAAAGGGTCGCCGCGCACCTGGAATGGGGACGGAAGCTCGATGCGACTTGTCAGAGTAAGCCCTTGCTCGCGGGCGCGAACCTGCATGAGAACGCTGAGGTCGGAAAGCAGCGTGCTCAGGTCGAAGACGCGACTTTCCAGTTCTATGTGGCCAGCCTCGATCTTGGAGATGTCCAGCACGTCGTTGATGAGCGAGAGGAGTCCTTGGCCGCTGCGCGCGATCAGTTCTGCGTAGCTGCGCTGCTGCTGGTCAAGATCTGTCTCCAGCAGCAGACGGATCAACCCGAGGACGCCGTTCATGGGGGTGCGGATCTCGTGGCTCATGGTGGCCAGAAAATCCCCCTTGGCGTGGGTTTCCCGTTCGGCGCGTTCCCGCGCCTCGCGCAAGGCGATGTTGGACTTGGAAAGCTCTTCTTCGCTCTTTGCCAGACGGCGCTTGTGGTCTTGGGAACGCAGCAGTGAGTGAACCAGGATCTGGAATTCCTCTTTGCCGAAAGGCTTGCGCACGAAGAAGAAGCCATTTTGCCGTTGGCGGCGCAGTTGCTGGAAATTCAGCTCCGCGAAAGCCGAGGCCAATAAGACAATCTCGATGTGGGCGTCCAGTTCGCGTAGAGCTAAGGCATCCTCAAGGCTCGCGACGCGCAGGTCGAGGAGAGCGACGCTTCCTGCCCAGCCGCTCTCCTTCACTCGCATCCGTCCATCATTCAGAAGGTCGCGGCCGCAGGAGAAAAGTTTCCCTCCAGACTTCACTTCGTCCAGAGAGACGAAGAGGCGACGGTAATAGTCTTCGAGCTGTGCATCCCCATCGGCGACGAGAATCATGCCGTTCAGATCCTTCCCGCCGTCGGATTAGCCCACGGCCACCTCAATCTAGGGCTCCGTGGTGCTAAGCGGGAACAATGAAATCGTCCCGAAACGAGTCGCCGTTAATCCTTGGGAAGCCACTTTTCCAGGGTTGCGATCAGCTCTTCGGGCTGGATGGGTTTGGGAAGATGGTCGTCCATCCCCACCGCCAGGCAGCGCTCGCGGTCTTCCCTAAAGGCGTTGGCCGTGAGGGCGATCACTGGGATGTCGTGGCGGCGAACCGAAGAGGACGGATCGCGCAGCAGGGCCGTGGCCAGGAATCCGTCCATCTCGGGCATCTGGCAGTCCATCAGCACCAGGTCGAAGTCCTCGGCGGCCAAGGCCTCGAGCACCTCACGCCCGTTGGAGACCACTTGGGAGCGGAATCCCAGTCGTTGCAGGATCTCGCTAATCAGGAACTGGTTGATGGGGTTGTCTTCTGCCACCAGGATGCGGAACTGATGGCGCCGCGCTTCGGCGATGGTGTGGCGGGTGATGAGGGGACGCGAGATGCTGCGCTCGATGCCACCGTCGAAGGCAAGCAACAGGCAGTCGTGCAGTTGGGAGCGCCGGATGGGTTTGGTGAGATAGGCGTCGAAGCCGATCTCCTCCATGATGGCAGCATCCCCTCGGCTTCCCAGAGCCGTCATCAGGACCAGTCGCGTGGTGGCCAGTTCCTGCCGCTGGCGAATCTTGCGCCCTAGCTCCATGCCGTGCATATCAGGAAGTGTCGCGTCGATAACGATGGCGTCGAAGGTGCTCCCTGAAATCTCCAGGATCTTAAGGGCTTCTGCGGCTGAGGCTGCCTCTGTGACTGGGCAAGACCAGATCTCCAGGTTCTCTCGAAGTAGTTGGCGATTGCCCACGCTGCCGTCTACGATCAGGATCTGCCGTCCGGCTAGTTGGCTCTCTTCGGGAATCATCTGGATGCTCGATTGCCCTTGCAAGGGCAGTCGCACGGTGAAGCGGAAGGTCGTGCCCTTTCCCGGATGGCTCCACAGGCTAATCTCGCCGCCCATCATTTCTGTTAGCTGTTTGCTGATGGAAAGTCCGAGCCCGGTGCCCCCAAAGAGCCGCGTGGTGGAAGAATCTGCTTGGGTGAAGGGGCGAAAGAGCAGCGCCTGCCCTTCCGGAGAGATGCCGATGCCGGTGTCGGTCACCGAGAAGGCAAGGTAGGCGATCTCGTCGGTCCAGACGATGGGCATGGCGCGGATGGTCACGCTCCCTGCCTTGGTGAACTTGATGGAGTTCCCCACCAGATTGGTCAGGATCTGTCGCATACGCCCCGGGTCGCCGCGCACTAGCGAGGGAACATCCGGGTCGACAAGGCAGAGGAGCTCCAGGCCCTTTTCCTGGGCGCGCAGGGCCATCAGTTCCGCTACGTCTTCCAGCAGCGTGCGCAGGTCGAAGTCGATGGTCTCAAGCTCTAACCGCCGCGCCTCGATCTTGGAAAAGTCCAGGATGTCGTTGATGATCTCTAGGAGCGCGCCCCCGCTCTGGCGGATGATGTCGGTGAATTGCTTCTGGTCCGGGGCCAGCGGCGAATCCAGCAACAGCTGGGTCATGCCGATGATGCCGTTTAAGGGGGTGCGAATTTCGTGGCTCATGTTTGCGAGAAACTCGCTCTTGGCGGCATTGGCGCGCAAGGCTTCGCGTACCAGCTGCTCCGACTTTTCCCGCGCCGCGGCCATGGCTTTGTTGGAGAGCTCCAATGCCTCTTCCTGCACGGCGAGCTTGCGCTTTCGGTTCCAGTTGAGGAAGAGCGAATGAACCAGCAGGTAGAGCTCCTCGGTCCCGAAGGGCTTTCGCATGTAGAAGAAGCCTTCGCGCAGGCGCCTGCGAATTTGCGGAATGGTCACGTCCGCAAAAGCCGAGCACAGTACGATCTCGATATCGGGATCCATTTCGCGCAGGCGTTGCGCCGCCTCGACGCCGGAAAACTCGGGCATACGCAGATCTAGCACGCATACCGGACAGTGCTGCCCTTTGGCAAGCACCTGGCCGTACCACTCCAAGAGATCTTCTCCGCTTCCGAAGGGCTGCAGGAATAGCTCGCGTCGCATTTCGGAATCTGGCGTCGGCGCTGCCGTCCCGTCTCCCGAAGATCCTTCAAAGATCTTGCGGTAATAGCTCAGTACGGCGGTGTCGTCGTCGGCGACCATCACGGTCCGCGTTGCCTGGGCGATGTCGAGTTGCGCGATATCCACAGATGCATGGTATCATGGATACCACCTCGCGCGCAAATCCCAGAATCAGGGATATGGCCACCAGGGATTGTATGTTCAATAGACCCACAACTCTTTCAAGAAAAGGATACCGATCATGGCCGAATTTAAGGGAACCAAGACCGAGACGAACCTGCTTAAGGCTTTTGCTGGCGAATCGCAAGCGCGTAACCGCTATACCTTCTTTGCCGAGGCCGCTCGCAAGGAAGGTCTGGAGCAGATCGCCGCCATCTTCGAGGAGACGGCAAGCCAGGAAAAGGAGCACGCCAAGCGCTTCTTCTCGTTGCTCAAGGGGGGTGAGCTCGAGATTACCGCGAGTTTCCCGGCCGGCAAGGTCGGGACGACGCTTGAGAACCTCGAGGCGTCCGCTGCCGGTGAGGAGCATGAGTGGCAGATCGACTATCCCGGTTTTGCGGCCATCGCCCGCGAAGAGGGTTTTGAAGCCATCGCCAAGGTCTTCGATGCCGTTTCGGTGGCCGAGAAGCAGCACGGCAAGCGCTACCGCGACCTGTGGAAGAATCTTTCCGAAGGAAATGTCTTCAAGCGCAACGGCAAAGTGACTTGGCGCTGCCTCAACTGCGGCTATCTGCACGAAGGCGAGGAGGCCCCCAAGGTCTGCCCCGCTTGTGCCAAGCCGCAGTCGTTCTTCGAGATCCTGGGCGAAAACTGGTAGCCTAGTCTCCGGCGATTCGCCCCATGGCGTCTCGCCAAGCCGCTTCGGCGGTCTTCCCGACCTCTCGGAAGACCGCCTCTAGCATCTGGCACTGGCCTTTCGAAAGGGCGGACTCCAGCCGCTTTCCCTTTTCCGTGAGCCTGAGTTCTCGCACCCGCCGATCACTTTCCGGTGCTTGGGCCTCCACGAGCTCCATCCCCAGAAGCTGCCGCAGCGGCGCGTTGAGCGCTTGCTTCGACACGGCCAAAATCCCGAGCAGGCCGTTCACGCTGATGCCGGGGTTGCGCCCGACGAAGTAGAGGATGCGGTGGTGGACCCGCTGCAGCCCGCGCTCCTCCAACATGCGGTCTGGCTCGGCGGTGAAGGCGCGATAGGCGAACATGAAGAGCTCCATCGCCCGGTGAAGCTCCTGTTCGCGATTTTGGTCAATGATATTGACTTTTCTTTCCATGGCACCTATTATAGGTCAATAAACTTGACCTGAGGAGGATTCCATGACTGCCCGGTTCTCGCAACGTCTTTCGTCCCTGACGCCGTCCCCGGTGCGCGAGATCCTGCGGGCCGCCACCGGCCGCGCCGTGATCAGTCTGGCCGGAGGGCTTCCCGCCGAAGAGACGTTTCCAGAACTTCCGGGGCTGCCGCGCGGCTGGGAGCAGTATGGCCTGACCGAGGGCGATCTCTCGCTGCGCCAGGCCATCAGCCGCCACTTGGAGGGCCGTGGGCTTGCCTGCCCGCCCGAGCGCATCCTGGTGCTCAACGGCTCGCAGCAAGGGCTGGACCTCGCCGCCAAGCTCTTCGTGGACCCAGGCACGCCGGTGCTGTGCGAGTCGCCCACTTACGTGGCGGCGCTGCAGGTCTTTCGCTTCTTCGGGGCTGCGCTGCACGGGCTTCCTTTGGAAGCCAAGGGACCGGCTCCCGAGGCCATCGCTCCGCTGGCGGCGGCGCACGATCCGCACCTAGCCTATCTCATTCCCAACTACCAGAACCCGACCGGGGCGGTGTGGTCTGAAGCGGCGCGGGAGGAATTCGCCCGAGTGGCCGACGCGCGGGAGATGGCGGTGCTGGAAGACGACCCCTACGGGGAGATCGGTTTTGGACAGAAACTGCCAAAACCCATTTGCAGCCGCTTGCGCCGCGCCTCCTGGATGTACCAGAGCTCGTTTTCAAAGTCTTTCGTGCCGGGGCTGCGCCTGGGCTTTTTGGCCGCAAGCGAAGACCTCTTTGTCTACCTGGAGCGCCTAAAGCAGGCCGCCGACCTCCACAGCAACCGCCTTTCGCAGGCGCTGGTGCGCGCTGACCTCTCCGATCCCGCCCGTCCGGCGCGGCTCGATGCCGTGCGCGCCGAGTACCGCCGTCGCCGCGACGCCTTTGCCGATTCGCTTTCCCGGCATTTCCCCAAGGCCGAGTTTCACGCTCCCGAAGGCGGACTTTTCTTCTGGGCGCGGCTCTCGCGCACGCTCGACTTGCGCGCGGTGGCTCCGCAAGCCATGGCGGAGGGGATTGCCTTCCTGCCCGGCGAACACTGCTTTGCCGGAGATCCGGAGCTCGGATGGGCGCGCTTCAACTTCAGTCACGAGCCGGCGGAACGCGCCGACAAGGCCCTCGCTCGCCTCTCGCAACTGGTGGCCCAGGCCGAGGGTTGAACCATCTTCTTAAGGTCTCCAGGTCCAGGGGCCCTTGCTGTTGATGTCGGTGGCTGAACCTACGGTAGAGGCGTCGTCCACGAATCCCGAGAGGTTCCCGGAGCTGCGGTTGAGATTGGCTCCGCGGTATTCCACGTCGCCGTAGAGGTTCACCGTTCCCGATGCGCCTTGGCTAGCCTCGAAGAAGCCCAGCGGATAGAATGTGGTGCGCACCGTGGCGCTGCCCGAGACGTTAAAGGCATTGTTGCCGTAGAGGCTTCCGGTCTCGCCCACGATAGTGAGGCCTCCCACGGTTCCTCCCGAGACGGTGCCGTTGACGATGATCGCCTCGTCCTCGATACGGGCGCTGCCCGAGGCGCTTCCTCCCGAGAGGATCTTGGCGTAGGGGCCCACGTACACCGTGGAAGGCGTGGAGGCGGGC
>DAIPHW010000059.1:0-13500 GCA_036771135.1 Fibrobacterota bacterium | reverse complement strand
TCTTCGGGCATGTCGATGTGGCAGTTCTCCAGCCCTGGGTTGAGCACCTCCACCGCTTCGCCGCGGTGGTTTTCCAGGTGCGCCGCTTGCAATGAGAGGGTGCCGGCGGGGCGCAGGAGTTCCAGGCGCTCGCCGGAAACGATGCGGTTGCGCACCGAAAAGAGGGCGCGGCCCCCTTCCCAGCCGCGGATCTGTCCCACCACTTCGCTGGTGGGGCGGGCTTCGCGGCCGCGATCGAGCAGTTGTGCTGAAGAGGGGTCGCTCGGCACGAAGAAGCCGCTGGTCCAGCCGCGGGTGTCGGTGGCTCGAATGGCTCGCAGCGCCTCGTCGGGGAGCGGCTCGTGGCGCGAAAGCGCGTCCAGGGCTAGCCGGTAGGCGCGCACCACTTGGGCGACGTAGTAGGGCGAGCGGGTGCGACCCTCGATCTTGAGGGAGGCGACGCCGGTGGCGGCCACGTCCGCTAAGATGGGCAGGGCGCAGAGGTCGCGGGCGTTGAAGAGGTAGGTGCCGTGCTCGTCTTCGCTGACGCGGATCTTTTCACCTTTGGGAAGCTCTGGCGAGGTGGCCCACAGTTCGTAGGGGAAGCGGCAGGCGTTGTTGCAGTTGCCCTGGTTCGGGTCGCGGTGCTCCATGTAGTTGGAGATCATGCAGCGCCCACTCTGGGCCATGCACACCGAGCCATGTACGAAGACTTCGAGTTCCAGGTCGGGGACGGCGGCGCGGATTTCTTCCACTTCGCGCAGTTTCAGCTCGCGGGCCAGAATCACGCGGCGTACCCCCAGGCCGTGCCAGAAGGCGCAAGTGGCGGCGTTCACGGCGTGGGCCTGCACCGAAAGATGCACAGGCACACCGGGAAGCTCCCGCAGAGCCCAGGCGATCATGCCGGGGTCGGCCATGATGAAGGCGTCCGGAGCAAGCGGGGCGACCTCTTCCAGAGCGCGCCGAAACGGCGCCAACTTGTTGCCGTGCGGGAAGACGTTGGCGGCCAGGTAGAACTTGCGTCCCAGGGCGTGAGCGGTCTCGATGCCTTCCTTCAGGACGGCGAGGTTCTTGAAACCGTTCTCGCGAGAGCGCAGCGAAAAGGCCGGATGCCCAGCATAGACGGCATCGGCCCCGTAGGCAAAGGCGATGGAGAGCCGCTCCAGGTCGCCCGCCGGGGCGAGCAGTTCCGGGACGCGGCTCAGCGTCTCACTCGTAACGGCAGAGATAGGCGCTCGTCTCCAGAATCTTCAGCTGATACTTGGAGTTGCCGGGGATCTTGGCCACTTCGCTTAGGCCATATTCCTTGAAGCCGCCGGGAACGCCCGGGATCTGGAGCAGCCACTTGCCGGTGACGAGGATCATTTCCTCGGCCGAGGCGGTGCCGAACTCGTAGTCGCCCGCGGCCATCACGCCCACGGTCTGCTTGCCGGCGGCGTTGTCCACGCCCATCGACTTCACTTTCCCCTCGAAATACTCGTTCACCTTGATCATCGCAACTCTCCAGCAATTATGGGTGGGTGCCAAAGATACCTCAGGCCATCGGTACCAGAAGGCCCGGCTTGGCGCGGTCCAGCGCCTTGGCAAAACGGTCGAGCACCAGGTCCTTCTCGGGGATAGCTCGCAACAGGAGGCGTGCCGTCACTTCGGCCAGCACTCGGCAGTCGTAGAGCGCGCGGTGCAGTTCGCCTTCGTTGAGCTTGAAGGTGATCTCTCCAGAGAGGATAAAGCGCTGGGCCAGCTCGCCGAGCTTATGGGAGCTGGCTTCGGGCATGAAGTTGCGCGAAAGCTTGAGCGAATCGAGCACCGAAAGCTTGGGGACCGGCAGCCCCTTGCGAGCCAGCACTCGCGCCAGGAAGGGGGAGTCGAAGGAGTGGCCGTTGTGGGCCACTAGCACCGAGGAAAGGCCGCAGAAGCGCAGAAAATTGGGTAACACTTCCTTGGCGGGAGGGGCACTTTCTACCATCTCGTTGGAGATGCCATTCACTCGCGAGGCGGCCGGGGGAATCAAGCGGTCGGGCTTGATCAGACTCTCGAAGGTGCCTTTTTCCACCACTTCGATGCCTTTTCCCTTGTTGACCAGCTGAAACTTGACCGCGCCGACCTCGATGATGTCGTCGTTCTGGGTCGATAGACCGGTGGTCTCAAGGTCGAAGGCGACCAGCGTGATGGGCATGTCGAACATGAGATTCCTCTGCGAAGTGAGGCGGCAAATCTAGTTCGGACTTATCACGGCGCTAGGCCCAGCACTCGGCGCATCTCGGCGCGCGCCTCTGCGAAGTCTTTGCGAAATTGCGGTTCCTGGTAAAGCCGCTGGGCGATGAGGGCTGCGGCGATGCGCCCGGCCTCCAGGTCAGAGGGGTAGTGAACCCCGCCCAAGGCGCGTTGCTGGGCAAAGGCCCAGCCACGCCGGTAGATGGCGATGCGCTTTTCGGGAATCATGTCGGCCAGCACGATGGCAATCAGGTTGCCGCCCAGGGAGTGGCCGCTGGGGTAGGAGGCGTTCTTTGGGCGCCCCAGCACCGGATGCAGCGCGGTGTCCGCGACAAAGGGGCGCGGGCGCGCGAAGGTCTGCTTGGCGATCTCGGAAGGCCCCTGCCCAGAGGTTGTGACCTTAGCGAAGAAGCGGGCTGTGATCGGCAAGGATGCTGGCTTGAATTTGGCGGTATCCAGCACGTCGGCAAAGCGGAACACCGAGATGTCTTGATCAGCCTGGGCGGCGGCTACCTGGGCGGTCGTGCGGCTCTGCTGAAGCCGTAGAAGTTCGGCAAGCTCGGCCTTGTTGGCGGGCTCGGCAGTGTCGGTGGGCGGGGCCAGGAATTTTACCAGGTCGACGGCGGTGTCTGGGAAGTAGGCGTCGCCGTGCGGCTTGGCCTGCACGGAAAGGGAAAGGCCAAGGGCCAGGGAGGCAAGGACGAATGGACGGAACATGAGGACCTCCAATGGGGCGTGAGAATCGTAGGATAGGTATTTCTGCGCAGAGTGTGATCTTCCTCACACTCCCGCTTGGATGGCAATGACGTGACTGCTATTCTTGGGAAAATCAAGGAGGTCCCCCTAATGCCGAAATTTGTCTTATATGCCCTGCTGCTTGCGGCCGTGGTCACCCGGGCCGCGGACCTCGTGGACTATCAAATTCGCAAGGGCCAGACCTTGAGCCGCGTGGCGCTGGTGAAGCTCGGGGCCTGGAACGATTCGGTGGAAGCTCAGATCCGCGCCGACAATCCGGGACTCGACCCGGATCGCATCGAGCCGGGGCAGGTCATTCGCTTGCGCCTGCCTTCCGAAGATCCGCTCAAGCCCTCCGACCCGGTGCGTGCCGTGCGGGTCGCTTCCCGCAAGGCGGTGGTGACGATGGTGCGCGGACGTGGCGAAATTTTGCGCGCCTCCGGAAGCCACGAGCCGTTGCGCGCCAACGCCTTCCTGGGCACGGGAGACGGCGTCCAGACCGAGGCGGGAAGCTACGCCGAGCTTGTCATCGACAATCAGAGTGTGCTGCGCCTCAACGAGAAGACCCGCATCACGCTCTTGGCCATCCAGGCGCCGCAGCCAGCCACGGCCAGCGAGCATCGTCCCTTTTACACCCGCGTTGCGCTGCTTTCTGGCAAGAGCTGGGCCAAGGTCCAGAAGTGGGCGGGCCGCATCGTGAACTATCAGATCCAGCTTCCCACCGCCATCGCCGGTGTTCATGGCACCGTTTTCGAGTCCGAGGCGGGAAGCGATTCCACGGGTTCGGTGTCGGTCCACGAAGGCGAAGTGGGGGTTGGATCGTTGCCGCCCGTGGCGGTGAAGAAAAGCCTTGCCCCGACACCGATTGATGGGCCTAAGGAGATCTCCAAGGGGCAGTGGATCCACATCCTGAAGCAAGGACAGCGCATCGATATTCCCAAGACGGGGGCTCCCGAGCCGCCCCACGAATTCAAGGTTCCTGCCAACGATCCTTGGGTGGATATGAACCGCGAACGCGATTCCCTTGGCGAGTGACATGGGCCGCAAACCGCTGATCTTTGCTGGTCTTGCCTTTCTCATTTTGGGTGCCGTGACGCTGCGGCCGCTGCGACCAGTCAATCGCTTCTGGCAAGATCGCCTCGCCACCTTGCCAGCCACCGACAAGCCTTCGGGGCAAGTGGTGGTGGTGGCCATTTCGGATGCCGACATCTCCCGGTACGGCACCTGGCCCTGGGATCGCGCCCTTACCGCCAAGCTCTTTCGGACGGTGGCTTCGGGACGCCCTAAGGTGGTGGCCTTCGACGGCTATTTCCCGCACCGTTCCATCGCTCAGCCGGGCGATTCGGTGCTTGCCCGCACCTTTCACGAGATGGCGGCGCAGGGCGTGAAGCTGGTGCTTCCCTTCCAATTTTCGCAAGTGCGCAACGATCCTGCCCTCGATCAGGGCGCCTCGGAGGTGCCTGCGAGTTTGCGCGCCAGCACCTATCAGATGCTGGTCGATCAGCCGGGCCTCGAGTCAGCGCCGTTTCTGCGCGGCGAGGAGATCTTATCTGGCGACACTCTTTACCAGCAAAGCGCCGTTCCCAGCGGCCACATCCACAGCGCCGCCGATCCCGAGGATGGCACCTATCGCCGCAACCTTTTGGTGGTGCGGCATGGCGAGGAGTATATCCCCTCGGTGGTGGTGGCCCTGCTTGCAGCCTATCGGGACGCCAATTTGGCTGAAGTCTCGCTCTCGCCCCGGGATGTACATGTGAAGGATCTCGAGATCCCCATGGATCGCTACGGCTTTGCGCCTCTCCGCTGGCTGGGTGGCCCGGGCACTCTTCCTACCATTGCTGCCGCCGAACTGCTGGAAAACCCCGCCTCGGCGGCGCAACTGCAGGGAAAGATCGTACTGGTGGGCGTGACCTCGGCCGCAGCGCTCAATCGCGAGACGGGGGATTTCTTCCGCACTCCGGTTGCCGACCGCTTTCCGGGAGTGGAAATCTGGGGCGTGGCGCTGGAAAACGCCCTGCAAAAGCATGTGCCTGTGGCGCCGGCATGGCTGCGCCTTTTGGAGCTGGTGTTTGCCGTGGCCGGAGCGGGCCTTTGCTGGCGACAGGCGTCCCGCAAGGGTTGGGGAGTTGCTGTTCAGGTAACCGGTCTTGCTTCACTTGCCGTGGCGCTGGTCGTACTGCTTGTTCTGGATCGCCTGCTCTGTGCCCAGAGTGCCGCTGACCTTCCGCTCTTGGGGCTGCTTTGGGGCTGGGGCGGCGCCTTGGTCTTTCGTCCGTCTCGCTCTGTGCTTGCCGTGCCGACCGTCGCGCCGGTCCCCGGGGCTGATGTTTTCCAGGAGGCCGTGCAGCGCATCGGCAAGTTCGAGATCGTGCGCGAGCTGGGGCGCGGTGCCATGGGCGTGGTCTACGACGGCTTTGATCGGGAACTGGATCGCCACGCCGCCATCAAGGTGATCGCTGCCGAGAAGCGTTTGGGTGAACGCCCCGAGGAGTCGCTGGAGCGCTTTCGGCGCGAGGCGCGCGCCATCGCCGCCCTCAATCATCCCTCTATCGTGACCATCTACGAGAGCGGGGAATGGCAGGGAAATCATTACATCGCCATGGAGTTCCTGCGCGGCCGCAGCTTGGACGTGCTCCTTTCTGTGCATCGCCCGAGCTGGCCGGAAGTCCGCGATCTGGGAGGTCAGATTTTGGCAGGACTGGCCTATGCCCATGCTCAGGGAGTGGTCCATCGCGACGTGAAGCCCGCCAATATCATGGTGGATGCTCGTACGGCAAAACTCACCGACTTTGGGCTGGCGCGCAAGGGGGACGCCTCCATGAGCCTCACCCAGGAGGGCACGGTGCTGGGGACTCCTTATTATATGGCACCCGAGCAGGTGGAGGGAAAGCGCTCCGATGCCCGCAGCGACCAGTTCTCGCTCGGGCTGGTGCTCTTTGAAATGCTTGCCGGCGAGCGCGCCTACGATGGCGAGGACATGCGCGGGATCATGCTAGCCATCTTGCTCCAGCCCCCCAAGGACCTTGCTCCGCGACTGCCGCCCGATGCCCCGACCCAGGTGTTGGACATCGTCGATCGCATGCTGCACAAAGATCCTGCCGAGCGCTTCCCGGACCTGGAGACGGCGACTCGCGCCTGGCAGGCCCTTCCTGCCTGACGGGAGAAGTATCAGCTGAGCCGAACGAAGATACCGTCCCCCTCCCCCTTGCCGGGAGCTCTGCGGGGTTTGAAATTTGCCGCATGGATCCCATCGAAGCCATTGAAGAACTCGCCCGCCGGGTAGAGGGCCTCTTGACCACCGCTCGCGAGGCGGGCCAACGCGTGGAGGCGGCCCAGGCCGAAGCCACCCAATGGAAGGACAAGGTGAAGACCCTGGAAGCCAGGATCGTGGAGCTTGAGGCCCAGGCCAAGGCGCGCGAAGAGCGCATGCAGGCGGCGGCGGATCGCGTGAAGACGCTCCTGGACAAGCTCCCGGAAGCCATCTAGCATGCCTGAACTCATACCCCAGGAACCCCGCAAGGTGCAGATTGGCGGAGAGATCTTCCATCTGCGCTCCGATGGCAGTGGCGACGAGATTGACGAAATCGCCGGCTATGTCGATTTCCACTTTCAGAAGGCGCAGAAGGCTGCGGGAGCAGGAGACCGTTTCCGAGCCGCCGTGTTGGCTGCGCTCAATATCGCCGGAGACCTGTGGGACGTGAAGAAGGCCCGCGAACAGTTGGAAACCGAACGCCGCGAACTGCAGGCAAAGCTCGACGAACTCCTCGAAAAGACCAAGGAAGACTCGGAATGACTCAGATCCTCGAAGGCAAGCCCGTCGTCGCCGCCATCCACGAAGCCCTCAAGGTCCGCATCGCGGCCCTCAAGGCGCGGGGCGTGACGCCTTGCCTAGCCGTGACGCTGGTCGGTGACGATCCTTCCAGCCACATCTACGTGAATGCCAAGGACAACGACGCCAAGAAGCTCGGCATCGAGTCCCGCACCTACCGCTTTCCCGCCGACATGACCCAGGCCGACCTAGAGGCCCATGTCAAAAAGCTTTCCGACGACCCCTCCGTCCACGGCATCCTGGTGCAGTCCCCAATCCCCAAAGGCCTCGACGAAGCACGGGTGGTGGAGTGCATCGACCCGCGCAAGGATGTCGACGGCTTCCATCCCACGAACGTCGGCCTCCTCTCGCTGGAACGCCCTGGCCACCGCTCCTGCACGCCCTGGGGCGTCATCCAGGTGCTGCGCCACTACGGCATTCCCGTGCGCGGCAAGCGCGCCGTGGTGATCGGCCGCTCCGACATCGTGGGAAAACCCATGGCAAGCCTCTTGCTCCACAAGAGCGAGTTTGGCGACGCCACCGTCACCGTGGCCCATTCCCGCACGCCTGACCTCCCCGCTGTGGTGCGCGAAGCCGATCTCGTGATCGCCGCCATCGGCAAGCCAGAGTTTGTCAAAGGCTCCTGGATCAAGCCTGGGGCGGTAGTGGTGGACGTGGGCATCAATCGCGTCGAGGACGCCTCGCTTCCTAAGGGCTATCGCGTGGTGGGCGACGTTGAATTCGAGGCCGCAAAGCAAGTGGCCTCGGCCATCACGCCGGTTCCCGGCTGCGTGGGCCTGATGACGCGCGCCATGCTGATGTCCAATACCATCGACGCCGCCGAGCGGCTTTCGGCTTAAAGGGGACTTCTGATGCTCAAGCACATCGTTCTCTGGAAGCTCAAAGGTGAGGTCGACGGCCTTGAGAAATCTGCGGTGGCCGAAAAGATCAAGGCCATGCTGGAAGCCTTGGACGGCAAGGTGCCGGGGCTTCTCTCTATTCACGTCGGGATCGACGTCTCCAAGAGCGCTCAAAGCGCCGATATTGTGCTTCTGAGCGAATTCCCCGACCAAGCGTCCCTGGACAGCTATCAGGTTCATCCGTTGCACGAAGCCTGCAAGGCCTTCATCGGGAAGGCCGCTAGCGAACGGCGTGTGATCGACTTCGAAGTCTAAGCAAGCTTCGGCCTTCTATTCGGGCGCAAGGTTTGTTACCTTACCTTTTCTTTCATGCAAAGCCCAAGTGGTGAAATTGGTAGACGCGTCGGACTCAAAATCCGATGGGGGTTGACCCCGTGACGGTTCGATTCCGTCCTTGGGCATGTTTTTTTGGTCTCGTTTTTGGCTTGGCTGTCAGCGCAAACGCAGCCACCGATGGCGTTCGGTACTTGGATCACTGGAGGAGCCTCGGCATTCCTGCCGCAGACATTTCCCTCATTGACAAGTACGACATTGACAAGGATGTCGTCGAGCGCCTAGCTTCGGACGGCGTCGGCATCCGCGAATACCTCAAGAAGCCTTGGCAGGAAATGGGCCTCTCCGAAAGCGACTGGTTTGGCGTTCTGGAGATGGGCAGCGACATCTCCTCGCTAGAAGACAACTACATCCGCGAAGACAATACCGTCGATCGCCCCAACTTGGTGACGGCTTTTTTCTTGCCGGGTTACCATCAGATCAAGGAAGAGCGCTACCTCAGCGGTGGCGCTTTGGCCGTGGGTGCCGTGAGCTTTGCCGCTCTGACCTTCCTTGATCGCGATTCCCACACCAATGGCGGTATCAAATTTCAGTGGCCGGTGCTGTGGGGCGTGACCTCGTTGTTTTCCGCTTCCGACATCTGGTACCGCTACTATCGGGAACAATCGGTTTCCGGCTTTTCGTTCGAATGGCGCCCCGGAAAGGCGATCGGACTGGGCTGGAAACACTCCCTGTGAGGCAGAAGCATCATGTTGCGTGAAATGGCTCTTTCGAAGATCCACCGGGCCACGGTTACCCAGGCGGAACTCCACTACGAAGGCAGCATCACTCTGGACGAGAACCTAATGGACGCGGCGGGAATCCTGCCCTCCGAGCGGGTCCAGGTGCTGGATCTCCAGAATGGCGAGCGTTTCGAGACTTACACCATCGCCGGCCCACGCGGCTCCGGTGTGGTCTGTGTCAACGGTCCAGCGGCTCGCCTCTGCCAAGTAGGCGACATCGTGGTGGTGATCTGCTACGGCCTGCTCACGAACGAAGAAGCCAAGGAACACCGCATCAAGGTGGTCCACGTCGACGCGCAGAATCTTCCTCTTCCCTCCTGAAGGGCTAGGAAGGTATCTTGGGGACATGAAACGCGGTCTCTGTCTTCTCGTTCTTGCCTGCGGGCTGGTGCGTGCGCAGTTGGCTCCCTTGGCGTCGTCCCCCTCCTACACGCCGTCTTTGGGATTGGGTAGTCCTGTCCCGGTGACCTCCAACAAGGCCTTCGAGATCCACAACAGCTACACGCTTTCTTACGCTTCTGGCGGCGGCGCCTCGATGTCCCAAGGCATGGTGCTTAGTCAGATGAGCTACAAGCTGGCCAATCCTCTGACGCTCAACCTCGATGTCGGCATGGCGACTCCGCTCTACAGTTCCGGTATGACCGGGGCCAACGTGTCGGGAAACCAGTTTCTGCTGCCGCGGGTCGGGTTGGACTATCGCCCCACCGAAAATACTTTGATCTCGATTAACTATAGCCGCATGCCAGCGAGCTACTACTACGGCTATCCCTACGGGCCCTGGGGAGCTTCTGGTTGGCGCTGAGACCCCTCCTAATTCTGCCGTTTCTCTTTCTGCTTGCCTGCCAACGCACGCCCAAGGCTCCGGCCCAAGCCCAGCAGCTTTCTGACACCACGCGCGTGCTGCCGACCACTCCGGCTGGCGTGGTGGAGGTGCTCAACGGCAGCGGCGTGAAGGGGGCGGCCAACATCATGGCGCGTCGTCTTCAGGACAAAGGCTTTGACGTGGTCAAGGTCGGCAATGCCGACGAGATGAACCACGCCTACACCATGATTGCGGTGCGGCGACCGGGAACGGCCGTCGGCGAACGACTTGCGCAAACACTGGGCGTGAAACGCGTCCTTCTCTTTTACAATGAAGCCCTTTTGGTCGACGCTACCGTGTTCGTCGGCCAGGACTACCAGGAGATCTTGAAACCATGACCACTCAGAAATCGCTTCCCGAGAACGAACTCGTCGACGTCGCCGTCGGCGAACTGTTTGCCCGCAAGGCTCAGGAGGTCGCTGTCCTTGATCTGCGCGGCCTGTCCAGCCTCACCGATTGGATCGTGGTGGCCACCTGCCAGAGCGAGGTCCAGTTGGCCTCGGCCCTTACCGGTGTCCGGCGCGCCCTGCGCAGCCAGAGCACTCCCGCCTTGGGCGCCGAAGGCGCTTCCAAGGCCCGCTGGGGCGTCTTGGACTACGGCACCGTGATCGTCCACGTCTTCCTGCGCGAGGCGCGCGAGTTTTACCAGTTGGAGCGGCTCTGGAGCGATGCACCCCGCCGCGATTGCAAGGCCGAGGACTTCCCGGCTCCCGTGTACGAGGCTACTGAAGGCTTCGAAGCCGACGAGGAGCAGTGGTGAACGAGGCGCTCCGCAAGGCATTCGCCCAGTCCATCGCCCAGGCCCTGTCCCGCGATCCCGAAGCGATCCTTGCGGGCATCGGCATTCCTGCCGACGTGCGCCACGGCCACCTGGCCTTTCCGTGCTTTTCGCTAGCGAAGGAGCTGCGTCAGTCTCCTCCGGCCATTGCTCTAGATCTGGTGAACAAAATCGTCGCTCCCGAGGGCTGCGAAGTGCTGGCCACTGGGCCGTTCCTGAATCTGAAAGTGCTGCCGGTCGCGTTGGCCAAGGCCACCGTGACGGCGGCTCTGGCCGATACCGACGTGGTCAGCCATTCTGGTGCCGACCGCACTGTGTTGGTGGACTATTCCTCGCCCAACATTGGCAAAGAGCTGGTTTACCACCACATCCGCTCCACCGTGATCGGGGCGAGCCTCTGCCGCATCTATGCCGCTGCCGGCTGGAAGGTGGTGGCCGTAAATCACCTGGGCGACTGGGGCACCCAGTTCGGCAAGCTCACCCTCATGTTCCTGCGCGAGCATGGCATGGACGAGGCCGCTGCCCGCGCTGCCCTGCCGACGGTGAACCTCGCCACCTTGAACCGCCTCTACGTGGGCTTCAAGCCGGCCGCTGAGAAAGAGCCCGAACTTGAGGATGCTGCTCGCGAGTGGTTCCGCCGCATCGAGTCGGGCCATCCCTTCGCGCGCGCCTGCTGGGAGCGCTTTGTTGCTGCCACCCGCGAGGAGCTGACGCGCCTCTACGAGGATCTCGACGCCCGCTTCGATCACTTCCTGGGCGAGTCCTTCTACGAAGACAAGCTGCCCGGATTGGTGACGCGCCTGGAGAAGGCCGGCATCCTAGAGGAAAGCGAAGGCGCCCAGGTGGTGAAGGTGGGCGATGACGTCCCCCCTTGCCTCATCCGCAAGCAGGACGGCTCGACCCTCTACGCCACTCGCGACCTCGCGGCCGCCACTTGGCGTCACGAAAACTTTCATTTCGATCGCTGCCTCTACGTGGTGGATGCCGGGCAGTCGTTGCACTTCCGCCAGGTCTTCCGCGTGCTCAAGAAGCTTGGTGATCCCTGTGCCGAAAAGTGCGTCCACGTCCCCTTCGGTCTGGTGCTTGGCCGCACCGAGGATGGCGGCTGGGCCAAGACCAGCACCCGCATGGGCGGCGGCACGCCGCTGCGGGCCGTGATCGATACCGCCATTGACAAAATCCGTCATATCGTGGCCGAGCGCAGCACTGACATTGAAGACCCGGCAGCGCTTTCCAAGGCGTTGGGCATCGGCGCTTTGGTCTTCAACGAGCTCAAGAGCCGGCGTACCACCGATTCCAAGTTCGACCTCGACATGGTGCTGGCCTTCGATGGCGACACCGGCCCTTACGTGCAGTACGCCTACGTGCGTCTGTGCGGCATCCTGCGCAAGGCGGGGGAGGGCGCCGCCGCCGATCCTGCCAAGGCTCGTTGGGGACTTCTGTGCGAGCCCGAGACGGAAAAGCTCCTGGTCACGCTCTCCAAGCTTTCCGAGCGGGTGGACCTCGCGGTGGAGCAGAACGAGCCCTCGGTGATTGCCCAGTACTGCCTGGAAGTCTCAGAGGACTTCCACCAGTTCTACCAGAAGCAGCGGGTGCTGGACCACGAAGCCTCTCCCGAGCGGCTTCTCTTGGTAGAGGCCACCCGTCGCGTGCTGAATCGCGCCATGCGCCTTGTTGGCCTGACGCCCGTCGAACGCATGTAGCCCTTTGTGGTTGCGCCTTCTCCGGTGCCACCGTATATTCGTTCCATGTCCACTCTCATGATGCAAGTCGTACAGCGCCTCGAAGCCTTGCCGGAAGATCGGCAGGCGATTGTGGCACCGTTACTTCTAGAAGAGTTGAATGCTGACGCAAATTGGGACAGCGCCCTAGCAAACAGCCAAGACCTGCTTGTACTGATGGCTAGCGAGGCTCTTGCCGATCACGAGCAAGGGCGCACGATTCCAGGTGGCTTTGGGATCGAGTGAAGTCCTTTCGCTCCCCGGCGTTTCGCGTCTGCTTTCAAAATCTTCCCGCCTCAATTCAATCCACTGCTCGAAAGAATTATCGGCTCTGGCTTGAAAACTCTTCCCACCCGAGTCTGGAATTCAAGAAGGTTGGCAAAGTGCCTCCTGTATGGTCGGTACGCGTTGGCATTGGCTGGCGTGCTTTGGGAGTAGTTAGGAACTCCGACATCGTCTGGTTCTGGATTGGCTCCCACGCCCAATACGACCGGCTGCTTCAAGCGTCTCGGTAGGTCAGTGTAAGATTACGCGCCCACCTTCTTCTTGATCTCTTCCAGGATCTCGATCTGCATCTCCTGGATGTTCATCATGCGCGACCACTGATCCAAGAGCAGGTGGTCGACCTTCTCGTGCAGGGTGCGAATTTCGATTTCCGACTTCAGGTTCACCTGGTAGTCGTTCTCCGAGCGCATGCGGTCCTTGGTCTCCTGCCGGTTCTGGCTCATCATGATGATGGGCGCCTGGATGGCCGCCACGCAGGACAGAATCAGGTTCATCAGGATGAAGGGGTACGGATCGAAGGGCTTGGAAAGCAACAGCCCGGCGTTGAGGGCGATCCAGGCAAATAGGATCACGAAGAAGGTGATGATGAAGGTCCAACTGCCGCCAAACTGAGCGATGTGGTCCGAGATCCGCTCGCCGAGGCTTGAATGCTGCTGGGCCTGGGAATCGACATTGGCGGTGATGATCTCGTTCTGGCGAATGCTCTCCAGCACCGCCTTCTGCAGCTCCTGGACGTGGCCGCTTTCGGTGTCGATGATGGTGGCGACGTACTTCGCCCGGTAGGCGTTGAAGTCGTCCTGGCAGAGACGACTGCGGTCGTTCCAGTCGGGGTGCTCCGCCACGATCAGGTTCTCGATCTCGTGGTGAATGCCGTGCCCGGCAATGAGCTTGCCTTCGGGAAAGCTCTTCTTGCAGATGTCGCAGGTGCCAGTGGTCATTGGGCTCCTCCTTCGGATGCCGACAATTTATGACCAGGCAAGGTCTCCGCCTTGCGTTCTTCTGGCTGGAACCCGCATTTTAACGCTGTGATAACGTTGCTGATTGGAATGGGCGCCTCCCGCCGCGGTGCGGCGGGCCGGGCTGCCTGCCGGGCCCCCGCAACGCGGGTGTCCCGGGCTATCGCCGGCATCCCTGGCGCATTTA
>DAIPHW010000058.1:8334-13837 GCA_036771135.1 Fibrobacterota bacterium | reverse complement strand
GACTGGCTTGCGGCAGCGATGTTGGGCAAGGTTTCTGGAAAAGTTGGAACTTGGCGTCTCTAGCGGAACCGGCAGTTCCGCTTTCTAAAGCTCATTTTTCACGATTGTGCGACGAATGTGGCGCTCAAAGATTTGGCACGACTATTGATCTAACATCGGGTGTCGCACAACGACGGTCTTCGATTTACGGAGGCCAAAATCATCATCCAAAGGAAAAGCCATGAAGAAGATTCTCGCCGCTCTGGTTCTCGCCGCTTTCGCCGTCTCCACCTACGCTGCCGAAGCTACCGACTCCACCAAGACCACCAAGAAGGCCAAGAAGCATGTGAAGAAGCATGCCAAGAAGGCCAAGGCTGCTAAGGCCGATAGCGCCGCCAAGTAAGACTTCAGTCCTTCGGGACGAAGGAGAGCCCTTCGGAGAAATCCGAGGGGCTCTTTTGTTTTTGGTCAAACCGATCTCGACTTTACCCAAGGCCGTCGCCTAACGGTGAGCGAGGTCTTCGTGAAAGCGCGCCGCTGTAGACCAGCGCAGCTCCAGCGCCTGGGCTTCGCGCAGTTCTTCTTTGGCCGCACGACGGTAGTAGCGCAGCAAGCGCTCCTGGTGGGCGGGATTCTCCAAGAGTTCTTCCCAGCGGACCGGCCCCGTCTCCAGTTCTCCGTAGCTGCGGGCCCGGAAGCGATCCTGAAGCTGCTTGCGGGTCGTTCGCAGCTCTGCTAGGCAGGTGTTCAGGGAGCGCTCGTCCATGGAGCCGGCTTTGGCTGTCTCGCTGCCGTGGGCGTGCAGCAGGCGCAGCAGCGTTCCTAGGTCGCGGTCCCGCCAAGCTTCGGTGAGGTCCTGCATCAGTCCGTTGCGCCGCTCCCGCTCGCCCTCGTCGGTGGTCTTGTCGGGGTGCAGTTCACGCGCCAGGGCGCGGTAGATGCCCTTGGCCGTGGCCTCGGGGTCGGCGGCCTTGCCGCGCGGTCTGACAGAATTTGTCGGTCGAGCCGGCGGCTCGCGGTGCGGCGCAGTGGTCTCTTCCCAGAAGTCCGCCAGCTGCTCGAAAGCCTCGTCGTCCTCTGCATCGCCGTCAGAGAGTTCGTCTTCGTCGAAGACGTCCCAACGGCGGAACACCTCGCTCATGTCCTCCCCGAAGCGGCGTTCCAGGTCGCCGGCCAATTCCAGCACCACCTCGATGCCGCGGCGGTACAGCCGCTTCTGGCGGCGTCCGTCGGGAAGCATGGTCTCCAGGCGGGAGATCAGACGCTTGCGAACAAGCACCGCTTCAGAAAGTGCCGGGCGGCAGGCGCCTTCCAGTTGCGCGAGAAAGGCCGGAACCTCCGTCTCCAGGCGGGCGAGCTTGGCGGTAAGCGCCTCGATCTCGGAGAGGAGCGCATCCATCTGCTCCAAGGGGGATGGCTTGGAATCGGACGTCTGCCGCGTCGTCCGCACTTCGCGGTGGGTGTCTCCGTTCATCGCCGCAGGGTAGAAAATGCCCTCACCCTGCAATTGCCCCATTAGGTGCCGGTCGCTAAAAGACGCGAAAGGATCCCAAAAAATTTCGTGGACAAAGTGATCGCATTCTACATTCCTGCGGTCGCTGAATATCACTACGAGCGGCTGCTCACAGCGAGATCCATGACAGGTTTTAACAGATTCTGTCACAGCCGCCGGAACCCATCAGGAGAATGCATGTCCACGATCAAGAAGATTGTCGCTCGTCAGATCCTCGACTCCCGTGGCAACCCCACCGTTGAAGCCGACGTCACCCTCGACGACGGTTCCTTCGGAACCGCCGCGGTTCCCTCGGGCGCCTCCACCGGCGAGTACGAAGCCGTCGAGCTGCGCGACGGAAACAAGAAGGTCTACCTCGGCAAGGGCGTCCTCAAGGCCGTTGAGAACGTCAACACCGTCATCGCCAAGGCGCTGAAGGGTGAAGAGGCCTCCAACCAGAAGGCCATCGACAAGCTCCTGATCGAGCTGGACGGCACTCCCAACAAGGCCGTGCTCGGCGCCAACGCCACCCTGGCCGTTTCGCTGGCCGTGGCTCGCGCTTCGGCGGTCTCCGCCAAGTTGCCGCTCTGGAAGTACATCGCCAAGCTCCACAAGACCAAGGCTTCCGACATTACCCTGCCGGTTCCGATGGCCAACATCATCAACGGCGGCAAGCACGCCGACAACAAGATCGACTTCCAGGAGTTCATGATCGCCCCGGTGGGCGCCAAGACTTTCTCGGAAGGCCTGCGTTGGATCGCCGAGATCTTCCACACCCTCAAGGGCATCCTGAAGAAGAAGGGCCATGTCACGGCCGTGGGCGATGAGGGCGGCTTCGCTCCCAACATCACCAACGACGAGGCCCTGGAAGTGGTCATGGAGGCCATCAAGGCCGCCGGCTACAAGCCCGGATCCCAGATCAAGATCGCTCTGGACTGCGCCTCTTCGGAGCTCTTCGACGAAGGCGACCGCAAGGGCTACAAGTTCTGGAAGTCCGAGCCGAACAAGCTCTACAGCGCTGACGAGATGGCTGCCAAGTACACCGAGTGGGTCAAGAAGTATCCCATCTACTCGATCGAAGACGGCTTGGACCAGAACGACTGGGAAGGCTACGTCTCCTTCACCAAGTCCCTGGGCAAGAAGATCCAGATCGTTGGCGACGACTTCTTCGTCACCAACCCCGAGCGCCTGGAGAAGGGCATCAAGATGGGTGCGGCCAACGCCATTCTCATCAAGGTGAACCAGATCGGCACCGTCAGCGAGACCCTCGAAGCCATCAAGATGGCTCAGAAGGCTGGCTACGGCGTGATCACCTCGCATCGCTCCGGCGAGACCGAAGACGCCTTTATCGCTGACTTGGCGGTGGGCACTGGCGCTGGCCAGATCAAGACCGGTTCGCTCTCTCGCACCGACCGTCTGTGCAAGTACAACCAGCTGCTGCGCATCGAAGAGCAGCTGGGCGCCAAGGCCGTCTACTTCGCGACCGTCAAGAAGCTCTGATCTAAGCTCTCGCGAAGATCGATTCGGCCCGCTTCCCTCTTTTGGGGAGCGGGTTTTTTCATGTCATTTTCCGGCAGACGAAGGCCACGCCCTCGATTTCCCGGTCGTGGCTGCGGATCCAGTTGAGCGTGAGCTCTACCGCGATCCAGTCTCCAGAGCGGTGGCGCATCTCCACATGCAGAGAAAGCGGCCCTTCTTGGCCCGGCGGCGCTTCGGAAAGTCCGCGCAGGTCCACTTCCATGCCAGGCACCCGCGCCCCGATCTTTTCTAGGCCGGTTCCCAGCACGTCGGCCGAGTTCCAACCGAGCAGTGCCTGCGCCTGGCTGTTCCAGTGGACGCAGCGGAAGTTTCGGTTGGTAATGAAGAGCGCTGGAACGGCGCCCGGAACATCGGTGACGGAAAATACCCGCCCCCAGATCTCCGGATCCAGCCGAGCCGGATCCAACCCCTCGCGCGCCACGTAGTCCCGTACGTCTTGCTCGCGGATGAGTCGGCGTCCGCGTGGCCCCAGCCGCTGGAAGGGAAGCCTCCCGGTCTCCATCCAGTGGATGATCGTCGGTGCGGTGATTCCTAAGAGCCGCGCGAGTTCTCCGGTGGTCAGCATAGCGACTCCGGTTCCAGCCGCAGCTTTCCGCTAGACAGAAAATGTCGCAAGCGCCGCCAGTTTCCCGGCAGCACTGAAAGTTCCGGGCGCACCAGCCGGTGCCAAGGAAGCGGCTCGCAGCGCTCCCAGTCGTCGCGACGGCGACGGCGGGCGGCACTAGAGAGACGCAGGTGGTCGCGGGCTCGCGTGACGGCCACGTAGAAGAGGCGCCGCTCCTCGTCTTCTCCGGCCGGCAGGAGCCTTGTCTTCTCGCGGCGCGCGGCGTCCACGAAGGGATGGAACACCACCGGCCATTCCAGCCCCTTGGCGGCGTGTACCGTCAGAATCTGTACGCCATCTTCTCCGCTTGCCTCGGCTTGCGGAATTCCTTGCAGGCAGCGCCGCAACGGCTCCAGTTGGCGGTTGGCCCGCGTTAGCAAAGCGATCTGCGAGGGCTTCATGCCTTGGCGCAGAAATTCCTCGGCTTGGGCACGGATCCAGGCGAGTTCTTCGTCCTCGTCCAGCGCCAGCCACCAGGCAGCGCGCGTCCCCTTTTCAGAGCGGCCGCATTCCAGGTTCTTGCGGAAGTCGGCGGCCTTGTCGGGGAAGATGCGGTTGGCGACTTCAAGTACGGTGCCGGTGGAGCGATAGTTTTCCACGAGCTTGAGAATGTGCGCGTGGGGGAAGTCGCGGCGGAAGTCCAGCACGTTTCCGATGTCGGCACCGCGGAAGCCGTAGATCGACTGGTCGTCGTCGCCCACAGCTAAAAGCCGGGAAGAGCTTCCCAACAGGGCGCGCACCAGCCGGTACTGCGAGCGGTTGGTGTCCTGGTATTCGTCCACGAGCAGGGTACGCGCGCGGCTGCGCCACCGGGCGGCAAGCTCGGCGTCATTTTCCAGCAGACGGATGGCAAGGCCGATCAGATCCTCGAAGTCGAGGGTGGCGTGCCGTTCCTTCCAGGCGTTCCAGGCGCGCCACACCGGAATGCCTGGGTGCGTGGGGCGGGCGCGTTCCAGTTCGTCGGGCTCGGTCCAGGCGCAGCGCAGTCGTTCGAGTTCGATCTGGGTCCAGGCGCGGGTAGGGCTTTCGCGAAAGCGCTCCTGCCAGAAGCTGGCCCGCGAGCGGTCGGCCTCTTCGGGGGAAAGCAGCCGCGCAGTGCTTCGCCCCAACCGGTCCCAGCCGGTGCGCCCTTCGCAGCTTTCCGAAAGAATGCGCAGTCCCAGGGCATGGAAGGTCCCGCACCAGGGTGCCTCAAAACCGGCGCGCAGCGTAGACAATAATTGTCCAGCTCGCTCGCGCATCTCGGCGGCGGCTTTGCGCGTAAAGGTCAGTGCCAGCACGTGTTCCCCGGAGCCGTCCCGCAGCGCTTCCTGCGCCAGGCGTCGGGTGATGGTGGCGGTCTTTCCGGTGCCCGCACCAGCAAGCACTAAGAGCGGTGCCTGCTCCAGGTCGTGGGCGAGGATCTCGCGCTGGCGAGAATTTAGCCCCTCTTCCAGGAAGGCTTGGCTGTCTTGGAAGAGGGGCATGGAGGATCAGAGAGAGAAGGCCAGGCCGCCGCTCAGGGCCAGAGGGTACTTGGAGGCGGCGTCCGAGACGCTGGTGTGGACGTACCACTTGCCGTCGGCGTAGATGGCGATCGGCAGTACTGGCACCTTGAAGAGGATGTTGAGGTCCAGATGCCCGCCCCAGGTGGTGGTGTAAAGGTTGTCGGAGATCTTGTCGGAAAGCTTCTTCTGAAGCTGCTCACTGGTGAGCCCCGCGGCATTGCTGCCGTCGAAGATATCCTTGATGTCGTCCTTGCCCACTACACGGGTACCGTAGACCAACGTCACACCGGCGCCAGCTGATATTCTGAGTGGCTTCAGCGGTGAAAGCGGCGGCAGTTTCAGGAAGGTGTAGCGTAGCGTGAGGTCGTTGAGCAGGTTGATGTAGGGAGTCTCGCCCTTGCC
>DAIPHW010000058.1:0-8234 GCA_036771135.1 Fibrobacterota bacterium | reverse complement strand
GCGGCCAGGAGACCGAGGGCGGCGATGGAAAGGGAAAGACGCTTCATATTCCTCCAGTGGGCGCGATGAGGCAGAGGGTGGCCATCCGACCGGCGCGCGCGCCCGCGCGACGGTAGCTGTGCAGTTGCAAATTTCCTAAAGTAGAGCGGGAATCACAAGTGATTCTCGCGGCATCGACGCCGCTCTGCGACAATTCCTGACGCAGGAAGGCAGGAAGGTCCACGGAGAGCGTTCCCCAGGTGGTGTGGCCGTGGAATGCGGCAGGAAACTGATCCAGCACTTCCGAGCCCACCTCAAAGTCTGCGGGGCCGATGCCAGGGCCGATCACGGCTTCAAGATCTTCGCGGCGCGATCCTTCGGCAAGTAGCCGTTCCACGCCTTGCCGCGCCAGATGCCCGGCCGCACCGCGCCAGCCGCAGTGCAGAAGCGCCGCGGCGTTGCGGTGAGAATCGAGAATCGCCACCGGGAAGCAGTCGGCATGCCGGATCAGCGCGGCATCACCAGGTCCCAGTAGGAAGCCGTCGGCATCGCCTTTCTCTTCGGAGCTGAGGATGCGGGTGCCATGGACCTGGACCGTGGCGCGAAGGGGTGTCGGCCATCCCAGACGCTGGCGAACCCGTTCGATGTCGGCTTCTTCGCGGGCGTCCCAGCCATGGCCGTCGAGGAAGGCCTCGCACAGCAGCACGCGGATCGCGCCTTGTCGCCAGAGTTCCTTCATGTGAATTCCACCAGAAGTAGCGTCACGTCGTCTTCCACTGGCTCGCTTCCGATGAAGTCTCGCCATTTGTGCAGCATGGCATCTAGGGCTGCGGTGGGCAAAAATTCTTGACTGTCGCGCAGGCGTTCGCAAAGGCGGGCGAAGCCGAACATCTCACCGTCTTGGTTTGCTGCTTCGACGATGCCGTCGGTGTGCAACAGCAGGCGATCCCCAGGTGTCAGCGTGAGCGTTCCGACTGAGAGCTGCGGATCATCAAAGGCGCCCAGGAAGAGGCCGGAGGCCTCCAAGTTCAAAAGCGTACTGTCGCGTCGTAGCAGGATCTGCGGGCAGTGCCCGGCAGAAATCCAGTGAAGATGCCAACTTTCGGGGTCGAAGACCGCGAGGAACACCGTCACGAAATGCAGCCCCTGGACCTGTGCCAGGAGGTCTTGGTTGATCTCCTCCAAAGCTTCCTGCAAGGTGATGGCGCGTCGCAACGAGCGGCGCAGCAGCACCTTGAACATGGCCATGACCATGGCCGCCGAGATGCCGTGGCCAGAGACATCGGCCACCAGCAGCACTTGCTTTCCCAAGGGCGCGTCCGGATTCAAGGGAAACAGGTCAAAGGAATCTCCGGAGACCTTGGCGGCGGGAAGGTAGCGGCTAGCCGCCAGCATGTGCGGGGCGTTCAGGTCGCCACCGGGAACCAGGCCTTCCTGAATGCGACGGGCACGGTCGATGTCTTTTTGCAGCTGGTGGTTGGCTTCGTGAAGAGCATCGTAGGTTTTGCGAAGATCATCGCGCAGGCGGAATCCGCTCAAAAGCGCGCCGGCCTGGCCAGTGATGCCCACCAGCAGATCCCAGAGCGAGGAGGGGAGAGGAAACAACGCAGGAGCGTCGATCCAGAGCAGGTGGGAGGCTGATGGCCCCTTGGTCGGGTCGCTTCCCAGTCGTCCCTCAAAGGGAAGTAGGATGGCGGGAGCGCTGAGGGCGCCTTCGTCCCAAAGGGGGGTAAGGGCCTCTTCGATCTGGTGGCGGGCGGTCAGGAGACTGAGTACGGCAGGATGCTTGGACAGGAGCGACAGGCGGCAAGGTTGGTCGGAGGTCGTGGCCGCGGTCCGACCGATCTCCACCAGGTTTTCCAGCGTGGCCTCGAAAAGCACGATGCGACGGCAGGGAATGATTTCTCCGAGTCCGACAAGCAACGTGCTGACCGCCTTGGATAGGTCATCCGAAGCCATCATGGCGCGCAGGATCTCGCTGGCCATGGCGATCGATTCCAGGCGCTCGCGCAGCAGATGAAGCTGGCGGGCCTCGGTGGAGGTGGAGATGTTTGTCTCTTGGGAGTTCAAAGGAGCACTTCCGGTTCTATATTCACTTTCGCAGGGTATAGGCCAATGCCTCCCTCCTTAGTGTCGACGCAATAAAAGGAATTCTTGGACATGGCAGACAAGCAGACGAATGAAAATCTCGCCTCCGGGCTCCCTTTCGAGGAACGCGCATCCGAGGCTGTGCGCAGGGGGCAGGATTTTCTGCGCCGCAACCAGACCGTTGCCTATTCCGTTCTGGGGCTTCTCCTGGCGGGGCTTGCCCTGTGGGTGATCCGCGCCAACATGATTTCCAGCGCGCGCGAAAAGGCTCGCGCCGACATGGGGCAGGTCTACATGCTCCTCTCGCGCAATCAGGTGGACTCCGCTGTTCCCTATCTTGAGAAGGTTGCCGCGTCCAACGCTGACATCGAGACGGCCAAGGCCGCTGTGATTCTCGCTGACATCGAGCTCAGCAAGGGGCAGTTCGACAAGGCGGAAAAGAACTATCGGATCGCCCGTTCCAAGAGTTCCCTGCCGTTGATCGAGGGAGCGGCCTTGCGAGGCTTGGCGGTGTGCGCTATCGACCGCAAGGACTACAAGACGGCGGAAAACTTGCTTTCCCAGGTGCTTTCCAAGTACCAGCGCGTGACGGGGGACCCCAAGGCGCGTGGTTTGGGCAATGAGCCCAAGGATCAGCTTCCTTTCCTTTCGCAGGTCATGCTGCAGCAGATCCTTGTCCGCGATGCCCAGGGAGATGCCAATGGCGCTCGGGGAATTGCCGAGAAGCTCATCAAGCTCTATCCGGAGAGCGAAGATGCTCAGGAAGCGCGTCGTTTCTTGGTCGTGGGAGCGGCCGGCTAAGCTGTTGACGTCTGTCGCAAGATCAAAACCCTGGCTCTGCGAGCCGGGGTTTTTTGCTTCCCGGAGGCGCCTAGGGAAGGAAAACGATTTCTGATTTATTGTCGTGGCAGCAGGAATCTTCCTGCGTTTATTTACGACTGTGTTTATTTTCTCGTTAGACCATCCGGTCCCGTTGATTTTCGCTGATGGCAGCAGGTGTCGTGTGTCATTGGACGAAAGTGTATCATCCACAGTAATTAGGAGAATGTCATGAAGAAGATCCTGTTCGCCGCTTTGGTAACTTCTGTCGCCGCCTTTGCCACTGAAACCGCTAAGGATTCTGCCAAGGCCACCGTCAAGAAGGCCGAAGTGAAGAAGGCCAAGAAGGTCGAAGCCGTCAAGGATACGACTGCTAAGAAGGCCGCTGCCGTCAAGGACACCGTGAAGAAGGCCGAAGTCAAGGTTGACACCGCCAAGAAGGCCGAAGTCGCTAAGGACACCGCCAAGAAGTAATCTCATCCCCCATCCGGGAGATGATGGAGCCCTTCGTCGCATTGCGACGGAGGGCTTTCTGTTTTAGTGGATCTTTCGAACTATTTTTGTGCTCCGGTGTTTCACTGATCACATCAACAAGGGAACCTCAAGAAATGACGCTCTCGGCTCTCCAGACCGCTCGCAAGGCCTACCAGCCCAAACTTCCTCCTGTTCTTCGCCAAGGCCCGGCGGCCGTCAAGATCGCCTTCGGCCAAGGCACCGAGTCCGTGGCCGACCAGGCTCGTGTCAAGGCACTTTTCCCCAAGACCTACGGGCAGCCGGTGGCCGAGTTCGTGGCGGGCGAATCTTCGCTGCGCGGCCCGCTCACAGTGGGCGTGGTGCTTTCGGGCGGCCAGGCTCCTGGTGGCCATAATGTCATCGCCGGCATCTTCGACGGCGTGAAGGCCATCCACAAGGATTCCCGCGTGCTGGGCTTTTTGGGCGGACCTTCCGGACTCGTGGACGGCAAGTTCATTGAGATCACTGAGGAGCTCCTTGCTTCTTACCGCAACACCGGTGGCTTCGACATCATCGGTTCTGGCCGCACCAAGCTGGAGACGGTCGAGCAGTTCAAGAAGTGCAAGGCCGTGCTGGAGGCTCAAGGGGCCCAAGCCGTCGTCATCATCGGCGGCGACGATTCCAACACCAATGCCGCTGTGCTCGGCGAATGGTTCAAGGCTGAAGGCTCTTCCATCACGGTGACTGGTTGTCCCAAGACCATCGACGGCGACCTGAAGAATGCTCAGATCCCGACCTCCTTTGGCTTCGACACCGCGTCCAAGACCTACGCGGAACTGATCGGCAACATCCAGCGCGACTGCCTTTCGGCCAAGAAGTACTGGCACTTCATCAAGATCATGGGACGCAGCGCTTCCCACTTGGCTCTTGAAGCCGCCTTGCAGACGCAGCCCAATCTGTGCCTGGTTTCCGAGGAAGTCGAGAAGAAGGGGCAGACGCTGGCCCAAGTGGTGAGCTCCATCGCCCTTCTGGTGGACAAGCGCTCCCAGGCCGGAAAGAACTTCGGCGTGGCCGTGGTTCCCGAAGGTTTGGTCGAGTTCATGCCCGACGTCAAGAAACTGATCGCCACCTTGAACGACCTGATGGCTAAGGAAGAGGTGGCCTTCGAGGCTGCCGCTGATCAGGCCGCCAAGGAAGAACTGCTCAAGAAGTTCCTGGCCACCGACATCGCCGCCACCTACTTCTCGCTGCCGCTGGGCATCCGCGGACAGCTGTTGCTCGATCGCGACCCGCACGGCAACGTCCAGGTCTCGCGCATCGAGACGGAAAAGCTTCTTTCGGAGATGGTCGCCGCCGAGCTCACGAAGATCGGTTCCAAGGCCAAGTTCTCGGCCCTGCACCACTTCTTCGGCTACGAAGGACGTTGCGCTGCGCCGTCGAACTTTGACGCCGACTACTGCTACTCCTTGGGCACTGTGGCTTCGCTCCTCGTGAACGGCGGATACACTGGCTACATGGCTACCGTGTCGAACCTCACTAAGGGCATCGAAGGCTGGAAGCCCGGTGGCATCCCCATCACCATGATGATGAACATGGAACGCCGTCACGGCGAAGACAAGCCCGTGATCCGCAAGGCGCTGGTGGAACTCGACGGAGCTCCTTTCCGCGCCCTGGCCGCTAATCGCGACACTTGGGCCGAGACCGAGTCCTACGTCTACCCGGGCCCCATCCAGTATTGGGGACCTGCCGAAGTGTGCGACGCCACCACCAAGACGCTGGGGCTTGAGCAGGGCTGATTTAGCAAGCACCTCGAATCACGACGAAGGGCGACTCCATTGGAGCCGCCCTTTTTTGCGTTGAGGACAAAAAGAAAGGCCCCGGGAAATCCCGGGGCCCAAATGCACACGAAAGAGTTCGGCGATCAGCCGGCGACAGGAACCAAGCGAATCGTGTTGTGCGTCTTGGCACCTACCGGGGTGGCATAGAGGAACACCACGCGATCGGAGTCGTCCACCAGTTCGCGCGCCTTGATCTCCTTGATGGCCTCGGGGATGGCGGCGTCGATCTGAGTGTAGGCTGGCACCAGCACGGCCACTACACCGAAGTGCAGAGCAACGCGCTGGTAAACCTTGCGGTCGGTCGTCAGGGCAACGATGGTGGCATCGCTGTGGAAGGCGGCAGCGGCGCCGATGACGGCGGCGTCGTCGCTGAAGATGCCCAGCACCGGGGACTTGGAGTGGGTGTGCAGGCGAAGCGCTGCAGCAATCATCTCCTGGGACTGGCAACAGATGGTCGGAAGATCCTGCGGGATGTCAGCGACACCTTCGGCCTTGCGAGCGATGGTGGCCATGGTCTGGACCGCCTGCTCGGGATAGTCACCCGAAGCCGTCTCACCGGAGAGCATCACCACCTGGGTGCCGTCAAACACGGCGTTGGCCACGTCAGAGGCCTCAGCGCGCGTCGGGCGGGGGTTGCGCTCCATGGAGTCGAGCATCTGGGTGGCCACGATCAGGAGCTTGCCATACTTGCGAGCGAGCTTGACAGCGCGCTTCTGGATGACAGGGACTTCTTCTGTGGGGCACTCGATGCCGAGGTCGCCGCGGGCGACCATGATGCCGTCGACAACCTTGACGATATCTTCCAGGCATTCGACCGCAAGCGGGGTCTCGATCTTGGCGATGATGGGCACGCCATGCCAGCCGATGCTGTCAAAGTAGGCGCGGGAATCGTTGACATCCTTGGCATGGCGCACGAAGGAGAGGCAGACCCAGTCGGCGCCGGCTTCCTTGCCGAAGATGGCGTCCTTCTTGTCCTTCTCGGAGAGCACGTCCAGGCCGTTGTCGGCACCCGGGGTGTTCACCGACTTGCGGGACTTGACCTTGCCGCCAGTGCGGACGGTGCAGAGGATTTCGTCACCTTCGACAGCAGTGACAACCACGTCCATCTTGCCGTCGTCGAACAGGATGACCTGGCCGGGCTTGACGATCTGATAGAGGTTCGGCTGCTGGATTCCCAAGCGCTTGGTGGCCGGATCGCCCTTGCCAGCCGCGACCAGACGCCAGGTTTCGCCGGCGGCGATCTCGTAAGTCATGGTATCGGTGCGCACCTTGGGGCCGCACAGGTCCAAGACGATGCTCACGGGCCAGTTCAGTCGAGCCGAGATTTCGCGAATGTTCTTGACGCGAGATCCGTGCTCGGCATGATCGCCGTGAGAGAGGTTGAGACGGCAGGCGTTCAGTCCAGCCTTGAAAAGCTTTTCCAGCATTTCTGGAGGCTCGGAAGAAGGCCCGATGGTTGCAAGAATTTTGGTATGGCGCTTGTGCATGACGGAAATATGTATCTCATTTGGCATGATCATGGACAAAAAAAGCGTTTTTTCGGAAGAAGCTCCAAAGCCCATTGGACCTTACTCGCAAGCCGTGTCTGCAGGCGGGTTTCTGTGGTGTTCCGGACAGATTCCAATCGATCCGAAGACCGGCAAAACTGTCGGAGAAACTGCTGCCCAGCAGGCCGAACAGGTCTTGAAAAATCTCAAGGCTGTGCTGACCGCAGGAGGCGCGAGCATGGAGCAGGTGGTGCGTACCGGCATTTTCCTCTCCGATCTCGATGACTTTGCGGCGGTGAACGAGGTCTATGCCCGCTACTTCCCGGGAGAGGCGGCGCCAGCTCGTTCCACTGTGGAAGTGAGCTCCTTGCCGCGCGACGTCAAGGTCGAGATCGAAGCTGTCGCATTTTTGGGCTAATCTTCCAGGAGCGCTAGGGCGGAAAGGACGCGGGTAAGTCCTGCCTGGTCCGTTTCACTGCGCTCGAAAAGATCGGCAAACGCCTCCTGAAGGGATGCCAAGGCATCGCCCTTAGGCAGCGGGATTGCTTCGTCGTTCCAGCAGAGCGAACTGTGCCGAAAGTCGACGGCGTAGGTTCCTTTTGTCGTTTCAATGGTCCAAGTGCGGCATGGCGGCAGATCCCATGCGGCACATAGTTCCACTTTGATCCCCCGGCTCGACAGTCGCATCTCGAGCCGATGTTCGTTTCCCGCTTCCCCCTCGCGGAGCAGGCTTTCTCGCTGTAGGCCAGGAAGCAGATCCAGCAACAAGTCGAGATCGTGGATGGCGAGGTCCTGTCCAGCACCAATCGCATGTCCAATCCGTCGTGTGCCCCCTTCGCGACGGATGCGGATGGCACGGATGGATTCCAAAGTCAGACGCTGACGCAACGCTTGCCATGCCGGATTGAAGCGCTCCACCATGGCCGGCTGAAGAATGACCTTCGCGGCGGCAAAAGTTTGTTGGAGTTCGCTGGCTTGCGCAAAGCTTGTGGCTAGGGGCTTTTCCATGAGTACGGCAAGGCCAGCATCTAGGCAGGCGCGTGCGCAGGCTGTATGCGCTTGGGGCGGCACGGCGACCAAGGCCGCTTTGGCATGAGATGCCGATAAGGCCTCCGTCAGGGAGGTCCAACAGGGCACCCCAGGCGGGAATGTACTTGGATTGGGATCGCAGATGCCGGCGAGAGAAAAGTGGCCGCCACTACCGATATGGCGCAGGTGCTTCTGGCCCATGGCTCCGGCTCCAATCAGGAGCAGAGGTTGGGAAGATCTCAAGGCGCGCGCTTGTGCGTCGTGTCTGGGGGAACCAGGTCGCGGGCGCAACGAAAGCCCACGTTCACAAAACGTTGGGCGGGAGGATAATGGATGCGCGTCGAGGAGCGCACCAGGCCTTCAAAGTTGTACCAGGAACCACCGCGCGCCATCCGCTCGGAGGCTTCGGCAGGGCCTTTGGGATCCTGGCGCGGGCTCTTGGCATAGTAAGTGGAGTCCCAGCCATCGTTAACCCATTCCCACACATTTCCCAGCATGTCGTAGAGGCCCCAGGCATTGGGTCGCAAAGACGCAACCGGGT
>DAIPHW010000057.1:0-13974 GCA_036771135.1 Fibrobacterota bacterium | reverse complement strand
GCCGTCGATGAAGATCATCGCCGACATCTTCGAGTACACCTCGAAGTTCATGCCCAAGTTCAACTCCATCTCGATTTCCGGCTACCACATGCAGGAAGCCGGCGCCACCGCCGACCTCGAGATGGCCTACACTTTGGCTGACGGTCTGGAATACCTGCGCACCGGCGTCGCCGCCGGCATCGACATCGACGCTTTCGCGCCGCGCCTTTCCTTCTTCTGGGCCCAGGGCAAGAATCACTTCATGGAAGTGGCCAAGATGCGCGCCGCGCGCGTGCTGTGGGCCAAGATCGTGAAGCAGTTCAACCCCAAGAACCCCAAGTCGCTGGCGCTGCGTACCCACTCGCAGACCTCCGGCTGGTCGCTCACCGAGCAGGATCCGTTCAACAACGTGGTGCGCACCTGCATCGAGGCCATGAATGCCGCCCTGGGCCACACCCAG
Source organism: Fibrobacterota bacterium (assembly GCA_036771135.1). Lineage (GTDB taxonomy): Bacteria > Fibrobacterota > Fibrobacteria > UBA5070 > UBA5070 > JBDKGV01. Next base: position 13,535 of record DAIPHW010000057.1, on the reverse strand, counting down.
TCGCTGCACACCAACGCTCTCGACGAAGCCATCGCGCTGCCCACCGACTTCTCGGCTCGCATTGCGCGCAATACCCAGCTCTTCCTCCAGAACGAGACGGGCATTTGCAAGATCATCGATCCGTGGGGCGGTTCCTACTACCTCGAGGCCCTCACCGACGCCCTCATCCAGAAGGGATGGGCGCACATCGAGGAGGTTCAGAAGCTCGGCGGCATGGCCAAGGCCATCGAGACTGGCCTTCCCAAGATGCGCATCGAGGAGGCTTCGGCCCGTCGCCAGGCTCGCATCGATTCCGGCCGCGAGACCATCGTGGGCGTGAACAAGTTCCGCCTGGAGAAGGAAGACCCGCTCGAAATTCTCGACATCGACAACACCGCGGTGCGGCTGTCGCAGATCGAGCGTCTCAAGAAGCTGCGCGGCGAGCGCGACAGCGCCAAGTGCGAAGCGGCCCTCAACGCCATTGCCGAAGCTGCGGCGACGGGCAAGGGCAACTTGCTGGCGCTGGCTGTGGAGGCCGCCAAGGCTCGCGCTTCCTTGGGCGAGATTTCCGACGCCATGGAGAAGACCTTCGGGCGCCACAAGGCTGTCATCCGCTCGATTTCGGGCGTTTACCAGAGCGAGTTCGCCAACATGAGCGAGATCGAGGAAGTTCGCAGTCTGGCCGACACCTTCGCCAAGAAGGAAGGCCGTCGTCCCCGCATCATGATCGCCAAGATGGGCCAGGACGGCCACGATCGCGGCCAGAAGGTGGTGGCTACGGCCTACGCCGACATGGGCTTCGACGTCGACGTCGGACCTCTCTTCCAGACTCCTGAAGAGACGGCCCAGCAGGCTGTAGAAAATGACGTGCACGTGGTGGCCATGAGCTCCCTTGCCGCCGGTCACAAGACGCTGCTGCCGCAGCTCGTGGCCGAACTCAAGAAGCTTGGTCGCGAAGATATCGTGGTGATCGCTGCCGGTGTCATCCCGGCGCAGGACTACGACTTCCTCTACAAGGCTGGCGCCGCCGCCATCTTTGGGCCTGGCACCATCATCACCCACTCGGCCAAGAAGATGCTGGAGATCCTCATCGCCCAGGGCTGATGCCGCAAGCGTGAGACAAAAAATGTCAACCCCGGTTCCTAGCGGTGCCGGGGTTTTCTTTTGACAGAAATCGTCGTTAGAAGGCGCTTTGCGGGACGTCAGCCCAGGTGCTAAGTTTAGGACATGCTTCCAATCCCCCTTGTGTGCGCACTTTCCCTGCTTGCCTCAGCAACTTCCCCGTGGCACCTCCGGCTCGGGCTTCACGCTAGCGAGCACGATCTGTCACCGCTCTTGGGCGCAGAGGCTTCAACGAAGCACTTTGGCGCAAGTCTCGACGGGTGGATTCGCCCCGGCTATTGGAAGACTTTGGAACAAGAAAGCGAGACGCGCTGGGTGCAGCGCCGCCTTCTGCGCTACGGCTTCGTGGCTGGCGTCTACGGTCTGATCGGGACAAGCCAGCTTGGCGTCCTCCCCATGGCCGGCATGGAATTTGTGACCGGAGACTTCTCGGGAACCACCAGTTCTCCGAAAGGCGAAGCCAATCCTTGGATTGGCGGTGGCGTGGCGCTGGCCAAGCGCTGGCGCTTCGACGTCCGCGAAACCCTCGGCGAAGGCGTGCTCGGACACACTCGTGTGGACATGGTGGTGGTCTTTTGAAGCGGGCGAGTCTTTGCTTTTTCGCTGGGCTTGCCCTTTGCTTGGCGGGTTGCGCCTCGACAGATTGCCCTGAAGGGACGCACGCAGATTATCAATGTTACTGGGATGGCACCTCTTCCAGATGGGGAACCCTTTCGCTTTCCCTAGGGGCTCCGGTGACCTATGATAGCGTGCAAGTGCGCCTCTATGAAGGACGTTCGGTAGAAAATGGGCATCTTCTCAAGTGGCAGACGCTTAAGTCTTCGGATGGGAAAAAATTGAGTTGGAGCGAGCCAGAAGGCAGCTACTCCGCGCAGGCCATCTATTGGAAAGGCAAGATTAGCGTTGAAGCGCTCGATGGTGGCAGCATTTCGGTGAGCAAAAATGATCACTGCACCTGTTACACCTTGGATGTCTCCGATGAATCGCTGGACCTAGCCTTGGAGGACTGGCCTCCCCAGTAACAAAAAGGCCCCCCGGAGAGGTGGTTCTCCGGAAGGCGGCCTCGAGTCGCGGTTCTTCAGTCCTGCGACTCGGGGAAATTGTCGTCCGCTCCGAAGTCGACATCGGCCATGGGACCCATGTCGTTCTCAGGTCCCATGGCAAACTGTTTCTCGGCTTGCTCTTCGGGAGCTTCGGCCATTGGGGCGGAGCCCATCATCGTGCCTTCCGTCATACCCTGCGGATGCCTGGGGCAATTCTGGCCCTGAAAGCCAAAGCCTTCGTGGCCAGGGCGGCGCATGCCGGGACCCTTGTGCTCGCCTTTGGGATTCTTGGCAAAACGCGCTGCGGCCTCGTCTACATGGGCCTTCTCATAGGCCACCACCTTGTCTAGGGCGGCGAAGTAGGCGGCCTTCTTGGCAGCTTCATCCTTCTTGGCAATCACGGCCTCGAAGTAAGCCTTGCGAGCCTTGAAGGACTCGCGGCGCAGGTCGCGTCCGGTGTCTTTGGGCATCTTGTCAAAGCGCTGGGCGATCTCTTCCAATTGCTTCTTCTGGTAGGCGTTCAACTTGTCCAGAGCCGTCATGAGTTCGCTCTTCTTGGCGGCTTCGTCCTTCTTGTCGGCAATCGCTTCGAAATAGGCGCGGCGCTTCTCCGAGACGTCGCGGCGCAGACGGGCGCCTTCCTGGAAAGACTTGATGCGAAGCGAATCTTCCGGCCCGCGAGGGGCGCGACCTTCCTTGCCCGGGTGGTGCGGGCCCGGCTGAGTGGAGTCCTGGGCAAAGACTGCGACTGGCAGTGTGGCCAGTCCAACCAGGAGGCAAAAAGTGGAGTTCTTCATGGTTCTTCCTTAGGTGGATGATTGGGGAAAGGGTGGCGAACGAAAGGACGTTCGGGAGTCCCCATGGATTTCAGGATTTCGAGCAAAAGATCTTCTTGCAAGTCGCCGATGGCGGCGGCTTGCTGTGTGGCCCCAAGAGATCCGGCGACCATTGGGGGCGGCGGCGGACGATGTCCGCTGCCATGAAGGTGGAACCAGTGGCGCAGACGTTCGCGAAGCGTCGGCTGTGGCGGGGTCATAGGGCGGCGGCAGCCGTTGGGGTGTAGGAAGACGTTGATGTTGGAAAGGCCGTCGCTCCAGGACATGCGCAGGGAATGGCTGCCGTCCGGGCAGGTCTCGGGAAAGATGCCGCGCAGGTCAAAGCCGGCGGGAACTGCTTTGGGCACGGGGATGGCAAAGCCGATCCAACGCGAAGCTTGGTCGAGTGGAACCGGTCCGTGCGCCTCCAGGGACGTCGCTGAGGCCGCCGGGCGCGGCGGGATGGTCAAGGTTGGGCGGATGTCTTGGGAAAGGAAGCGCAGAGCTTCGGTGCGGGTGCGTCGCAGCAGTTGCCCGCGACTGTCGTATTGGTCGCGCCCCAAAATGGCGCCGGTGGTTTCGTCAATCCAGAGGCGTTGACCGCTGCCAGCCGGATGGCGCGGACGCAGACGAATCACAGCGCAGCGCCGGCCTAAGATCTGGGCTTCGCCTTCCTGAGCAATCTCATAGTTGCTGCGCATCAGTTCCAGATCCATGTGGCCTTGGTCCGGCGGCAGCATTCGTTCCAAGATGCGCTTGCCGTGCGAGCCGATTACGGCAAAGTGTCCGTCTGTTTCCAAGATCGTCGGGCCGTCTCGATTTTCCGGGAACATCTCCCGAAAATCCTTGCCTTGCCGGAAATGAAAGCCCATGGTTCGGACGCGCCCATCCGCTCGCGGACTCCACATGGTGGTGCGCACCACGCCTTCGGAAGGCAGGTTGCGACTCTGTTCAGCACGGCGCAGCAGATCCCACGGATCGCTTGCCGAAAATAAGCCGGCCAATGCCAGTGTGAGGCAAATCATGGTGAAGCAACCTCCATGGCCACCCACGAAGGGTCGGCGGTGCCCGTTCCCCAGAGCGATGCGGCATGCACTTGTGACCAGGACGAGACGCTATCGCCGCCGGTGGCGACCCAGACGGTCCCGGCGATGAGCAGCGTGAGCGATGCCGCAAGCATTCCCCAGCGCAGCGGATGGTGTTGCCGCACCGAATGAAACGGCCGCCGGTTTTCGGGCCGGCGCGGCTCTAGTTGCACTTGCAGCTGTTGCCACATCTCTTCGGTGGGTGTCGGAAACGGCTGTTGGGACAAAATCTGTCTCAATGGATCATCGTGGACCATCAGGACACCTCCAGAGAGTAGGCGGAAAGACGTTCGCGCAGGGCATCCCTGCCGCGCGAGAGGCGCGAGAGGACGGTGCCCTTGGGAAGATTGAGGGTGGAGGCCACTTCCAGCACTTCCAGCTCCTCCAAGTAGAACAATGCGATCACTTCGCGCTGGCCGTCGGGCAGCGAGGCGACCACGCGGCGCACCAGCTCGCTACGCTGGCTGGTGTCTAGGGCTTCCGAGGCGTTTGGTTCGCCGTCCAGCGGCTCAAAGGCGCCGGGCACGTCCAAGCTCTCCTCAGGACGCCGAGAGCGCCACAGGTCACGGGCGCGATTCACCACAATGCGCCGCAGCCATCCCATGAAGGCGGCCGGTTCACGCAGGGTCGGCAGCGCCTTCCAACACTGGACAAAGCAGTTCTGAACCAAGTCATCGGCTTCGCAGGGGCTGGCGCAGAGGTGCCCGGCCAGCCGCCGCATGCCCGGCCAAGAATGCTCCCACAACGTTCGGAACGCTTCCAGATCGCCCGTTTGGGCCTGCCGCACGATCGGCTCGAGTTCGTTCATGTCGACCATCGAACTTTTGACGTTGCGAATCGCCATGAGATTCCTCGATATGGAAATCTGGGTGGAATTACATGCTGCAATCGGCGGCGACGGTATCGAGTAGTAGCCAGCCTTCTCCCTGGAGCCGCACCGTGTCGCCGTTGCGCACCAGGGTTCCCGAGTCGAGCCAGCGCCTCAATCGCGCATCGTCCAGTCGCGGTCCGAATTCCTCCCGAAGCAGCGACAGATCGACGCCTTCTCGGGTGCGCAGTCCCAAGAACCAGCTTTCAGTATAGCGCTCTGGGGGGGCGAGCAGCTCTACGGAGGCTCCGGTGGCAGGAAACCCGGCGGCGCCCCATTGCAGCCAGGCTTCCAGCCCTCGTGGCGCGCTCCAGCGCTTCCAGGGCAGATATCCGTGAGCGGCGTTGCCGGCGGCAAGCCAGGCGCCGTCTCGACGCCAATAGCCTTGGTTGTGGCGGCATTCCTCGCCAGGGCAGGCAAAGTTGCTCACTTCGTAGCGCAAGATCCCTTCGGCCTCTAGGTATTGTGCGCCTTCCAGGTACATGCGGGCGTATTCGTCCTCGTCGACTTCCGCCAGCCTTCCCGCTTGCACGGCCCTGGAAAATTCCGTTCCCGCTTCGATGGTGAGCCCGTAGAAGGAGATGTGCCGGGCTCCGTGGCGCACCAAGCTCGCAAGGCTTTCCAGGAAGCTGTCCAGGGTCTGGCCGGGAACGGCAAAGATGAGGTCGGCATTCCAGCGCAAACCGGAGGCGTTGACCAATTCGCAGGCTTCCAGAGCTTGGATGGCATCGTGGGCACGCCCCATGCGTGCAAGCAGCGTTTCGTCCAGCGATTGCACACCCAGGGAGATGCGATCCACGCCGTGGGCTTTCAGGATCGCGAGTTTTTCCTGGTCAAGACTTCCGGGATTCCCTTCGCAAGACCACTCGCAGCTGGGCTTTCGGGGAAAGGCTGCGATCGCCTGGCACAGGCGCTCCAGAGTGGAGGGGGCCAGTACCGAAGGGGTTCCGCCGCCGATGAAGATGGTGTCGAGGGGGCGATTTCCCAGTTGACGCCGTCGGAGTGACAGTTCCTGCTCTAAGGTGGAGATCCAGAGCGCTTCCTGGCCGCCCTTGTCGACCCAGGAGGCAAAGTCGCAGTAGTGGCACTTGGAGCCGCAAAAGGGCACGTGGACATAGAGTCCGATCGGGCCGTCCACCTGAGAAAATGTCTCACATTCTTTCACACGGGCAAAGTACCAAATGCGCTCGTTGGGGATGAAAGAGGAATTCCCAGCTTGGCCATTCGATAGGAAAGGGCGCGGCGGGTGATGCCCAGTTCCTGGGCGGCTCGCCCGCGTTGCCCTCCGTGGCGCTCCAGTAAATGCTGGATTTCCTGGCGGGCGCCTGCAAATGGGTCGGGCGCGCGTTGCCGCGAGCGGGTGCGGGCCTCGTCGAGCAGTTCGCCAAGGCGGCTCGGGACGCTTCCCAGCACCAGCCAGCGCTCCAGGAAATTTTCCAGTTCGCGCACGTTGCCGGGCCAGTCGTGACAAGCCAGCTCGCGCAGCTGGGCGGGCCCGAGTTCGGGGCACGCCATTGTCCCGGCGGTGGTGAGGCGCTGCAGCAGCGAGTGTACCAGATCCGGAAGGTCCATCAGCCGTTCTCGCAGGGCGGGAATGCGCACCGGAATCACGTGCAGACGAAAGAACAGATCTTGACGGAAACTGCCATTTCCGACCATCTCCCACAGGTCGCGATGGGTGGCCGCCACCAAGCGGACGTCCACGGCGATTTCCTCCCAACCTCCCACTCGCACCACCTTGCGCTCCTGCAGTACGCGCAGTAGCGCGGCTTGGGCCGGCAAGCTCAGCTCTCCCACTTCGTCCAGGAACAAGGTTCCCCCCGATGCCGCCTCGAAGCGGCCCGGGCGTTGGACATGGGCTCCGGTGAAGGCGCCTTTTTCGTGACCAAAGAGTTCACTTTCCAAAAGGCTGGACGAGAGTGCGGCACAGTTGAGGGCCACAAAAGGGCGTTGTCGTCGCGGTGAGGAGTGGTGCAGGTGGCGGGCGCACAGCTCTTTGCCGGTTCCCGATTCACCGAGGAGGAGTACGGTGGAGCCGTGGCCAGCGGCGGCTTCCAGGTCGGCAAGGCAGGTGCGCAAAGGCGAGTGCGAGGAACAGACGATGCGGGACATGATCAAGAATACTGGCAAGGAACGCGCCAATTCGCGCAGAAGCTACCTTCCCGCACATGTTGAACGTTCCACAGGATTGGAAGCCGCTCTCCGCAGCTGATCTGCTGAGCCGCTTTGGGAAGACCACCTGGCACGAAGAGCCGTTGGGTTGGATTCACCAGGATGGTCGCCATTTCGTGGTGCTTCGGGATCAGGCCGAGGGCGATGACATCTGGTGGTCGCTTTTTCGCTCCGAGTCGGGGGAATACGCCGAGCTTGCTCGCAACTACGGCGACGAGATTTGGAATCACGAAAACGAGGATCTGGAAGTCCGCTGGAGCGGCATCTTCCCGGTGGAATGGGTCGATAGCTTCGTGAACCGCACCTGCGAATGGTTGCGCATCTCGGTGTCGGAACTGTTCGAGAATTTCGGCTCCACGGTAGAGACGGAGCAGCCCCAGGCTTGGCGGCATCGGGAAGGCGAGCACTATTTGGTGCTGGTCGGCGAGACCTCCGACGAGGGGCGCGAGACGTTTTCCTGGAGCATTGTCCGGGAAGACAAAGAGGGCTACGAGGAGATCGCCGAGTACTATCCCGGCGTCGAGGACGAAGACGAGGACGACGAGGATGAAGACTCGTCGACCGAGGACGCGCCGCTGCTTCCCAGGCTCCCGCTGCCGGAACCGGAAGAACGCTGGTGGGAAGAGCCTCCTTTCGACTGGGCGGACGAGGTGGTGATGGCCGACATCGAGACGCGCGGCACCTGAAAAACGCCTGCAGCGTCTTTACGGCACTGCAGGAAGCGCTTGCGCTCAAAGACGCAGGGCTTCTCTGAACTTTTGGCCCAATGCGGGTTGGCATGTTCCATGAATTCCTTTGCGCCACACCCTCGCGTTTAGGAATCTCATGAAGCTGCAATTGATTTACGGCCTGTCCTTGGGCTGCCTGTTGGCGGCATGCTCTTCGGACGAATCGTCCCTCTCAACCGCCTCTGGCGAAGCTGCCTTGACCTTAACGGCACCACCAATCGCGTCCTCTGCAAGTGTCGCGGCCCGAGCCGAACCGGGAGGCAAAATCCTGCTTTCGCTTTCCAATCCCACCCTGCCGCTTTTGCGCGAAGATACCCTGGTGTGGGACGGAACAGACACCTTGCGTGCCGGTTTCGAGTCGTTGCCAGTGGCCGCCGGATACCGGTTGGTAGCCCGCTACCTCGACGCTCGCGGCATCGTTACCTATGCGGATTCCACCGCCACTTTTGCTTTGTCGCGCGCCGAGGCCTTGCCGCTTCAGTTGCTGCTGCGCCCGGTGCTGGGAAAGATCTACCTGCAGTTTCCGTCAATTCCTGAGACGGTGGACTCGCTGGGCATCTGGGCGACGAGCGGCTCCTCGACGTGGAGTTGCCATACGGTGCGCCTAGCCGGGGGCAAGGCACTGCTGCGCCTCGATTCGCTGCCGTTGGGAGTTCCGCTTGCCATTCACCTGCGAGCCTGGACGGTCACTGGAGACACCCTCTACTTCCTGGATTCGGCAACGACTCTGCGTTCTGGCGACGAGCAGTCCTACGCCTGGGACTTTGTATCGGCTCTTTCGCGCACCACCTTGGGCATCAGCTTTGCCTTGGGTGGAGAGACCTCTGTTCAAGTTGGCTTTTCAAGTGCGACTGCGCTGCCGTCTCGCCAGACCGGTCGCCTGCTCTTGACGGCTTTTTCTGATTCCGGCAAAAGCGACTGGCTGCGCATCTCCAACCCTGGAACGGAGGCTTACGTGGGAAAGGTGCGCATCGCTCACGGCACCATCGATAGTGTGCTCGCGGTGAATGTGGCGGCGGGCGGTGATCAGATCGTCACCAACGCGACTTCTGATTTGCTGACGGCGGGGCATCCGCTCCAGACCGCTGCGCCTCTTTTTTCAGGGATCGCTGGCGTCACATGGTCGACATCCGGCGGCGTGGTCTGGAAACTCACCGACTCCGCAGGGGGAGTGCTCTTTGATCTCGTCTACGCCACGCCTGGCAAGAATGGCTGGCCAGTTCTTTCAGCCACAGGACGTCGTTCGGCCTTTCTGCGGGCCTCGGGGCGAACGGCGCTTTTGAATGATGTCGGCAGCCGCTGGTGTGGTGTTGCCAGCGATTCTCCAACTTTTCTCTGCGCCGATTGAAGCTTTCGCGTCCAATCCGAAGCCTCGCGGCAGGTGCCATTATCTAGCTTGCGTGAAAAGGGAACTTTCACGATGGAGCTTGTCCAAACAAGGCTTCTGGATCATGTCGACTCTCCTGACGACGTCCGGGCGCTGAGCATTACCCAACTGCGGCAGTTGGCGGAAGAACTCCGGGAGTTCATCATTTCGCACGTCTCGAAGACGGGAGGTCACCTCTCGCCCAATCTCGGGACCATCGAACTGACTCTGGCGCTCTTCAAGACCACTCACCAACCGCAAGACCGCATCGTGTGGGACGTCGGGCATCAGACCTACGCTCACAAGATCCTGACGGGGCGGCGCGAGGCCTTCGATACGCTTCGCCAGCACGGAGGCATCTCGGGATTCCTCAAACGCGAGGAATCTCCCTACGATGCCTTCGGGGCGGGACACGCCAGCACCTCCATTTCGGCGGCCTTGGGCTTTGCCGTGGCGCGTGATCTGCGCCACCAGGCCAACAGCGTCTTTGCCGTAATCGGTGACGGCTCCCTGACGGGCGGCATGGCCTTTGAAGCCCTGAACAACGCCGGAGCGCGTCAGGAAGACTTCACCGTCATCCTCAACGACAACAAGATGTCGATCGCCCACAATGTGGGCGCCCTCGCCAAGCACCTCAATCGCCTCATCACCGACCCGCGCTGGCTCAAGCTGCGGGGAGATGTGTGGGAAAGCCTCGGACGCCTCGATAAGCTGGGCAAGGGCTTGGCCCAAGGCGCACGGGCGGCGGTAGGGAAGCTCGAAGAAGCCCTCAAGGGTGCGTTGCTTCCGGCGTCCTACTTCGAGAATCTCGGCATCCAATATTTCGGCCCGGTAGACGGCCATGACATCGCGGCTTTGGTCGATGTGCTGGAGCGCCTTAAGAAGGTTCCCGGCCCGAAACTCCTGCACGTGGTCACCCAGAAGGGCAAGGGCTACGAGCCAGCTGAGAAGGATGCCGTAGGCAAGTGGCACGGTCTGGGCGCCTTCGACAAGGACACCGGAAAGCTCTTGGTGAGCTCCGACACCCGTCCTTCCTACACCCAGATCTTCGGCGAGACGCTGGTGGATCTGATGGAAAAGGACTCCTCGGTGGTGGCGCTTACGGCGGCCATGCCGTCGGGAACTGGCATCTCCATTGCCGAGAAGCGTTTTCCGGAGCGGGTCTTCGATGTGGGCATCGCCGAACAGCACGGCGTGACCTTTGCCGCCGGGCTTGCCTGCGAAGGCTTGCGGCCGGTGGTGGCCATCTACAGCACCTTCCTGCAGCGCGCTTACGACCAGGTGGTCCACGACGTGGCCACCCAGCATCTTCCGGTGATCTTCTGCCTGGATCGCGCAGGCCTTGTCGGTGCCGACGGCCCGACCCACCACGGAGCGCTGGACCTTGCCTACATGCGCACCGTTCAGGGCATGGTGGTGATGGCCCCGAAGGATGAAGGCGAACTCCGCGATATGCTGTGGACGGCTCATTCCCATGTTTCTGGGCCGGTCTCGATTCGCTATCCGCGTGGCGCCGGCAACGGTTCCGAGCGCAAGGATCCGCCGCAAGTGCTGGAAATGGGCATCCCCGAGGTCCTGCGCAAGGGCTCGCGGGTGGCACTTTTCGGCATTGGCAGCATGGTGGCTACGCTTGAAAAGACGGCTGATATGCTGGCCGCCGTTGGCATTGAGGCGACGCTTGTGAATGCGCGCTTTGCCAAGCCCTTGGCCGCTGCGCCCTATCGCGAGTTGCTTTCCAGTCACGAGCTGGTGGTGACGCTGGAAGACGGCGTGCGGCATGGCGGCTACGGATCGGGCGTGCTGGAACTGGCGGCAGATCTTGGCGTATCGCCGCGTTTCTTGGTGATGGGACTGCCTGATCAGTTCGTCACCCATGGTGAGACCAAGAAACTTTTCGAGGAACTCGGCTTGGATGCCGCTTCCGTTCGTGATAGAATTCTTCAAATCTTGGGAGGTAAGGCGTGAACGAGGACAGACGCGGGTATGAGCGTGGGGGCGATGGCCGCAGGGACCGCGATCCTCGCTGGAACCGGCGTCCGAATTCGCCGGCGGGGGTGCGCCAGGTGGCGACTCCTGAGGGGCAAGTGGTCGAGCTCGATGCCGAGCTGCGCGCTGTGGCGGCGCTCAAGCACGACAAGACGCGTGACCGCGAAGGGCAGTATGTGGTCGAGGGCGTGCGCGCCGTCGAGACGCTTCTGGAAAGCTCCCGCGAGAACGTGATCGCCGTCTACGAGGTGGCGGGCATCGAATGGAAGCGCGATCTTCTGGGGCCTGGTCGCGATCGTCTGCCTTTGCGCGCGCTCACCGAAGCGCAGATGGCCGAACTTTCCACCACCAAGACGTGCCAGGGCCTGCTTGCCGTGGCGGCTGCCCGCGCGCTGCGCGTGAACTGGGAAACGGCCCGGCGGGTTACGCTGGTGGATGCCGTGCAGGATCCGGGAAATCTCGGCGCGATCTTCCGTTCCACTGCCGCCTTTGGTTTTGATGCCCTGCTTTTGGGCAAGGGCACCGTGGATGCCTGGAATCCTCGCGTGGCGCGTGGCGCTGCGGGCCTCGTGGCTTCGGTGCCTTTTGAACAGGGGCACAATCTGGCGGGAACCTTCGAGTTCTTGCGCAGCAAGGGCTTCCTGATCGTCGGGACCTCTCCTCACGGCAAGGAGAATCTCGAATCGCTAGCACATCGCTTGGGGGCTGCTCCCGGCAAGATCGAGGGCAAGGTCGCCTTCTTGATTGGCAACGAAGGTGCTGGCACTCAGCAAAATCTTTTGGATCAGTGCGACGTGAAGCTGCGCATCTCGATTGCCAAAAGCGTCGAATCACTCAATGTCGCCGTGGCGCACGGAATCCTGTGCTCGCGCTTCTCCGCCCTTTCGTAGTCCTGCTGGCGTTGGCGCTCCCGGCCTTGGCCGAGGAGCCTGCCAATAATTCGGAGTTTTCCCAGAAGGGATTCTTCTTCGGCGTCGGCTATGCTCCGGAATATTTCCATTGGCACGAAACCATCACTGATCAGTGGCTGGTGGTTGTAAACAACGGAAGACAGATAAACACGGTCACCGTGGGGTATGGTCCAAACCATCGTTTTGTTACGGAAGACGGATGGCGACACCGCTTTTCAGTGACTGGCGGCTACCGTTTCGATCAGACATTTTCTGTCCAAGGGCGCGCGACGTACCTGCGTGCTGCTGTCTATTACGACGGTGGCTTGCAGTCCGATTCGTTGGTACTTGTCACGCCAGCGCAGTATTACGAGGATGCATACGGCAACGTATATCCCGTCTACAAGACGCGCTCAGTGGCCTACACGGCCGTTACTGGATATTCCGGATGGGAGTTCGATGCGACGGCGCGCGGCGAGATTCCTTTGCGTTCTTCGTTGTTTCTGGATGCCAGTCTCGGCTGGAGCCATCGGCCTGTGAAACGGATGATTGATTATGACGGGACGAGCTCTAGCCGTCATGGTTATGACGAAACGTGGACTCTCGATTGGACGGAGCTCGGCATCGGCCCCGAGCTCCGTCACCGCACTTGGAAGGCCTCCTTGCGAGGCGTTTGTCTGTTTCCCATCGCTTCCACGGAAGATATCAATGAGGGGACTCGGCAGTTCACCCTGTCTCCGGCAGCGAACAACGGATGGCGCGCGGAACTGAACGTGGAGTGGAGCTTCGGATTGAGGCTGGGGCTAAGCTATGAACAGCGGGACTTTTCGGAGTCGCCTTCAATCACCATTGACAGCTTTGTGTATTCCCAGCCCATTTCTGTTGAACGGGTGGGGCGTCTCGACGTTTCCTGGTTCTTCTAGTTAGACCTGGCTCGCCTGCGATGCCACATCCGACTACCTTTGGAATATGACGCAAGCGGTCCTAGAAGCAACCGGGATTACCAAGATCTATCGCGAGACGGGGCAGACGCTGCCTATCCTACAAGGAGCCTCCCTGCGGGTGGAGCCGGGCGAGGTGGTGGCTATTCTGGGTGTCAGTGGCTCGGGTAAGAGCACTTTCCTCCAAATCCTAGGGACCCTCGATCGTCCCGACGAAGGCACTTTGCACATCGACGGCGAGGACGCTCTTGCCATGAACGATGGGGCACTGTCGCGGCTGCGCGCTGGGAAACTGGGCTTTGTCTTCCAGTTCCACCACTTGATGCCGGACTTTTCGGCGGTGGAAAATGTCGCTTTCCCGCTCCTGATCGCTGGCAGCACTCGCCGCGAGGCGTTGCGGCACGCCCATGCGCTTTTGGAAGAGGTGGGCCTTGGCGAGCGCGCCGAGCATCGCCCTAACGAACTCTCTGGAGGTGAGCGGCAGCGTGCGGCCTTGGCGCGGGCGCTGTGCGGAAATCCCGCCGTGGTGCTTGCGGACGA
>DAIPHW010000056.1:0-14083 GCA_036771135.1 Fibrobacterota bacterium | reverse complement strand
CCAAGGGTGCTGCCGCGCACCCTTGGAACCCGCTCGCGGGGGTTCCACCCCCTGCACCCCCGATTAGGCCGAGGCTCCGCGCCAGGCTGATAGCGAATTGGCCTTACGTGTCTCAGGCAGGTAAGACATTGGGTGCCGTCGTTTTGGAGTGCCCCGTAGGGGCGGGGTGAGGTCCGCAGCGGCATCACGTCGGTCATTGTTGGGGCGAACCATGAATTGCCCGTACGTGGACGTGTCAGCGGTCGGGGTGATGCGTGTGCAGCGCCACCAGCGACCCGAAGAGCGAGCCGTCGTGGCCCCACCAGTCCAGAGCCCGGTCCAGGCGCTCTAGGCGCAAGGCCACCGCCTCTTCGGGCGGGAGCGTCACTTGGGCGGCTTCGGGGGCGGTGTTGAGCTCTGCTGAGCAGTAGCGCGGTTCGGAAAGCGAAAAAAACATGCGGCAAGTGAGTGGGCGGATGACGTGGATCTCGCAGGCGCCGTCGCTTCCCAGGAACGGGCAACGGTGCCCCTGGTCAAAATCGTGTTCTTGTGCCAGAGCCTCCAGATCTTCGGCGTCCCAGCCGTCGGCGCCGTATTGGGAGGCCACGAAGCGCTGCATGAGGGTAAAGTGCTCGGAGCGCTTCCGACAGGCTTCCAGGAGCTCTGGAAAGCCTGGAGTGGGCGCCAGAGCCGTGTAGATGCGCAATACCTCAAAGGCGTGGATTCCGAGGGGGTACTGGCGGCAGCAGGCGTCGCACCCTTTGGCGCAGTGGGGAAAAATCGCATTGCGCTTCAAGTTGTCGTCCTGCCAAGCCTGGTAGGCCTCGTGCAGGGCGCGAGCCGAGGCTTCAAAAGCCTTGTCGGCCAAGTCTCCTGGCTGGTGGGCGTATGCCCAAGAAATCAGCTCCCGCGCCGCCCGGTCCATCGCCAGAATGTGGGGGAGCGAAGCGGCATCGCGGCGGGTAGGCAAGTCCAGAGCGGGGGAGTCCCAGGCGAAGGTGGCGGGAAGCAGTTCGTCGGCTCCGAGCCAAGGTTTGGGCAACGGACGGCTGGGGCGGGGAGGTTTTGGCTTCTTGGCCGCATTTTCCATAATCCCTCAATTTAGAGCCTAGGCCCGGAATTTCTGGACCGAGGACGAAGTGGCAACTTTTTATGATGTTTCAAAAGAGTTGCAAAAGTCGTGTTATTCGCGAAATGCGGTTACAATTGACGCGCAAACTTGTTTCATTTCGGTGTCGCTTAAGCCCTCCAGAAGGAAATTTCTTCGATGTTCAAGCTGATTCCATCCGACGAGAAGTTCTTTGACATGTTCGAACACTCGGCGGAACTTTTTCACAAGGGTTCGCTCCTGCTCCGAGAAGCTGCCGCTGACTTCTCGCTGCTCAAGGACAATGCCGCCAAGCTCGAGCGGCTGGAACACGATGCTGACGAAGTGACCCACGAGGTGCTGGTGCGCCTGGACAAGTGCTTCATCACTCCCATCGATCGCGAGGACATCCACCGCTTGGCCTTGGCTCTGGACGACTGCATGGATCAGATGGAAGCGGCCATGGACCACATGGTGCTCTATCGCATCGACCACATCTCCGAGCCAGTCAAGGGACTGGCCGCCTGTCTGGAAGCCCAGGCGACCCAGATCAAGCTCATGATGCCGCTTTTGAAGGATCTCAAGTGGGAGGCCATCCGCCCTTACTGCATCGAGATCAACCGCCTAGAGAACGAGGCCGACCGCATCACCCGCCAGGCGCTGGGCGACCTCTTCGATGGACAGTTCGCTCCTCTGGACGTCATCAAGTGGAGGGACATCTACGAGATGCTCGAATCGGCCTCCGACAAGTGCGAGGATGTGGCCGGATTCGTTGAAGGCATCGTCCTGAAGCACGCCTGAGGCAATCGAACATGCTCTGGCTTGTCATCCTAATCATTCTTTTGGCGCTTGCCTTCGATTACATCAACGGCATGCACGATACCGCCAACGCCATCGCCACGGTGGTCTCGACGCGGGTGCTGTCGCCGCGCATGGCCATCATCATGGCTGTCACACTCAACTTTGCCGGTGCCCTCTTTTCTGAAGAAGTCGCCAAGACCATCGGCAAGGGCATCGTCGACCCATCAGCATTGCACGCCTCCACCATCGTGGCAGCCCTGGTGGCGGCCATTCTATGGAACCTCCTCACCTGGTGGAAGGGCATTCCCTCCAGCTCGTCGCACGCTTTGATCGGCGGCTTGATTGGGGCTGGTATTGCTGGCTCGGGGACCAAGGTCATTGAAATGGCCGGCGTCTACAAGGTGCTCAAGGGACTGGTCTTCTCGCCCATCATCGGCTTGGGTCTAGGCTTTCTCATCATGTTGGCGCTTCTGTGGATCTTCCGAAACGCCGTCCCAGGCAAGGTGAACCATATCTTCCGCTGGCTCCAGATCGCCTCGGCTTCGCTGATGGCCTTCAGTCACGGCAATGGCGACGCCCAGAAGTCCATGGGCATCATCACCATGGCGCTGGTGGCGGGTGGATTTATGGATCCCAAGAACATCCACATCCCCATTTGGGTGAAGCTTGCCTGTGCCGCTGCCATGGCCTTTGGAACGGCTTCAGGAGGCTGGCGCATCATCAAGACGCTGGGACATCGCATCATCAAACTGATGCCCATCAACGGCTTTGCTGCTGAGGCCGCGGCCTCCACCGTGATCCTCACCGCCAGCCACTGGGGCGTGCCCGTGTCCACCACCCACTGCCTTTCGGGAGCCATCATGGGTGTGGGTTCCACTCGCGGTCTCAACGCCGTGCGCTGGGGCGTGGCCGGCGAGATGCTGGTGGCCTGGACCTGCACCATTCCGGCGACCGCAGGCATCGGAGCCTTGGTGACGTTTCTCATCCATCACACTTTGATGTAGGTGCATCCGCGGCAGCTTTCCCCCCGGCAAAAAAGGGAAGGCTGACCTCAGGCGGCAGGATCTGCCTACTTGAATGGAAATGGTGCCGATAAACCCGATTGGCACCGGAGTTGATTCTCTAGCTGACACTGGAGACTCGACTCATGCAGATTACCGCCAACATCTCGAATCCACATCCGACCACGCCTCAGGAGAAGAAGGCGTGGAAGGCGGCGTGCGATTTCGAGGCGATCTTCGTGCGTCAGCTCCTGAAGGCGATGGACTCGGCCAAGGATCCGCTCATGGGCGAGGATTCCGAAGTCGCGCAGGACATCTACCAGGACATGTACCACACCCAGATGGCCGACACCATCTCCAAAAACTCGGGTCTGGGCATGGCGCGCATGCTTTATCCGCAGATCCTGCGCCAGAGCGGCATGGAAGAGATTCCCCAGATGCGCCCCGACCGGGTTCCCGATCGCGTGCTGCGTGCCTATGCCGCCAAGAGCAAGGCGGCCGCGACTCCTCCCGACAGCCTCCCCGATGCCGACGACCCTCGCGAAGCCTATCTGCGGTCCCTGACCAGCAAGGCTTCGCAGGCCACTGGCGTTTCCGAAAGCCTCCTGCGCAGCGTGATCCAGGTGGAAAGCGGCGGCAAGGCCACAGCAGTCTCTTCCAAGGGAGCCCAAGGTCTGATGCAGCTCATGCCCGACACGGCGCGCTCCTTGGGCGTGACGCGCCCCCACGACCCCGAGCAATCGGTGATGGGCGGTGCCCGCTATTTGGCGCAGATGCTCGAACGCTACAACGGCGACGAGATCAAGGCCTTGGCTGCCTACAACGCCGGTCCTGGCAATGTGGACAAGTTCGGCGGCGTGCCTCCCTTCGCCGAGACCCAAGGCTATGTCCGCAAGGTTCAGGCTTGGCGTTCCCGTCTGCTTCAGGAGGCTTCGCTGTGACGCCCTCCCTGGATCGCCTGGAAGCCCTGCTGGCTTCCTTGGCCAGCTGTGCGCGGGAGCATCTCGGGCTCCTGGAGGCGCACCGGCAGGATCTGCTGGAGAATCGTCCGGTGGAGATCCGTCGCGGCGTGGAGGTCATGGAAGCTCTGACGGAGCGCATGCGCGAGCTAGAAGCCGTCCGCCAGGAGACCTGCCAGGAGCTTGGCGATTTGCTCTGCTTGCCCTGGAAGAACGTACCCTGGACTCTTGAAGATCTGCTGCCCAAGCTTCCAGAAGAGGTTGCCAAACGGTTGCGCGAGGCCGCCAGGAACCTGAAGATGGACTTGCTGAAGGGCGCTGAGATCGCTCGCGGCAATGCCGTGCTGGCCGAGGCTGGCGAGCGGCTGGCCAACGACGCCATGGCGGCTCTCAAGCGGCTGGCCATCGGGCATCAGCGGGCTCCCGCTGCCTATGGACGTCGTGGCGTCGCCAGCGTGCGACCGGCGCTTTCGGTGCTCAATAGCATGGAATGGAGGGGCTGATGTCGGGCGGTCTCTTTGAATCCCTAGGCGTCGGTTCCCGCGGGCTTTCGGCTTCGCAGACGGCTCTTTCCGTTACCGGCCAGAATATCACCAACGCCAATACCGAAGGCTACAGCCGCAAGCGCCTAGAGCAGTCGGCCGACTGGAAGCGCGACGGCCAGTTCGGGCAGATGGGCTTTGGCGTGGAGGTGGATCAGATCAGCCGGGTGCGCGACCAGTTGCTGGACCACACCATCGTGGCCAACCAGGGCGACGTGGGCATGCACACCCAGGTGGATGATGCCATGGGGCGCATGGAGGCGCTCTTCACAGAGCCCACGGAGCAGGGATTGGGAGAATGTCTCACTTCCTTCTGGAACGCCTGGCAAGATTTGGCCAATCATCCAGCCGATGTAGCGGCGCGCCAGTCGGTAGTCGATAAGGCGCAGACGGCCATCTCCCGCTTCCACCAGTTGGCAAATGGCCTGCAGGGATTGCGCGGCGACGAGGAGATTCAACTCGCCGCCAAGGTCAAGGACGTCAACGATCTGCTTTCGCGCATCTCCGACGACAACCAGGCCGTCGCTGCCGCCGAGTCCCAGCCGTCCGGCAAGGCCAACGATTCCCGCGACGACCGTCAGCTTGCCTTATCCAAGCTGGGCAAGCTTCTGGACATCGACTATGTGGAAGACGCCCAAGGACGCGTGACGGTGACCTCGTCGGGGCAGATGCTGGTCGCTCCCAGCAAGCCCTTGCCGCTGCTCATGGAGCACCACTCCGTGGCGCTTGCCGACGGCACCTCGTTCACGCTTTCGAGCCTGCGCGTTTCGGGCACCAACTGCGCCTTCGTGCCCAAGAACGGCGAGCTTGCCGGCATCTTGGAGGCGCGCGACCGCATCATTCCTGGGGCTCAGGGGAAGCTTGATTCGCTGGCGTCGAGCTTAGTGACAAGCCTCAATCAACTGCACCGCAGCGGTTACGACGCTCAGGGGACGACGGGGACGAACTTCTTCGATGCCACCAAGACTAGTGCCGCCACCATTGCGCTGCTCTCCGAGATTGCCAAGAACCCCTTGGCCGTGGCTGCCGGCAGCGGCGGAACGAGCCTTTCGCCAAGTTCTCCCGTGTCTACCGCGATTCCCGCCACCGGTGCCGCCTTGGATCTGGCGCAGAGCGTCAATCCTGCCTATCGCGACCTGCTCGACGGTTCCGTCAAGATCAAGACCGTCGGGCCGCCTTCGGTGGAGCTTACGGAAGGCCCCGGCAAGGACTTCGTGGTGGATAAGGCCAATGGGCGCATCAGCTTCACCAACTACATCGCCTTCCCTGCCGGGACCGCTGTCACGGTGGATTTCCGCTACAGCGCCACCGGCTTCAAGGGGGCTGGCGACGGCAACAACGCCCTGGCTATCGCCCAGCTCAAGGACAGCCTGCTCGCCAACCCCGATCAGCACGGCACCCCGACCGCCACCATCGTGAACGCCTACGCCGACATGGTCGGTTCGATCGGGGCCAACCATTCCACCGCTCGCTCCAAGCTCGGCACCTCGAAGAGCCTCTCCGACTTCTATGGTCGGCAGGCGCAGTCGGTGGCCGGCGTCAACATCGACGAGGAAGTGACAGATCTTGTCAAATACCAGCACAGCTACCAGGCCTCGGCCAAGTACATCTCCACCGTGAGCCAGATGCTCGAATCGCTCATGAACCTGTGAGGGCATAGACCATGGCTACGCGCATCACCTATGGGATGACCAACGACGGCATCCAGTCGGGACTTTCCGGCAACTTCCAGAAGCTCGACCACATCATGAACCAGGTCTCCAGCCAGAAGCGCATCCTGGCCCCGGTGGACGACAGCGTCGGGACTTGGGAGTCGCTGCGGCTGCGTTCGGACATCGGCTCCAACCAGCAATATCAGCGCAACGTGAGCGATGCCGACGGCTGGCTCTCGGTGTCGGACTCAGCGCTCAACTCGGGAAACAGCCTGCTCTTGCGCATCCGCGACCTGGCCCTGCAGGCGGCTAGCGACACCTACGGCCCCAAGGAGCGCGACGCTAATCTGCTGGAAGCGCGACAGCAGCTAGAGCAGGTGGTGAGCATGGCCAACGCCAACTTCAATGGCAGCTACATCTTTTCGGGAACCCAGACCCAAGTCCCTCCCTTTACGCTGCAGAAGAACGCTATGGCAAGCGTGGCGGTGGCTGCCGGAACGACGGTTTCGCTTATCGATCAGACCTGCCAGGATTCTAAGGGAAATTACCCCACCGCCGTCGACCTGCTTCCTGGTTCGCTTTCCATCAAGGGTCTGGCTGAAGGTGAGGATTACGACGTCGACTACGTGGCCGGGACGCTCACGTTTCGTTCCACGCCAGCCGTGGCAGCCGCTGGCACCGCCAGCGTGAATTTCGACTGGGTGCGCCGCACCGACCTAGACATCAGCGGAGACATCAATCGGCAGGTGCAAACCGGTGAGGTGCTTCCCATCAACGTGAAAGCCGACCAAGCCTTTGGAAAGGCCGGAGAAGACGTCTTTTCCGCCATCATCGCCGCTATGAAGGGAATGCACCTGGACGATAGCGGTATGATCCGCAATTCCGTCGACGGCCTGGATCGCTCGCGCGACACCTTCGTCCACGCCCAGACGGTGGTGGGCTCGATCCAAAACCGCACCGAGGCGACGGGCGATGGGCTCGCCTCGACGGGATTGGAGCTCACCAAGCGGCAGAGCGCCGTGGAAGATGTCGATTTGGCCCAGGCAGCCTCTGAGCTGTCGCAGCGCCAGCAGGTCTACCAGGCCTCGCTGCAGGTGGCCGCCAAGATCATCCAGCCCTCGCTCCTGCAGTTCCTGTAATCCCGTTCGCGCCGCGCCTGCGGTCTTAGCTTTGCGCGCATGGAGGCCCTCCTTCTTTTCCCGATCCTGTGTGCCTTGTGCTCGGGATGGACGCGCCTCTTTGCAAGCTCCGGCATGGTCACGTTTTGGTCTGGGGAGCTCGGCGCTTCGCTCTCGCTGCTGTTTGTCCTATGCGGTTGGCGCACGGCTCTGCTGGCTCGGCATGCCGGACACTCGGGACTTGTGCTCACGCGCCGCGCCTCGCTGGCATGGCTTCCCCTCCATCTCGCGGTGCTCGGGATTTCCGTCTGCTGCGCCCTCCTCTTTCGCCGTTCCGGCCTTTCGGACCTGGGCTCTATTCCGGAGGTCGATTTCCTTTCGTTAACGGCAAACCTTTGCCTCGTCCACGGATGGTTTCCCGCACGCGCTTTTCTGGAATTCTGGAATTCCGAGCTCTGGATTTTCGGGGTCGGCGCCTTCTGGATTCTCTGCGCTCCGGCGGTCGTTGTTTTTCTCTTCCGTCTGCTTGAGCGTGGAATCTCCCCGTTTGTTCTGGCCATGGGGCTTTGGAGCGCCTCACTCGGCCTAGCCTTGGTGCTTTTCCGCATTCTGCCCACAAGCATTTTGGACGTAGACACGCATGCTTGGTTCTTTCGCGCCTTCCCTCCGCAAAGGCTCTGGGAGTTCTCTTTCGGAGCTCTGTGCCGGCTTTCGCTTGATTTCAGCGGCAGGTTAGCGGCTTGGCGGGGGAGAATGACAGAAATTGTCTCGATACTTCTTCTCTGCCTCGCCATGCTGCTCGGGCATTTGGAGCTGGGCGCTTTCCAGGCCTTCTGGACGGTGCCGGCTTGGGGAGCTCTCCTTATCGCGTTAAGGCAAACGGGGCGCTGCCCTCCTGCTTGGCTTAGGAAGAGCGCTCGCGTTGGAATTCCGATCCTCGTGCTGGTGGGCTGGACGCCCTGGATCGCCATCGTTCTTCATCATGCGGGGCTCGGCCTCTGGTTTCCCACCCTCTACCTCGCAACGACTCTGGGACTTTGTCTGCTGCTGCACTGCCTGGTCGTCGTGCCCGGACGCCGGCTCCTGGAGCGCCTCTGGCCGCTTCGTTGGACCGACTAGGTCTAAGCTCAGAAGAAGAGGAAGAAGCCGTTGGCGAAGTAGAGGAGCCCGACGATCCCGATGGGAAGGGAGAGGTACCACAGCGCCTTGCGCTTGAAGAGGCCAGCCACCGAGGAGATCAGGATCGCCACCTGAAAGAAGATCACTGCGATGCCGAAGGGGCCGCCGTGGCGCTGGGCGTCGTCGCGCTTTGCCTCCAGGGTCTTGGCGGCCTTCTGGATCTCGGCTTTCTCGGACTCGTACTTGCGCACGCTGGATTCCGCGTCGCGGATGGCCTTGGCGTAGCGCTCGCGAATCTCGGGCTCGGTGGCGCGGGGCAGCACGGAGCTGTCGAGCTGGAGCTTCTCTACCTGTAACTTGTAGAGGTTGCCGCGCAGGTTCTTGGCCTGGAAGTAGGACCACTGGTCCGAGGCCTGCGCCTGGGATATGACGCTTTTGGTTGAAAATCCCCCCGCCTTGAAGGTGGACAGGGTGGCGCACACCGCGAAGATCACGGTGGTTAGCGCCAAGAGGTTTAGCCAGGGTTCCTTTTTGTCGTCGCTCATGGGAGGGGCAATATAATCACGCCTCACCCCCCGAAATCGAAGGCCCGTGTGATGTGGAAGCCCAGGCACCAAGTGGAAAAATGATCGAGCCCTTGGCCGCCGCGGGTGTAGGCGCGGTCCTCCGAGAGCCAGCCCGAGTTCACTAGGTTCAACTGGAACACATGGCCTCCCGTTTCAATGTCCCAACCCAGGCCGATCGAGGGAGCGTCGTAACTGTGCAGGCCGGTGAACATCTGCGTGACGTCAAGGCTCAAGGCCTGTCGCGAGGTGAGTTTGTAGCGGCCAGCAATTCCAGTTCCTAGGCTCACCTTCTTCTCGTCGCTGTATTCAACAAGGCTGCGCTGCACCAGGGTAGGGGAGACCTGCAGCGAGAGTTTCTCGGTGAACTTGCGGGCCACGATCAGCTGGTGTAGGCTTGAGAGTTTGTCAGAAAATGGAAGATTTGAGACGCCCTCGGGATCCTGGGTGTTGAGGTAGCCCACCGAAAGCCAGGTCACGCTCACCGGCATGGAATTGTCGGAGCTCTGGCGCAAGAGGCGGAACTTCCCCCACAGGTCGACGGGCTTTCCCTCGTTGTTGGAACGTTCCAAGCCGAGGTCGAGACGGTCGGTGAAGCCGTAGTCTAGGCCTAGGCGGGTGTTGGCCATGTCCAGGCCAAAGCCCCCGTCGGGGCCGTTTCCGAAGGAGCCAAAGCGGTGCGAGACCACGAAGTTCAGGACCCCTTTGCCCGAGGTCTCGACGCTATGCGATTCCACCACCCGGATCGACTTGAAGGTGGCCTCTACCGGACCAGCAGGAGCTGCCTGGGCAAGCAGGCTGTCCATGTCCTGGGCGTGACAAAATGTGGCGACGGCGGTTAAGAAGAGGATGGAACGCTTCACTTCTTCACCTCCGGCTTCCAGTCGAACTTAGTGGTAACGCGCATTTCCTCGGTGAACTTCTTGGTGAGAAGCGAGGGAATCTTGATGTCGTGCTCGGCCATCTTCACGGGAAAGACGCTCTCGCCATGGATGGTGCCGTCGGGAAGTTTCCAGAGTGTGGCGGGAATGGCGCGATGCTTCTTGACGCCGTGGATGTCGAGGGTTCCTTCTACCACGACCTGGACCTTCTTACCGGCCTCCAGGGAAGCAGCATCAAGTCCCTTCACGGTTCCATCGAAGCTGGAGACGGGATACTTCTCCGATTCCATGTAGTTCTCGTTGAAGTGCTCCTGCATCAGCTTGTTGGGAAAGACAAACGTGGTGTTGCGCATGCGGATCGAAAGGTTGCCGGTCTCCGGGTCGAACTTGGAGACGGCCGTCGAAGTGGTGGCCTGGATGGTCTCCATGGGTGTCTTGGAGAAGAACTCCACCCAGCCGTTTTTAGAAATGTGGGGGGCAGCCATGGAGAGGCTTGCTGTCAGAATGCCGAGAAGGACGGTGCGTTTCATCTCAGTCTCCCTGCTTTTGCGGAACGCGATTGGCCGTGGCGTTGGCCCATTGCAATAGGATCTGCTTTTCTGCAGGCGTAAAGTGTACGGTTCCCGCCGTAGGCATCCAGCCGCTGCTCACGGCCTCGCTGATCTGGTGGGCCGAGGCGTTGACAGCGTTACTGTCCGTGAAATTGGGTTTGTTGCCAGAGTTGTGGCAGGGCATGCAGCTGCGGGCGAAGATCGGATAGACATCGCTCCAGGTGTAGGTCTTGGTGGTGACGGAGTTGGCCGTCAAATCCTGCACGTTGTCGCAGCTGGAAAGGGCGACAATGCTGGAAAGGACGGCTCCGCACAAGATCGCGGAACGGAAAAGGTGTGGATTCATGCGTTCTCTTTCGGGTGTGCCATGGCTGCAACATCCCATTTACAAAGGACTACGGCGCGGAAATGAAGCGTTAAAAATTCTATCACTTGCGAAAGGGGTTAGGCAAGCTCTGATGACGAAAGCCTTTGTTACCTTTGGTGGCATGGATCGACTTGAGCATCGCTGCGCCGTTTCCGCAGACTTGACGCTGGCCCGGTTTCTGACTCCCGCCTCCAGGGTGGTGATGATGAGTTCCGCGCCGTCTCTCTTTGTGGAGCTTCGCGAAAAGGACGGGCGCAAGGTCTTGCGCCACGTGCTTTCGATGGGCTTGTTTCGCCGCAGCTGGGATGCTGAGCTCGTGTCCGAGGACGCGACCAGCCTGACTGCCAGTGCCGCTAGCGGTTTTGAGACCTTCCGCCACGAGCTCAGGCTTGCCGATGGAAGCCTCCATTCGCTGATCGAATGGAGCGGATCCGATCTGTCCAACGCGCTTGCCAAGGCCAAGCTTGCGGTTCCGTTGCGCGAGGAGGGAGCGGCTGTTGATCGGCCGACGACCCGCATCGTGCTCGGCTCTCAGAGCGCCGCTGCCTGATGGAAGGGCTCACGGCGCTGGCAGAGCGCATTCGCCGCCTGGACATCCTGATCGCAGAGCGCGCCGATGGCCATCGCGGCCTTGGATTGCGTCTAGCGTTGGGACTTGCCATGGAACTGCGCCGTGGTTTGGTGCCTGGTTCTGAGACGGCCGAACTGGTGGAACGCTGGCAGGCGACCTATCCCGAGGAATGGGTGGACGAAGCTATTGCCTTTGCCGCTGTGCTGTTGCGCGATCCTGCTCGCATGACTCAGGAGATCGAAAGTCGGTTGCGCGAAAAGGGAATGCTTCCCGAGGACGCGCCCCCAAAGCTTTAACCTTTAGAGCGCGAGTGCGAATTCTAAGGCTGAAGTCATCCCTGTGACGGCGTTCCAGGCCACGCTGCCGTCCAGACGAATGTTCTCCCAAGCGAGACCGGCACCGAAGCTCGGGCGGGCGTTGTCGGCAAGGACGGGAAAGCCGGCGCGCACGGTAAGGACGCTCCATTGCGCCTCCACGCCCACGGGCAGGGTCCAGGCCTCGTCGTTGGGGTGACGCAGGTCGGCAAGCAGGGTGAACTGCCATCCCGAAAGCCTAGGGAATCGCCATCCAGCGCCCAGCACCACGGTGGTGGGGAGCTTGTCTTCCACGCTGTCGGCTACCGAGGACTTGCCCACGTTCAAGAGCGAGGCGGCTAGGCTCCAAGGGTGATGCACGGGGGCGTAGCGCACGCCGAGGTCTCCCACAATGGCCCACGAGTGGTAGCGTTCGACGGAGTTCATGGCGTACTGCAGACGCGTCCCAACAGTGAAAGAGCTATCGATGTTCCAGGCATAGCCGCCGCCAGCCGTCCAGGTAGAGGCCGAGAAGTCTCCTGTCGAATGGTCTTCCTCGTCGTAGCCGGCGAGGTCGCTGAAGCCTTCGTAGCGGATGCGCCCGGTGAAGGTGCCTGGCCCTGCAGGAATGCGCCACGAGAGATGCTGGATGCCGGTGGCGAACTTTTCGGGAAGGCTCGCGTAGCCTCCAGAAAGTTCGTTGCCGTCGGGTTTTGCCACCGCCGGATTCTGGTCCTGGTCAGATCCCAGTCCCGACACGGCGGAGCCAGCGCCCGAAAGGGCTTCGGCGCGCGGTGAGGGTTGGAGTTTCAGCAGCTTGTAGCCCGACGAGCCGTCGGGAATTGAAAGATCGAGCTGCGCCTGAGCCGAGACGGCCAAGGCGAGAGTGATCAGGCTGACGAATGTCTTCACAGCGATCCTCGCAATCCCACGGAAAGGAGCGATGCGCCCGTTTCCCGCTCGATCATGGCGGCGTAGTCGAGCCACAGGGCTTGGCGGTGTGCAGTGGAATCTTCTCCCCAAGGCAGGATGCGCAGCGATCCGCCGGCACCCCAGGAGCCCTGCTCGTAGCCGGCGCGCAGGCGCCAGAAAGATTGGGGTGCGTATTCGAGACCGGCTCGCAGCCCGAGCGTGGCACCGGTCGCCGAGACGAAGGACGAATCGGGAAGCTGGGCCACCGGCGTGAGCAAAATGTCTAGCGACTGGCCTGGCTGGGGATGCCAGCGATAGCGCCCGGAAAGTTCGAGGCTGCGCGGCACCACGCCTTCGTTGACGTTGGAAGAGCCGGAGGTCGTTGCGCTCGAGTTGCGGTCTTCGTGAGCCACCAAGTTTGATGTGAGCCCAATGTTGCGCACCACCGCTGCCACGGCCCAGGCGGTGTCGGGGCCTCGCATGATCCAGCCGAAATCGATGCGGGCGGGCGCCGAGTAGGTCGGGTAGCCGGAAAGGTCCAGATTTTCCCGATAGACACCGAAGGAGAGGCCGATCGACTGGCTGCGGGTGATCCGCATGCCAAGGCCAATCTGCGCCAGCATGAAGTAGGGGGTGCTGGTTTCTGTCAGCGTCTCATCGGCGTCGTAGACCGGCACGTCGGCATCGCGCCGGTAGAGCACCGACACCCCGACACCCAGGCGCGAACCGATGTTGGTGGCGATGCCCAGGGCGCCGCCTTGGCGGTCCAAGGGACGCTCTTCGGCAGAGAGGGAAACGTCCCAACCATTGCGCAGCGGCAGGCGGGCCGGATTCCACCAGGCATCCAGGGCCGTTGGCTCCAGGGCGCCGGCGGCGTTTCCTAGGGCAAATTCGCGAGTGCCGCCGCCCAGGCGGCCGACCCAGCCGGGAGAGCCGCCGAGATCGCTGGCCAAGGCGGTTCCGGTGGCCAAGAGCAGTGCTAGGGCCGTCAGTCGCACGAGGCGCCTCCCTTGAGCTGGAAGACCTTGCCCCAGGCGGTCTGGCTTCCCGACTTCACCCGCACGTAGTAGAGGCCGATGGAGGCCAGCCGTTTGCCGTCGGTGCAGCCGTCCCAGCGGTCCTCGGTGGCGACTTCGCTGCGGTTGGCGCCGCCCGCATTGCGCGGGGCCCCGCGAACGATGGTGCGGACCTTCTCCATGGCGCCGTTGAAGACTTCGATGTCCACATTCCCCGCATTGGCGAGGTTGTAGGCGATCAGCGAAGATCCCGATTCCAGCCGGGTGGGAACGATGCGCACTTCCTTGAGGTTGGACTGGAGTGCGGCCTTGTGGCTGACCAAGGTCCAGCGGCCATTAGAATCTACCGCCAGCCCCTCGCCGCGGGAAGCAACCCACAGGCGACCGGTCTTGGTTTCGTGGGCGATGTCGGCAAGGTTCGCGCTTTCCGAGAAAGGAAGTCCGTCTTCGGTGTCGAAGAGCGACGGAGTCTTGCCGCTTCCCGAGAGGATGCTGCCTGCCTTCACGCGGACAATTCCTGCCAAACCGACGCCGGACTTTTGCAAAAGCACCCAGGCGGTGTCGCCGAGCCACGCCACGGCACCGACCTTGGCTCCGGAAAGAACTGAGGTATCGCCGCGCAGGGCGAGCAGGGGAGAGGTAACGGCATCGCTCCACAGGATTGCAGAATC
>DAIPHW010000055.1:0-14134 GCA_036771135.1 Fibrobacterota bacterium | reverse complement strand
CACTCGACGGCTGGCGAAGAGCGGTTCTTGCTCCTCGGCATGAGCTGGCGATTGCGGGTGCTGGTGGTGGTGCATTGCGAGCGCGGAAGCGATAGCGATGATCTGCTGCTGAGAATTATTTCGGCACGGAAGGCGAGCCAGAATGAAACCAGGCAATATCGGGGGAGGCGGACATGAAGACTGAATACGATTTTTCGCAGGCTCGCAAGAATCCTTACGCCACGCAGGTGCGCAAGGCGATTTCGATCCGCTTGGACACGACTGCGCTGGACTACTTCAAGAATCTAGGCGGCGAGATGGGCGTCCCCTATCAGTCTCTGATCAACATGTACCTGATGGAATGCGCTTCCCAAGGCAAACGCCCGAGGTTCCGCAAGGCCTCTTGACGTTCTGCCCAATGAGATGCACGGGCGGCCCGCGCCGACTCGCTCTCGCGGTGAGGTGGACTAGAGGCGGCACCCGATCGCTCTGGCGGACGAGCCGGGGAAGTACCTTTGCCGCATGGTTTCACAGGATGCCGATTGGATCGATCTCCTCCGTCCCGATGACGTGGAGCTGGCTGAATACGAACTCTTTGAACGGGGCGCCTTGGGACTCGAAGAAGTGGACGGAAACCCGCCTCTTCTCAAGGCTTGGTTCCCCACTGGCTTTGACGTCGGCACTCTGACGGGTTTCACGGTGGTCGCCCACGGTCATGTGGACGGCAAGGACTGGGATCTGTCTTGGCGTCTGCAGCAGGAGCCCATCCGCGTCACCGAGAACCTTTGGGTGGTGCCGCCTTGGGTGGAGGCGCCCGCCGAGGCCTGCCAAGTACTCAAGATGGAGGTCAAGCAGGCCTTCGGCACCGGCGGACACGAATCGACGCGGCTTGCCTGCACGCTTTTGGAAGGGCTCAAGTGCCCCGGCAAGACAGTTTTTGACCTGGGCGCCGGCACTGGCATTCTGGGCTTCTACGCCCGCCGCCTGGGCGCGCGCGAGGCGGTGCTCTGCGACATTGAGCCCGAAGCCATGGAATGCCTGGCCGAGAACGCCGCCCTCAACGGGATCGAGGGCTGGCGGGGCTGGACGGGCTCGCTCGACAAGCTTTCTGACCAGAGCTTCGACATCTTCCTCGCCAACATGCTGCGCTCGGAATTCTTCCCGCTGCGCGAGATGGCGCTGCCGCGCATCGCTGCGGGCGGTGCCCTAGTGCTTTCGGGCTACCTGCTCCTGGAACGCGAGCTGGTGCTTACGTGGTTTGCCGAGGCCGGACTCACCCTGGAGGCCGAGCGCCGCGAGGGGGAGTGGTGGGCTTGCGTGGGTCGCAAGGCCTGATCAGTCGGCTTCGGGCTTGCGCAACAGGGCGGTGAAGAAGCCGTCCCAACCGTGGCTTCCCGGCATGGTGCGCAAAAAGAGCGGCGAGCCGGGCTCGGGGTTCTCCAGGTCGTCAAGGCGGATCGATTCGGCCTCTTCGCTCTTGAAGAGAGGGTAGATCAAGTCTTCCGTCTCCTCGGGTTCCACCGTGCAGGTGGAGTAGGCGAGGACGCCGCCAGGCTTCAAGAGCTTTAGGGCACTCAGCAAAAGGGCCTTCTGGACCATGCCCTGCCGGACGAGGTCGCCTGGCCGTACCCGCCAGCGCGCCTCAGGACGACGCGAGAGCACGCCCATGTTGCTGCAGGGGGCGTCGAGCAGGATGGCGTCGAAGCTCTCGGGACGGAAGGGCGGTCGGGTGCCATCGGCGCAGAAGACGCTGATTTTCTCGGCGATGCCGCTGCGGGCAAAGCCCTCGGCGGTGCGCAGCTGGCGATCCCAAGACATGTCGCAGGCAAAGGCGTGGACGTTGTCCAAGGTGCCCGACTCGGCAAGCAGGGCGCTCTTGCCGCCCGGGGCGCAGCAGAGGTCCAGGAAGTTCCCGCCGGCCGGGATGTGCGGAGCCAAAGCCAGGGCGGCGCGTCCCGATCCGGGGTCCTGGAAGCTGAAGCCCCCGACTCGGAAGGCTTCGCTCTCCAGAAGTTCGTGACGCGAACTGGAAAGCCGCAGGAAGCGTCCGTTCAGGGCTGTGGACAGAATCTGTTCCGGTTGCCAAGGAAGTTCGCCGCTCCAGGAGGGGTTGAGGCGCACCCAGGTGGGCGGCACGGCATTGTCGGCCTCCAACATCTCGACGGTGCGCTCCTCGCCCAGGCGATCTACCCAGCGCTGGACCATCCATTCGGGGTGGGAGTGAGCGATGGAAAGTACGCGCGGCTCGGAGCCAGAGGGCTTCTGCAGGCCCTTGGCCAAGGCGCGGCGCAATACGGCATTCACGAGGCCTGCCATGGCGCGGCCTTCCAAGGCGCGAGCTAGGTCCACGGCAATGTCCACAGCGGCGTGGTCGGGGACGCGGTCGAGCATCCAGGCCTGAGCCAGGGCGGTGCGCAGAATCCAGCCGACGCGCTCACCAGGCCAGCGGGAGAGGCGATCCTCCAGGTTGTAGTCTAGGAGCCGCTTCCAACGCAGCGAGGTCAGGGCGATCTCAAGCGACAGCCCTCGGTCGGCCGGCGACATGCCACGAGCGCGAGAGGCGATCCACTCGCCGGCGAAGGCGCCCTTTTCCGTCTGCAGCAGCGCTTCCAGCGCCAGGCGGCGCGCTTCTAGTCCAGGCTTTGACATCGCTTCGTCCGTTCCGGGCCGTTGGCCCCTAAGGTGCTTTCCAAGAGGGCGCAATCTAAGTCTCGTGACACCGTTGCCGGCATTCCCCGGAGAGAAATCAAGGTCCAAGGACGGCTAGGCGCCTAGCGTGAGGCCATCTGCGCGACGCAGGCCGTTGAACCAGTCCCAGCCGGAAAGGCGCTTCTTGCCTTCGGGTTGCACTTCGATAAGTTCCAAGAAACCCGCTCCAGTGGCGATGGCGGCTCGGCCCTTGGCGTACTTGCGGACGGTGCCTGCCGGGGCTTTGGCAAAGTCTGCGTCGAGGGGAGGCTCCACCGCATGGGTACGCCAAATCTTGAGGCGCGTCCCTTCGCAGCTTGTCCAGCAGCCGGGTGCCGGATGAAAGGCGCGGATCTTGTCGTGTAGGCGCTGCGCTGGAAGAGACCAGTCGATCTCGCCTTCCTCGGGAAAGAGCTTGGGGGCGCGGGTGGCTAGGGCCGGATCCTGCAGGGTACCGGAAATTGTCGAATCCTTTTCCAGGAGATCGATGGCGCGCAGCAATAGCGGACCGCCCAGTTGCGCGATGTGCTCCAAGACTTCTCCTGAGGTTTCGTCTTCACCGATCTCGATCTTCTCCTGAAGCAAGATGCCGCCGGTGTCCACGCCGGTGTCCAGCCGGAACACCGAGGCGCCAGTGATGCGCTCGCCAGCTTCCACGCTGCGCTGCACCGGAGCCGCCCCCCGCCAGCGTGGCAAGAGCGATCCGTGCAGGTTGACGGCTCCCAGACGCGTGGCACCGAGGACGGTTTTGGGAAGGATCACGAAGGCCACGACGACAAGCAAGTCTGCCTGCAGATCTTGAATGGCTGCGGCAAAGGTTGGATCCTTGGCGTCAGGACATTCAATGACCGGAAAACCTAAGCGCAGGGCGACCTCTTTGACCGGCGTCGGGTGAAGCTTCAGACCGCGGCCTTGGGCTTTGTCGGGATGGGTGACGACGGCAACGATCTCATGCAAACCTGTGGCAAGAGATTCCAAACAGGTTGCAGCGATTGTTGGTGTGCCAAGAAAAATGATCTTCATGGCTTAAAGATATTCCTTTTTGGAAGAAAACTTTTATATTGATAAACATGTTTCCGCGTAGAATTGTAACGTCATTGGGCGTTGCGCTGATGTGTAACAGTTTCGTCGCATGCAATGTTTTCAACCCTTCTGGCGATGGCGATCTAGATAGCCCAGCCGCTTGGGTCGTTGAGGGAAATAAATGCCTTCAGAATAAAGAGTTCGACAAGGCGGGAGTGGCATTCAATAATGCCATCCGTTTGGATTCCGTGTATGGCGATGCCTGGGATGGTTGGCTAGAAGTGCAGGCAAAGAAAGCTGAGGACTCTTCGAATCTCACCACAGATTCGTTGGTTAGTCTGCTCTGGCATGAGAGGGATAGTTTGACGGCTGGCGGAGCTTCGATGCCCTTCATGAGCAAGCCGCTGAGCTTGAAAAATCAGCTGTATCGCTATGTCCGGATCTTAGCCTTGGCCGATTCCACGTATTTGGCGGACTATCTGTTTCACGGACAGAAAACGGATTCAGGGCAAAATTTCCCCGATCATTATCGCAAGCAGGTCTATGTAGGTCTAAAGTCGGCTGTGGCATTTTTACGATTGTGCGACTACAATCGGGACATGCGCATCGATTCGACGGACACGGTGTTCATCAACCTCTGTAGCGATCAAGGTGGAGGATTGAGTAGCAAGTCCTCACTGATTCAAAGTAAACTTTTGAAGCTTGCGACGCTTGTCGATTCGACGACCGGTGCCGTTGATTTGGAAAAGACGGACTCTCTCAATAAGTTTTTGCAAACGGCAACCCAGTCGATGAATCAACTTAAGCCTTTGGTTAGTGGGCAGGGGATCGATAGTGCCCAATGGGGGCAGGTTTCGACATTCCTTAATTCGCGCGGCGATGAAGTCGTCTTTTATCAAGGCTCGGACCAAAGGGACAATGATGGTGACGGCTGCGTGGACGAAGAAGTTCCAGACAGCTACGACAACGACGGCGACGGCTTTGTGGACGAGGACTTCCGATTGGGAACCGGGGTAACCGCTCAGAAGTTCGACAAATTGCCGGCCCAGGAGCGCGGCGATTCGCTTGCCGGTAAGCTGGCCATTAGGTCTCCGTACGACAATGTCGATTCCAATCGACTTGTTAGCACCAATGCCGGCGATTCGGCTGTGAAGGCCGGTTCCAGGGCCGGATACACGAGCCTGCAACTGAGTCGCGATACCAGTTCCGCTCTGCGCTACGTCTCCAAGGAAGTCTGGGCTCGTCATCCGGGATTGTTCGAGAAGTACCGCCCTTACGCTGACGAAGAACATGCTGACTTCAAGGTGAAGCATTGGAAAGCCTCGGTGGAATGGGGAAGAGTGGATACCGCAGGGTTGTACGCCATGAGCGGACGTCAAATCCCCATGACGGGGGACAGCCTATCGAGTGGTGGAAAGGCGATTCTTTCGCATGCGCAGTTGAGGCAAATCCGCTTAGCGATCCTGGCCATCTCCAATCCACATGATCGCGTGGTGGCCGGGCGTCGCTTCGTTGGCGGCTGCTGGATGGACGTAGCGATTCCGAGCAAGGATGCCAATTCCAAATTGGACGGGAAATGAACGCCGGCCACACGATTTCCTTGTTGCTTGCTGTCGGGATCTGGCAAATCGCTAGTGCCTCCAACCTTGCGCCAACATCCTTGCATGCTCTGGCAACGGGTGGCGGCAATGCGGCTTCCGCAGAAGGGAGCGAGGCCCTCTTTGAAAATCCCGCGGCCTTAGGGCTTCTTGGCACCGATGTGGGGCTGAGGCCTGGAGAGACGCGCCAGAGCCTTCATCTGGAGCTTTCCACTGGTGTGAATGTTCGCAACGTCCACACGCTGAGCGACGAAGTGCTGGAACACCGGAAAAGCCTCGGAGAAAGTAACGTCGACACTCTCCTCAAGAAGGATCCGGCACTGTTCAATTCGCTGTGGGATCTCGATCGTCAGAATTTTGGGGTGCATCCCGAAGTACAACTCGCTTGCGCCACCGGGAAATTTGCGGTCTCTGGATGGGTCTTGGGCGATCTCGGATTTCTGATGCACCACAACGACATCATCCCCTCCCTTTATGCTTCGGACACGGCGGCGGCAGGCGTCCAATTGGGATTTTCCCAGGCGCTCGTGCGCAACGAACTTTGGGTGGGGGTGGCGACCAAGCTGATCTATGCCGGTTCCTACAATCTTGTGATTGCCGACTCGACGGCCGATTCGGCAACGAAGGATCTCCGGGAAAAGCTGACCAACTTCCATTGGAGCGCGGGTGCCGATGTCGGCGTCTTGTGGTTGCCTCTCACAACTTTGCGCCTAGGCACCAGCTTTCGCGATCTTGGCATGAAGTACCAAGGGGATTATGTCGTTCCCGAATGGGACATGGGCGTGGCCTGGTTTCCGCAGAGCGAACAGAGCTTCGGGACTTGGCCGCGGAAATTCTCGCTCTCGGCTGGGCTAAACGACCTGCTCGACGCCCACCACAACTGGAAGCTACTCTCCAAAATCTCCCTGGGAGCCCAGTACGAGATCAGTCCTTTGCCGGTGCGACTTCTCAACTTCCGCTTTGCCACCGGTGTCTTGGGCGGTTATCCAACCGCTGGCGTCGGCATGGATCTGTTGCGTGTCATCCATCTGGACGCGGCGACCTGGGCTTACGAGACCGGCTACTACACCGGCCAAATGCCCGATCGCCAATGGGGGGTGCGCTTAGCTATCGGATGGTGAGACATAGGGGTGGACGCATGGGCCGAAGATGTGGATCATGTGCCCATGAACCAAGTGCAACGAATCGAGACCGAAGATGAGATGCGCGAACTGCTGGAGCGCTCTGGTGACGTAACGGTGGCGCTGTTCAAGGATTCGCCCACTTGCGGCATCAGCATGGTGGCGCGGGAACAGTGGGAGGCTTGGTTGCCTGGTGCGCCCGAAGGCGTTGCGCTGGCCATTTGCGACGTGCTGGCGGCAAAGGCGGCGGCGCGGGCCATCACCCAGTGGATCGGGATTCCTCACCAGAGCCCGCAGCTCCTGGTGCTGCGCGATGGCCGTTGCCGGGTCCACGCCAGCCATTACGGAATCACCAAAGAGTGGCTTGAGAAGAACGTCGTCGCCTGAGGCGTTCTTGTGCTCGCGACCGCCTATCTTTCGAGCCGCACAGCCCAACAGGAGGACGCGTGGCCAAGGATCTTGTGGTCGGAATCTGTCAAACAAGCGCTGTCGAAGACCGCGACGGCAACTGGGACGCCTTCGAAGCTCAGGTGCGCGAGGCCGCTCGTCGCGGCGCTACGCTCGTGTGCAGCCAGGAGCTCTTCACGGCTCCCTATTTCTGCCAGGGGCAGGATGCGGCGCGTTTCGATCTTGCGGAGCCGATTCCCGGCCCTTCCACGGCGCGGGCTCAAGCCTTGGCCAAGGAGCTCGGGGTCGTTCTGGTGGTGAGTCTCTTTGAGGAACGGGCTCCCGGCCTCTGCCACAACACCGCGGTGGTGGTGGAATCAGATGGCGAGATCCTCGGAGCCTACCGCAAGATGCACATCCCCCAGGACCCGGGGTTTGACGAGAAGTTCTACTTCGCCCCGGGCGATCAGGGCTTCAAGGTCTTCGAGACCTCGGTGGGCAAGATCGGCGTGCTCATCTGCTGGGACCAGTGGTTCCCCGAGGCGGCGCGCCTCACCGCCCTGCAAGGAGCTGAGATCCTGCTCTATCCGACCGCCATCGCCTGGGATGACCTGGAAGATGCCGCCGTGAAGCCCGCTCAGACCGACGCCTGGCGCACCTCCATGCGTGCCCACGCCATCGCCAATGGCGTCTTCGTGGCGGCCGCCAACCGCATTGGCCGTGAAGGGCGTCTGGTGTTCTGGGGCAGCAGCTTCGTGGCCGGTCCGGACGGACAAATTCTGTCCGAAGCCGGTTCCGAGGCGCCTAGTGTCTTGGTGGTCCCTTGCGACCGCGCCCGCATCCGCGAGACGCGCCGCATCTGGCCCTTCCTGCGCGACCGCCGCACCGACGCCTACGGCGGGCTCTTGGAACGATTCGGGGCACCTGCCCGCTAGAGCGGGCACCGGGCTGCCTGCCGGGCCCCCTCACCCCTTTTTGGTTCCAGGGTCAGGCATGCCTGACCCCTACGACGGATTTGGGGTTGCGGTGTCCCGGGCTATCGCCGGCATTTACGGTGAGCTGTGCCGAACCGTCCCTGGCGCGCAAGTGTATTTAACTCTTTTTAGTAGCCGAATTATCGTCTATAAGGCTTGTCTTCTGCCTTAATAGGCTATATCTTGTCTCTTAAAAGAGGCGAGATGATTACGCAAAAGGTGTTGGATCTTGTTGCTGAGGTCGGCGAAAACCTCAAGGCGTCGAGGCTTCGCAAGAACTTGACGCAGCAGGAGCTTGCCTTAAAAGCAGGCATTGGCATTGGGCGTCTCAAGGCCATCGAAGCTGGTGAAGGCGCTTCTTTCAGCGCCGTCGTGGCGCTCTCCCTAGCGCTAGGCGAAGAGCGGTGGATCCAAGCCCTGTCGCCCACCGCTACGGTGAATCCTCTCACCATGCTTTCTAGCAAGCAGCCGCGTCAACGGGCTCGAAAGAAGACGCATGTCTAAGTACAAGAAGGTCGACGTCGTCAATGTCTACCTCTGGGGGCAGCACCTCGGAGCCGTCGCATTGCAGCCTCGGACGGGATTCTACGGCTTTGCTTTTACGGAGGCCTTCAAGAAGACCGGGATCGAACCGTCTCCGCTGTTCCTGCGAACCGATAGCGATACCGAAATCCATCAATTCCTGGAACTCAATCCTCAGACCTACCATCGCTTGCCGGGTCTCTTGTCAGACTCCCTGCCCGACAAGTTCGGTCGGCAGCTCATGACCAGCTACTTCCAATCGCTTGGACTTACGGGGCAAGAAATCACGCCTCTGGACATGCTTGCCTACATGGGGAAGCGAGGCATGGGAGCTTTGGAATTCCAGCCGCTCCTTGGCCCTCGCAACCAGAAACCCACGGCCATCAAGATCAAAGCGCTGCGCGAGGAGGCACAAAGTGCTGTGAACGGATCCCTCGATCCTCAAAGTGTCACGAAGGACTTGGGGCACATCCTCAAGGTGGGCACCTCTGCGGGAGGGGCTCGCGCCAAGGCCATCTTGGCCTGGAATCGGGACACTGACGAATTCGTGACAGGTCAGGTCGACTGTCCGCCGGGGTTCGAGCACTGGCTCTTCAAGTTCGACGGGGTCACCAATAGTGCTTTGGGAGATCCCAAGAACTACGGACGAATCGAATACGCCTATCATCTGATGGCGCGTGCCGCCGGGATTGAGATGTCCGAATGCCGCCTCGTCGAAGAAAATGGGCGAGCGCACTTCATGACCAAGAGATTTGATCGAACTGCGGACAACCGGAAGCATCACATGCAGACCCTCTGCGGACTGGCTCATGTCGATTTCAACCTCAATTCAGGGAATACGTACGGGCAACTCTTCGAAACCATCCGAAGACTGAACCTTCCCACGAACGATCTCGAAAGTGCCTTCGTCAGGATGGCCTTTAACGTGTTCGCATGGAACTGCGACGACCACTCGAAGAATATTTCCTTCATCCTTCGCCAAGGCGAGGCTTGGCGGCTCGCGCCCGCGTACGATCTGACCTTTCATTTCGATCCCCAGCGTCCCTGGTTCGACCATCACTGCCTCTCGGTCAACGGAAAAGCAGTGGACATCACGCGGAGGGATCTTCTCGAAGAAGCTTTGCGCGCCGACATTCCCAATGCTCCGCAACTCATTGATCAAGTTCGCGACGCTGTTGGAAACTGGGAACGCTTCGCAAAGGAAGCCGGCCTCCCCCAAGGCGAGACCGAAAGAATCCAGGCGCAATTATCCAAAAACTGACATTGCTCCTGGAGCGATTCGGGGCACCTGCCCGCTAGAGCGGGCACCGGGCTGCCTGCCGGGCCCCCGCCCACCAAAATTGGATCGGGCCGTGCCCGATCCCTACGCCGGGGGGGCGGGTGTCCCGGGCTATCGCCGGCATCCCTGGCGCGGAAGTGTATTTGACTCTTTTTAGTAGCCGAATTATCGTCTATAAGGCTTGTCTTCTGCCTTAATAGGCTATATCTTGTCTCTTAAAAGAGGCGAGATGATTACGCAAAAGGTGTTGGATCTTGTTGCTGAGGTCGGCGAAAACCTCAAGGCGTCGAGGCTTCGCAAGAACTTGACGCAGCAGGAGCTTGCCTTAAAAGCAGGCATTGGCATTGGGCGTCTCAAGGCCATCGAAGCTGGTGAAGGCGCTTCTTTCAGCGCCGTCGTGGCGCTCTCCCTAGCGCTAGGCGAAGAGCGGTGGATCCAAGCCCTGTCGCCCACCGCTACGGTGAATCCTCTCACCATGCTTTCTAGCAAGCAGCCGCGTCAACGGGCTCGAAAGAAGACGCATGTCTAAGTACAAGAAGGTCGACGTCGTCAATGTCTACCTCTGGGGGCAGCACCTCGGAGCCGTCGCATTGCAGCCTCGGACGGGATTCTACGGCTTTGCTTTTACGGAGGCCTTCAAGAAGACCGGGATCGAACCGTCTCCGCTGTTCCTGCGAACCGATAGCGATACCGAAATCCATCAATTCCTGGAACTCAATCCTCAGACCTACCATCGCTTGCCGGGTCTCTTGTCAGACTCCCTGCCCGACAAGTTCGGTCGGCAGCTCATGACCAGCTACTTCCAATCGCTTGGACTTACGGGGCAAGAAATCACGCCTCTGGACATGCTTGCCTACATGGGGAAGCGAGGCATGGGAGCTTTGGAATTCCAGCCGCTCCTTGGCCCTCGCAACCAGAAACCCACGGCCATCAAGATCAAAGCGCTGCGCGAGGAGGCACAAAGTGCTGTGAACGGATCCCTCGATCCTCAAAGTGTCACGAAGGACTTGGGGCACATCCTCAAGGTGGGCACCTCTGCGGGAGGGGCTCGCGCCAAGGCCATCTTGGCCTGGAATCGGGACACTGACGAATTCGTGACAGGTCAGGTCGACTGTCCGCCGGGGTTCGAGCACTGGCTCTTCAAGTTCGACGGGGTCACCAATAGTGCTTTGGGAGATCCCAAGAACTACGGACGAATCGAATACGCCTATCATCTGATGGCGCGTGCCGCCGGGATTGAGATGTCCGAATGCCGCCTCGTCGAAGAAAATGGGCGAGCGCACTTCATGACCAAGAGATTTGATCGAACTGCGGACAACCGGAAGCATCACATGCAGACCCTCTGCGGACTGGCTCATGTCGATTTCAACCTCAATTCAGGGAATACGTACGGGCAACTCTTCGAAACCATCCGAAGACTGAACCTTCCCACGAACGATCTCGAAAGTGCCTTCGTCAGGATGGCCTTTAACGTGTTCGCATGGAACTGCGACGACCACTCGAAGAATATTTCCTTCATCCTTCGCCAAGGCGAGGCTTGGCGGCTCGCGCCCGCGTACGATCTGACCTTTCATTTCGATCCCCAGCGTCCCTGGTTCGACCATCACTGCCTCTCGGTCAACGGAAAAGCAGTGGACATCACGCGGAGGGATCTTCTCGAAGAAGCTTTGCGCGCCGACATTCCCAATGCTCCGCAACTCATTGATCAAGTTCGCGACGCTGTTGGAAACTGGGAACGCTTCGCAAAGGAAGCCGGCCTCCCCCAAGGCGAGACCGAAAGAATCCAGGCGCAATTATCCAAAAACTGACATTGCTCCTGGAGCGATTCGGGGCACCTGCCCGCTAGAGCGGGCACCGGGCTGCCTGCCGGGCCCCCGCCCACCAAAATTGGATCGGGCCGTGCCCGATCCCTACGCCGGGGGGGCGGGTGTCCCGGGCTATCGCCGGCATCCCTGGCGCAAGCGCTCAGTCCTCTTCGGGCTCCGGGGGCATGGCGGGAAGCTCGATGGCAAAGCAGGTCCCGACGCCCGGGCGGGAATGACGCACCCAGATGCGGCCGCCGTGGTACTGCTCCACGATGCGGCGGGCCAGCGCGAGCCCTAATCCCCAGCCGCGCTTCTTGGTGGTCCAGCCGGGCAGAAAGACGTTTCTCTGGTCGTCGCGGGAAAGCCCCTTGCCGTTGTCTTCTACCTCCAGATAGGCGGCGCCGCGGTGGGTAAGGCTCGTGCGCAGCTCTATCGTGCCGCTTTCCTTGTCCATGGCGTCCAGGGCGTTCTTTACCAGGTTCTCAAGCACCCAACCTAAGAGCTCGGCATTGGCCTGGATGCGCGGGGCGTTCCCCAAAGTGACAGAAAGCGTCACGGTGCGGTCTTGGTGCGGCAAGCGCGGACGGAAATAGTCGGCGGTTCCCTGCACGATGGCGTCGATGTCCACCGAACGCAGATCAGGGCGCGAGCCAATCTGCGAGAAGCGGTCGGCCACCTGCCGCAGGCGGCCGATGTCCTTGTCCATCTCCTCGGCGATCTGCACCAGTTTCTCGGGCTTGGGGTTGCCTTTGGCGCGCAGCCGCAAGAGCTCGGCCCAGCCCATGAGCGACGAGATGGGCGTCCCTAGCTGGTGCGCCGTCTCGCGGGCCAGTCCCACCCACAAGAGGCTTCGCTCGGTGCCCTGCATGATGCGCAACGCCCCGATGCCGACCAGGAACAAGAGCACCAGCACCACCGCCCCGGAGGCAAAGAAGGCTGGGAAGCGCCAGGTGCCTCCGTAGTTGCCGTGGTAAAGGATGCCGATAGGGGTGCCGCCCACCACGATGGGACGCACGTGCCCAAGCTCTCCGCACTCGTCGGTGAAAGCCGCGATGGCAGAAAGTCGTCCTTCGTCCAAGGTCGCCGGAGGATCGGGGATGGTGTCGCCGTCCAGCACCAGGTTGTGCCAGTGGCGCACGGTGCCGTCGAGCGAGGTGTAGACCAGCGGGATCTCGGAGCCGCGCATCACGTCTTCCAGAAAGTCGTCGTCCTGCCGGTGCTGCAGGCGCTGCGTGAGCGCCCAGGCGTAGAGCGAGGCCTCGCGGTCGGCCATGCGCTGCGAGCCGGCCTGCAGCTGCGAGACCATGGCGGCGTGCCCCAAAAGCAGCAGCCCGGCCACGCCCAAGGCAATGGCCAGGCCCACGACGCGGGTTCGGTACGGGGCGCGCTGGTAAAACTCTGCCAGCGCGTCATGCAGACGACGAAGCGCCCGCCCGAAGAGCGAGGCTCCCGTCAGGCCGTGATCCTCTCAATGCCGCCAAGATAGGGCCGTAGCACTTCGGGAACCAGGAGCGAGCCGTCCTTCTGCTGGTAGGTCTCAAGGAGGGCCACCAGCACGCGCGGCGTGGCGAGGCCCGAACCGTTTAGGGTGTGCAAGAGCGTCGCCTTGCCGTCGG
This sequence comes from Fibrobacterota bacterium, assembly GCA_036771135.1. GTDB lineage: Bacteria > Fibrobacterota > Fibrobacteria > UBA5070 > UBA5070 > JBDKGV01. Next base: position 1,142 of record DAIPHW010000055.1, on the reverse strand, counting down.
CTCCGCGAGTGCGGATACTGGCGCGACGGGCCTGGAAGTCCTCGAAGTTCGAGCAGGAGCTCACCTCGAGCCACTTGTTCTCCACCGGGGCGAGCACTTCCAGGTCGTAGCACTTGGCGGCCCCGAAGCCCATGTCGCCGGCGCACAGGGCCAGCACCCGGTAGTGGAGCCCGAGCTTCTGAAGCAGCGATTCCGCCTGGGCGGTGAGCTGTTCGTGAGCCTCGTAGCTCTTCTCGGGAGCGCTGAACCAGACCATCTCGACCTTGTCGAACTGGTGCAGCCGCAGAAAGCCCTTGGTGTCCTTGCCGTAGCTTCCGGCCTCGCGGCGGAAGCAGGGGGTGTAGCCGCAGTAGCGGATGGGCAGTTCCTTGGGATCGATGATTTCGTTCGCCAGGAGGTTGGTGAGCGGCACCTCGGCGGTGGGGATGAGGAAGAGGTCGTCATCCTTGTCGCAGCGGTACATCTGCTCCTCAAACTTGGGGAGCTGGCTGGTGCCGGTCATGGACTGGCGGGTGACCAGAAGCGGCGGCTGGACTTCCAGGAAGCCGGCGGCGCGGTGCTCGTCCAGGAACCAGCTGATCAGGGCGCGTTCCAGGCGGGCGCCCCAGCCGGTGTAGACGGGAAAGCCGGCACCCGAGATCTTGGAACCGCGCTTGAAGTCAAAAAGGCCCAGCGCCTCGCCCACGGCGAGGTGATCCTTGGCGCCTTCGAAGGGAACTGCGGGAGTTCCCCAGGTGCGCACCACCACGTTCTCGGCGCTGGTGAGGCCGTCGGGGGTGGAGGCGTGGGGCAGGTTGGGAAGTCCCATTAGGAGCGTGTCGAGCTCGGAGGAGACCTCGGAAAGTTCGGCCTCGGCGTGGGCCTGCTCGTCGCCGCGCGTCTTGATGGCGGCGATGGCTTCGGAGGCGTCCTTGCCCTCGCGCTTCAGCTTGCCGACCTCGCCGGAGGCGGCGTTCTTGGCGGCCTTGGCGGTTTCCACCAGGCCGATGAGGGTGCGGCGGCGTTCGTCCAGTGCGACGAGCCGGTCCACCGGTGCGTCGAATCCGCGGCGTTTCCAGCCTTGACGGAGTGTTTCCGGTTCTTCGCGGATCAGTTTCGGGTTGATCATGCCTAAAAAGGTAGCGACATGGGGCGCTCTTGGG
>DAIPHW010000054.1:0-14189 GCA_036771135.1 Fibrobacterota bacterium | reverse complement strand
AATCTAGAAAGCTCTTAAGGAAACTGTGTTGCTAATGGGTTGCGTTACAAGAAAATAACCCGTTGAAGATATGTTTGCCTTTAGTAGGAACTCTTGCTAAGGACTAATCCAGCCATAGCTGCGCTCCGTGGTGTCCTTGGCGCAACGTATCGAGGCCGTGCTGTATATGTAGCTGAAGCCTCCTCCATCTCCTTTGTATCGAGTGATCATGTCGGGGGCAAAAAAGCCTTCTGCAAAAATCAAATTTCCTGACCCAGTGTTGAACGTCGAGGTCCAGAACAATGCGCCCATCGCATGCTCTGCGTCGCCAGAAGAAGCGTCCGCCGTGGTTTTAGTTGTCGTCGCAAAAATTCCGAATTCGTATCTGTCTGTGCCCGCAGTCGGGGGCCTAGTATAGCCTTTGCCAAGATGGTACGTAGTATCTGTCCAAACATCCTTGCTGCGAAGCTTGCAGAAAGCAGAGTCTCCAGCCCAATCCTTCAGAGTGTCCCAATCGCCCCCGGTCGGCACGTGCCATCCTTCGGGGCACAGTCCTTGGATAGGCGTATGGGTCACATAAGTCGATTGATATAGTTCGGCCTGCGTTGGGTTCACCAGCGCCTGGTCCAACGTGTACTGGCGTCCGTACTTCCCGCAACTGTCGTTGGCGCATGCCGCCGTACCAGCGACCCGTTGCAAGTTCGACAGCATCCACGTCTGCGTTCCCAGCACCTTGGCCCGGTAGCTGTTGCCGTCGGCGTCCAAGACCGTGTCAACGAGTTGGAGCGTCTGAACCGCCGACCACGCCGACGTATCCACGCCGCCGTTGGCGGTGCCGGCACTGTCATGGGCGCGGAACCTGAAATTCACCGCGATTGATGTATCGATCTTGGCCAGCACGTGCAGTGCGCCGCTGCTGTCCATTCGCAGGGTCGAAAAATAGGCTGTGTCGGAGGGATGGGAGAGAGTAAGATCGAATCGGCCCTTCTGGCCCAAAGAGGCATCATCCCAGTTCGCCGAGGCCAGGGCGAAGGTCTGCTCTCCCTTCCATGAGGTGGCGAGGAGTGCAGGAGACTTCATGATGAGCGTCGGTGCGTGATTCACCGCCTGTACGGCCAATATGAGTGTGTCGGCCACCGCTCCCCCCAGAGTATCTGTCAGCGTGAATACGATGCGGCTGGTTCCCCAAGAGCCTACGACGGGATGCAGTTGGATGTTGCGCACGCTTCCTGTCGTTCCCACGTAGATGCTGTCATGGCGCAACACTGTGCTGTCCAAAACCTTCCAGGAAAGCGCCAAGTTGTTCACGCTGGTCTCTAGGTCCGAGACCGTTGCCGTGCCAGCGGAGGCTTGGACGCTTTCATAGGTTGAAACCGAGTGCGTGGATAACACCAATGCTGGCGCTACATTGAAGGTGAGGGTCGCATTTTTCCAGGTGGATGTGTCCATATTGGATCCAGTGGAATCGCCATTATCTTTGGCACGCACCTGAATAGTGGCTGGCCCTGAGGAATTGGCCTTGCCTGTGAAGGAAAGGGTGCCGATAGAATCCACCGAGGGAGTCGTTGCAAACAGACTAGCTCCGCTCAACACTTGGACTATGAACGAAACCTTTTGGCCCGATTCGTTCGCAGGCCCGGGCGAGATGGAATCAATCCAGCCAAAGAAACGGCGGGGGGAGGCGCTGGAGACCACCACCAGGCTGGAAGCTCCGCCGAAGCTGGGGGCGTCGTTGCGCACGGCGATGGACACATAGGCCGCGCCATTGGCCTTGTCCAAGGAATCGGAGAACTTGAACGCACCCATGAAGGAGGGCCCGTTGGCTTCGGCCTTGCCTTGCAACGAGATCTTGAATACTCCGTTGGTGTCCGGGGTAGCCGCCCAGCTCTTGGCGGCTATTAACGCTGTGTCTGCAGGTGTGAACTCCACGGAAAGTACGCTGCCGTGAAAATTTTGTGCCACCAGCGTTATCTCGCTAGTCGAGTCTTCCACTAGGTGCAGCGTGTCGGGAAGTCCCGTCACAGACAGCACCGGGCGGTTCACCAGTGTGATGGCGAAGTCTTTCCAGATGCTCGTGTCTACGTCCGCACGGGTGGCATGCCCACCGTCGTCCATGGCCCGCACGCGGAAATGGCCTGTTCCGACTGAATGCCCCTTGAAGCGCAGCGTTCCCGCGCTGTCCACACTCGGGAGCGCCGCGAAGTGCGAAAGTCCCGAATCGGCCGCTACCTCGAAGTGGACATGCTGCCCTGAATCTCCGGTGCCGGCTGAAATCGAAGCGATCCAATTTGCAACAACAACAGCCTTTGCGGTATCCAGTGTCCGCGAAAAGTCTGAGGCCCCGGAAAAGCCAGGAGCATGATTGATTTGCACCGCCAAGGAAGGCAGCAGCGCTGCCGTGTCTGAGACCGTCAGAGCGCCCTTGGCATAGAGAGTTCGTACCAAAGCCTTTAAGACGAGGGAATCAATCCCGAAACGAGAAGCCACGGCAGAAGCCGGTACGCCATTTTTTGCTGCTAAGGCCAGTAGCATGTTGACTACGGCCTGCGAATCGATCCCTACTGGGTGTCGGGAAGGAAACCCCAGAACACTGGAGTCTTGCATCCAAAGAAGTGTGGCGTAAGCCTTGACTAGCGCCGCCACTTGAATGGCTTTGACATCGCTGCGAGATCCCCAAGCAGAAGAATTCAAGTGTCGAAGGCTGTCGAGCTTGTGCAGCAGGCGAATGGCTGCGCTGTCCTTCGAGGTCGAGAAAAAGAAGAGGTTCCCGCTTGCATCGGCCCCGCAAATGCCTGTCGTGGTGCGCAAGGAAAGTGTCCACGCTTGAAAGCTAAGCGTGTCGGATCCCAAGGGCGAAGGAAGGGTATCAAGGACGGCGAAAGATGTGCTGTTCGGATACGACAGGGTAAATGTGCCCAGAGCATCCTTGCGACTCCAGGTGGCGGAATCTGGCATTCGTAGGGAATCTGAAGTCCATTGTCCTCGAACGACCCCGCTGGTGGTCGAAGCCGAAGAGGCAGAAGGCGTCGCATCGCAAGAGGAAAGAATGGACAAGAAACCGCTGCCCGTCAAAAGAAGAACTATGCGCAGCACATTTCGGCATCGCAAAGCCGACATGCAATTATGGGGATGCATATGGCAAATATACAAGCCTATGCGTTGAAAAAAGCGCTATTGCCCCTGGTGGGCCTGGAACCAGCGATCGAAGTCGATGCCTTTGTCCAAAGCGCCCGAGGCGTCATAGGCCAAGATCGCGTCTAGCAAGACCTTCATCTGGGTCGGATCAAAGTAGCTGGAGATGCGCGCCAACTCGCGGCGATCATGGCGGAAGAAGACTAGGGTGGGAAAGCCGCGGATTCCCATTCCATAGGCGATTTCTGCTTCGCTGACAGCCTTCTTGGGTGGCCACCGTAGCATCGTCTCGCCTTCGCCATCCATCTTGGCGTTGCTGAAGCGAGTTGCCAGCAAGCGAGAAATCTGAGGGTCGCGGAAAGTCACGGCGTCCATCTTGTGACAATACCCGCACCACTTGGCGCCGATCATCAGGAAAACTGGCTTGCGCGTCCGGACCGATTCGTCCATGGCGTCGTCGAGCTTCTTCCAGCGCAGCGTGGTGGGGGCTTGAGTGGGGCCATTTTCTGCCACTGCAGGCATCGCCATGGCGATGCCCAAGCCGAGAAGGAAGATGCTCGCCAGGCGCATCACAGGACCCGCAGGACCTGTTCGGCGATCTTGTCCTTGGGAAGAGCTCCGACCACCGTGGCGGCGACTTCCCCAGCTTTGAAGACCATCAGGGTGGGAATGCTGCGAACGCCGTACTTACCGGCCGTGAGGCCGCTTTCGTCGACATTGAGCTTACCCACCTTCACCTTGCCGGTCCATTCGCCGGCGAGGGCCTCCACGGAAGGGCCGACCATGCGGCAAGGACCGCACCAAGGAGCCCAGAAATCCACCAGGACCGGTAGGTCAGAATTGAGCACCTCGGCTTCAAAATTGGTGTCGGTCAGTTCGACGAGATTCCCGGCCATTTGTTCCTCCTTGCGATTGGGTGTATTCCCTTACGGATTTCCAGAAAGGCTGCCACAGGTCCGGCTTGGATTGGAGCTCGGCGATGCAGGATCGCACGTCTCCGAGGGGCATTCCCTCCCTGTTTAGCAATGCCTTTCGTATTTCCCGAGCCTTGGCGGGATCATCCGCATAGGTCTCGGTGGCGATTCTTGATGTAACGAATAACCTAGCAAAACGCTGCAATCGGGGCGACAGCGCGGCAGGCTTTGTCCACGGTGTCTGGCAGGCGGCAAGCCCCAGGCAGGCGGTAACCAGGAGACACAAGTGTGCGAAGCGATTCATGGACCGAAAAGGCCTGCAGCAAACGCCGTGGCGTCGAAGGGAAGGAGGTCGTCGACACCTTCGCCCATGCCCAAAAAAAGTGCTGGGGCCTGGGTGACTTGGCGCATCGCGAGAAGCGCTCCGCCGCGTGCGGTGCCGTCGATCTTGGTGATCACAAGCCCCGTGAGCGGAGTCGTTTCTCCGAAGAGCTTGGCCTGGCTTACGGCGTTTTGGCCGGTGTTGCCGTCCAGGACCAGCCAGATGTGCTGCGGGAGTCCTTCGCCATGTCGTCCCACCACGCGCAAGAGCTTATCAAGCTCCTTCATGAGGTCGGCCTTGTTCTGCAGGCGTCCGGCGGTATCTAGCAGCACCAAGTCCTTGCCGCGGCTCTTGGCGGCAGCTACGGCGTCAAACGCCACAGCGGCCGGATCGGCGCCTTGCGCTTGGCGGATGCAGGGAACCTCGGCGCGACGGCACCATTCTTCTAGCTGGTCCACAGCGGCGGCACGGAAGGTATCGCATGCTCCCACCAGCACCTGACGTCCCTCGGATTGGAAGCGCTTGGCAAGCTTGCCGATGGTGGTGGTCTTGCCGGCGCCATTGACGCCAACCACGACCACGACTTGCAGGCCTGGCATAAAGCTGAAAGCTGGCGTCTCACCCAGCCATTCGCGAACGCATTCCCCTAGCCAGGAAAGCAGTTCTGCGGTGTCGGAATAGCTGCGTCCCCAGGCCTTCTCGCGCAGACGGCGCACCAACTCGGCCGAGGTCTCCAGACCCACGTCGGCGCGAATTAAGCGCTCCTCCAGATTTTCCAGGAGCGCCTCGTCGATCTTGCCGACCCCGAGGCTTCCTTTGATGCCTCGGGCTAGCTCGTCGCGCGTCTTCGCGAGGCCTTGACGAATCCTGTCAAAAAGCCCCATGCGTCCCTACTTGCCCTTCGGGGCGCTCAGAATGGCACGGTAGCGGGCAGGGTGGGCGAGCAGGTCCAGGGCGGCCTTCACCTGCGGATCGAAGCGCAGCTGGTAGCTGGTGGCCGGCTTGATGCCGCCGCCGGCCAGAAGCAATTCACGCATCAGGCCTTCGCGGATGTACTCGCGGTTGCGCTCAAATTCCAGATCGCCGGCGCGCGCCAGAGCCGAGTCGAGTTCGTCGATCTTGGCTGTCACGTTGCGGCGCAGTGCTGGGGGCAGAGAATCGGCGCCCTTCTGCTCGCGCTCCAGGGTCTTGCGGATCTCCTTGAGCATGCGCACGGCGGGCGATTCAAAGCGGAACTTGATCGAATCGGAGGAGAGGAAGGTGTGGAAGTTCTCGACCAGAGCATCGCTTACCTGGAAGGAGGTGTCGATCTTGTGGGCCTTGGAGAGCAACGGACGCTCCTTCACGGCCCAGCGGAAGAAGACGGCCTTGCGCTCCAGCTCCTGCTGGTAGGGGTTCAGGGTGCGACCGGCCACGCGCAGATCCGGAAGAATGCCACCGGCATCCCACACCTTGCGTCCCAGCACCTTGGTCAGGAAAGATTTATGGCCCGTGGTGTCGAAGGAAGTGTCGGCCTTTTCGCCCAGCTCCACGCCTAGGTCATCATCGAACTCGGGCTTCTTGGCGGTATCGGCCTTGGCGGTGTCGAGATTCTTGAAGCGGATCGAATTTTCCTTCTTGTTGATGCAACGGCCGCTAGGGGTGTAGTAGAAGGCCGTGGTCAACTTCAGGATATGGGTGCCATCGTCGCCAATGGGGAAGATGGTCTGAACCGAGCCCTTGCCGAAGGTCTGGGTGCCCAGGATAACGCCGCGATCCCAGTCCTGGATGGCGCCGGAGACGATCTCAGCAGCCGAGGCAGAGCCGCCATTGACCAGCACCACCAGCGGAAGGTTCGGATCGACCAGCGGGGCGCGCGAGCTGGTCAGATCGGAATTCTGTCCCGAGAGCCGGCCCTTTGTGCTCACCACTACGTTCCCCTTGGGCAGGAACAGCTCAGAGACGTCGACGGCTTGATTGAGAAGGCCGCCGGGATTGAAGCGCAGATCGAGGATCAATCCCTTCATGCCTTGCTTCTTGAGCTCCACCACGGCCTTTTCGATGTCGTCACCGGTGGTGCGGGAGAATTGCACCAGCTTGATGAAGCCGACATTGCCTGGAAGCATGCCGTAGTAGGGGACCGATTCAATCTTGATGATTTCGCGGGTGATCTTGAACGGGAGCGGCTCGGAAAAGCCTTCGCGCCAAACTTTAATGGTCACGTCGGTTCCGGCCTTGCCGCGCAGCTTGCCGACAGCGGAGTCGACCGTAAGGCCCTTGGTGGGCTTGCCGTCGATCTCGAGGATGCGATCGCCGGCTTGGATGCCCATGCGGTAGGCGGGAGTGTTGACCAGCGGGCTGATCACGGTGAGGACGTTCTCGCGTACACCGATGGTGATGCCGAGGCCTCCGAACTCGCCTTCGGTGTGGACCTTGAGCTCTTCCGTCTCGCGGGCGTCGAAGTAGGCGGTATGGGGGTCGAGGATGTCGGTGACACCCTTGACTGCCGCATCGATCATCTGATCGGACGGAATCTCCTCCACGTAGGCCTCATTGAGGCGTGCGAGCACGCGGTAGAGCTGCTCGAAATTTTTGTAGAAAGAGCCCGACGACGATTCCCTGGCAAGTCCGGCGCTGAAAGCGGCGAAGACCAGAAAGGCGGCGAAGGAAAAATAGGCCGTGGAGCGTGAGGGTAAACGCATCGCGTCAATATAGTCCCTGGAGAGTCGAGAGTCCCGGCTTTTCGGGAATGGCCAAGGACTCGCTTGCCAGGAGCGCAGGGGAAATCTAGATTGCCCCTTTTGCCCAATGTGGGCCTTAACCCATCCACGGACGGTCGGCGCCTCCGCCGACCCAAGGCAGGATACCTAAGGAGTCAGACGTGAAGGAAGGCATCCATCCCAACTACCGGGACGTTGTGATCAAGGACATTTCGTCCGATTTTCAACTGATCACCCGGTCGACCCGCTCGAGCAAGGACAAGATCACTGTCGACGGCGTTGAGTATCCGCTGATCATGGTGGAAGTCTCCTCCGCGAGCCACCCTTACTACACCGGCAAGCAGGTTCTGCACGACTCGGCTGGTCGTATCGACCGCTTCAAGAGCCGCTACACCGAAATCGTGGGCGCCAAGCGCAAGACCCGCGCCGAGGTTCCGGCTGCCGCCGAAGAAGAAAAGCCTCTCTCCAAGACCAAGCAGAAGAAGCTGGCCAAGGCTGCGAATCCCTCGACTCCCGCTCCTGCAGCGGTGGCCGAGCCCGCCGTCGAGCCGGCAGCCGCTCCCGAAGGTTGACCGATTTGAGCCGGCTCCATCATCGGGGCCGGCATCGTTGCTACATTGAATTTCTCCAACTTCTGAGGGAATTTTAGTCATGGTCAACCTCCAGTACGATCCGGACGAAATGTATGCGCGCGGGCTTTCCCCGTTCCAGGCGGTCTTGATGGCGGCCCAGGAAGCGCGTTTCATCAACGAGCAAGCGCGCCTCGGCTTTTACGATCTCAAGGGCGAGAAGGCCACTACCGTGGCTATGGAACGCTTGCGCGATAAGAAGATCCAGGTCGTCGAGGAGTGAGAAAGGTGGGGACGGCATGACCCTGGAAGGGCGCCGCATCCTCGTCGGGATCACGGGCGGCATTGCCGCCTACAAGATTCCCGAGCTGGTCCGCTGCCTGCAGAGGCGAGGGGCCGAAGTTCGTTGCCTTGCCACCGAAAAGGCACTGCGCTTGGTTTCTGGGGACGCGCTTGCGACCCTGACCGGGCACATGGTGGAAACGAGTGCCTGGGACATGGGCGGAGCCGCCCATACCCATCACATCGATTGGGCGCAGTGGGCTGAGCTATTTGTAATCGCCCCGCTGACGGCCAATACTGCCGCGCGTTTAGCGAATGGGCTTGCCGAAGATTCGGTGAGCCTTGCTTGGCTTTCCTGCCAGTGCCCCAAACTCATCTGTCCGGCCATGAATATGCGCATGCTGGAGGCGCCTGCCACGCGGCGCAATCTGGCTCGTCTGGCCGAGGATGGCGCCATTGTCATTTCACCGGAAGCCGGATTCCTGGCTTGCGGTGAAGTTGGTTCCGGTCGCCTGCCCGATCCCGAGCGGATCGCCATGGCTATCGAGGAGGCGCTTTCCCCCAAGACGGAAACGCCCCTGCGAGTGCTCCTTACGATGGGACGCACCGAGGAGCCCATCGACGCCGTGCGCGTGATCACCAACCATTCCAGCGGCCGCACCGGTGCCGCCATTGCCCGCGCCGCCCACTTGCGCGGCCACCGAGTGACGGTGATCTGCGGGCCCTGCGATGTTGAGCCTCCCGACGACGTTCAAGTCGTGCGCGTGCGCACCGCTCTGGAGATGCACGAAGCGGCTTTGCGCTTGTGGCCCGAGCAGGACGTCGTGGTGTGCGCGGCAGCGGTGGCTGATTTTCGGCCGGTTCAGGCGGCGGCCGGCAAGATTCCAGCTTCGCGCGGCATTGCTTCGATTGAACTTGTGCCCAACCCCGACATCCTAGCCGAGCTGTGTGCGGCGCGAAAGCCGAGACAGAAAGTGGTGGGTTTTGCCCTCGAAACCGGTGACCTGGAGCGCGGACGCGGGAAGCTTGCCAAGAAGGGCGTAGACCTTTGCGTGTGCAACGATCCGCTGCACCAGGGCGAAGACGCCGGTTTCGGACGCTCTCGGGTGTGGGGGTGGATTGGGAGCCCGAGCGAGCCTTGTGCTCCTGACTGGATTCCCAAGGGAGAGCTTGCTGACCGTTTGTGGAAGCGCCTCGAAGGCCTTCCGTGAGCGCCTCCCTGCCTGCGCTGCAAAAGGCATGGTTGCGCGCCCAGCGCGACCTGGGATGCGACGACGTCATCTTTGATCAGCCCTTGCGCCTGCCTGAACCTGAGCCCGAGGCCCCGTTGGCGCCGAGCGCTCAAAGCGCCCATCCGGCGAGGTCTGTGCGTCCCGCGGGGCCGGCCCCGGTGCGGGAACGGACAATTCCTGTCGCGCCGCGAGCAATGCCCAAGACCGCGCCGACGCCTGCTGTTCCTGTGGCTCCGGCGCCGACCCGGGCTCCGGTGCTGCGCCCGCCTGCGGTGCCCGAGTTCGCCGCGCGAGACGAACTCGATGCCCACGTAGAAGCCTGTGTCCGCTGTCGTCTGAAGGAACGGGCGCGCTGCGTGTGGAGCGGCGGAGCCGAGAAGTCCCCGTGGCTCGTACTCACGCTCTACGGCTGGGCCGAAGATCTGACCACCGGACAACTTCTGTCGGGCAAGTACGCCTCCTCCTTCCTGGAGCTTTCGCGTTCCGTGGGCCTGCCCGATCCGGCCGTAGCCGCGGTGCTGTGCTGCCCGCCGCGCGACCCGGCCGACGTGGCGGTTCAGGGACGTATCGAGGCGGCCCGCTGCCGCCCTTACTGGACGCAGATCTTGCGGCTCTCGGGTGCCAAGGCGGTGCTGGTGCTGGATCACAAGGCACTCCAACTTTCCATGGGACGCGCCGTGGACTGGAAGGCCTTCCGCGGCCGCCGCTTTGAACTGGAGGGGCTGCCCGCCGTTGCCACTCACCATCCTGCCCGACTTTCCCGCACGGCGGCCCTGGCTCCCGAGGTGGAAGCCGATTTGCGACAAATTCTGTCATTGACAGGGAGCGCGGCATGAGCGAGTTCCGGGGGCTTCCCCACAGCGAGGAGGCCGAACGCTCGGTGCTGGGAAGCATCTTCCGCGACTACCGGGTGGTGGACGTGGTGGCCGAGCAGCTCGAAGAGGGCGACTTCTACGACGAGCGCCATCGCGTGGTGTATGCCGCCGTCCGTGCGCTCCACCTGGCCCAGAAACAGGCTGATATCCTCACCGTGGCCGACAAGCTGCGGCGCGACCACAAGCTCGAACCCATTGGCGGCGAGTCCTTCCTGATGGACCTCGCCGAGGGAGTGCTGGCCACTGCTGGCATTGAGGCTCACTGCGAGCTGATCCGCCAGAAGTCCTGCTTGCGCCAGCTGATCGGAGCCTCCAATCGTATTCTGGAAAACGCCTACGAGGAGAGTGACGACGCTGAGCAGGTGATGGACCGGGCATCCAGCGAGATCATGGCGGTGCAGGCCCGCAAGGGGCCGCTGCAGTTGGAAAGCTTGGTGGACCTGCTTCCCAAGGCGCTGGAGCGCATTAGCACCTACGGCGAGCGGGGGCTTCTGGGCATTCCCACTGGGATCCCGGCCCTCAACGACACCCTGCGCGGCTTCCGCAACCAGGCGCTCCTTATCCTGGGTGCCCGTCCTGGCGTGGGCAAGACGGCGCTGGCTCTGAACTTTGCGCTCACGGCTGCCACCGGTCGCGGCGACCCTGACAAGATTCAGCACCCGGTGCTTTTCTTCTCGATGGAAATGGGCAAGTTCGAGATCGTCGAACGCCTTCTATGCATCTCGGCGGGGCTGGATGCCTCGCAGCTTTACCGCGGGCAACTGCCGGACTTCACCGTCCAGGAGGCGGTGAACGACCTCTACTCGGGGCGCGTCCCTCTCATGATCGACGACACTGCTGGACTCAATATTCTGGAGTTGCGCAGCCGCTGCAAGCGCGCCGCCGCCCAGCTCAAGAACGAGGGACGCCACCTCGGGATGATCTTCATCGACTACCTTCAGTTGATGCAAGCGCCGACGGCCAGCAAGAACGAAAATCGCCAGAACGAGATTGCCCAGATCTCGCGCGGCCTAAAGCAGCTGGCCAAGGAGCTCGACTGCCCGGTGATGGCGCTTTCGCAGCTCTCCCGCGAGTCGGCCAAGGGCGAGACCAAGCCCCAGCTCTACCACTTGCGCGAGTCGGGCTCCATCGAGCAGGACGCTGACGTGGTGATGTTCCTCTACCGCGAGGAGAAGGACAACGCCGAGACTGGCGACTCCAACATGGTGGAACTGCTCATTCGTAAGAATCGCGCCGGCCCCCAGAAAGAAATTCCCTTGAACTGGGAACCGCGCAGCTTCCGCTTCACCGAGCTCGACGACCGCTACGGGAACTTCTGATGGCGCGCGGGCTTTCCTTCACAAGCGTCATCGAGGCCACCGGCGAAGCGACCTTCCGAGCGCTGCGGCTGCTGCTGCACGTGATCGTGCAGGTGCTTTCCACGATCGGCGAACTCTGTGTGCTGACGTTCCAGATCGTGCGGCTTTTCCCGACGGTGTTCACGCGACGGGGAAGGCTCCTAGCGGTACGGCAGATGATGGACCTGGGCGTGGCCTCGCTTCCGCTCATCTTCATTACGGCACTCTTCATCGGCATGGTGGCGACAGTTTCTGCCAAATATCAGTTTCAGAGCATGGTCCCGTTACGCTACCTGGGCACGGCGGTGACACAGACTGTCTTTCTAGAGCTGGGGCCGGTGCTTATCGCCCTGGTTATGAGCGGACGCATCGGTTCCTCCATCGCGGCTCAGATCGGTGCCATGAAGGAAAAGGAGGAGGTCGACGCCTATTGGGTGTTGGGACTCGATCCGATTCGCTACTTGGCGGTGCCGCGCGTGCTTGCCGGGGTGGTGATGATGCCCACGCTCACCATGATCGCCTGCTTCCTGGCGCTTTTCGGCGGCTGGGTGGTGGCGGTGGGGACTCTCGGAGTGACCTCCTTCACCATGGTCACGGGCATGCGGCTCTTCTTCCGCAGCTACATCCTCTGGGTGTGCGTGGTCAAAAGTGCGAGCTTCGGAGCGCTCATCTCGGTGCTGGGATTCTATCACGGCTTCAAGTCGGCCGGCGGAGCCCGCGGCGTCGGCGAGGCCACCATGAAGTCGGTGGTGTCGTCCTCGGTGATGATTCTCATGTTCGACTTCCTCATCACCTTCCTCATGTTGTCCTAGGAGTTTTCGGATGCCAGGAGTGAAAATCCAGTCCGATAGCTACGCCATTGAGCTGCGCGACCTGCGCAAGAGCTTCCACAACAGCAGCGGCACCCAGGACGTGCTGCGCGGCGTCAACCTCGAGATCCTGCGCGGCGAGACGATGGTCATCATCGGCGGTTCGGGCGGCGGCAAGTCGGTGATCCTGAAGCACATGATTGGCCTGCTTCATCCCGATGCCGGCGAGGTGCTGGTGGAAGGCGAGAGCGTGGCCTCGGCCAATCACTTCGACTTCTCGACCATCCGCCGCAAGATGGGCATGCTCTTCCAGATGGGCGCGCTCTTCGACTCCATGAGCGTCGGGGAGAACATCGCCTTCGCGCTTAAGGAGCACCACCCCGACATCCCTGCCCTCTCGGTGGAAGAGAAGGTGGCGACGCTCCTCGGAATGATCAACCTCAATCCGGCCTTCGCCACCAAGATGCCTTCGGAGCTTTCGGGCGGCATGAAGAAGCGCGTGTCGCTAGCGCGCACCTTGGCGCTGGACCCTGAGATCATCCTCTACGACGAGCCGACCACGGGACTCGACCCCATCACCTCGGACGTCATCAACGACTTGATCCTGGAGACCCAGGCCAAGTTCCACGTGACCTCGGTGGTGGTGACCCACGACATGGCCTCGGCCTACAAGGTGGCCGACCGCATCGCCATGCTCTACCAGGGGCACATCATCTTCGTGGGTACGCCCGACCAGGTGAAGGCCACCGACAATCCCTTCGTCCAGCAGTTCATCCGAGGCGAGCGGCGGCTCAATCCGGTGCAGCACCAGACCCGCGCCTAAGATGCCCGAAGACGAGAAGCCCGAAGGGGGAGACCCTCTCCGCAGCGCCGGGCGACGACTTTCGCGCAGCCGCCGGGTCGATGCCGAGATGCTGTGGCGTGAGGGCTTCGCGAGCGAGGACCTGCAGATGGGGGCGCGCTGGCGCGACAAGGGCGGGCGCGCCAAGGTGGCGGTGGAAAAACTTCCTGACGTGGCCGGAGATGGCTTGTCAGGAATTGTCATATCGGTGAATCGGCGCACCGCCACGGTGGAGCTTTGCGACGGGAACCTCGTCGAGGCCAACTACTCGCCGCGGCTGCGGCTCACCCGGGAATCGCTGGTGGCCACCGGCGACGCGGCGACGGTGCATCCGGCGCCTGGCTCGGGATGGCTTTTGACGGGAATTGGCCCGCGGCGCACGCGCCTCTCGCGGCCCGGCCCCGACGCCCGCGACCATCTGGACATCGTGGTGGCGGCCAACCTCGACGTGCTGGTGATCGTGGCGGCGGCGACGCATCCGCGCTTCCATCCGCGCTTTGTCGACCGCTTCCTGATCGCCGCCGAGCTCGGCGGCATCGAGCCGCTGCTCTACCTGAACAAGTGCGACCTGCTGGAGCCGGGCGAGGAGATCGACCTCTCGGCCTATCGCGACCTGGGGGTCTCTGTCGTGTGCGGTTCGGTCAAGCGGGGCGACGGGCTGGAAGAGCTGCGGCAGCGACTTTCGGGGCGCGTCGCGGCGCTGGCGGGACATTCGGGAGTGGGGAAGACGAGCCTCCTCAACGTGCTGGCGCCCGAGGCCTGCGAGGACGTGGGCGCGGTGCGCGAGAAGGACGGGCGCGGACGGCACACCACCATCCGGGCGCGGCTCTACCGCACCGCCGGAGGCGGGCGCCTGATCGACACCCCGGGAATCCGGGAACTGGCCATGCACCGCTTGGAGCCAGACCAGGTGCAGCTCTATTTTCCAGAAATTGAACGGCTGTTCGGCACCTGCCGCTTCAACGACTGCCGCCACCAGACCGAGCCCGGTTGCACCGTGCGCGCCGCCGCCGAGGCGGGGGAGATCCGACCCGAGCGCTACGCCAGCTACCTGCGCATTCTGGAAGGCTTGCGCGAGGGATGATTTTCCCCGTTCGTGGTGAGCCTGCCGAACCATGAACGGGAAGCAATGCGGCACCCCACGCGCCAGGGATGCCGGCGACAGCCCGGGACACCCGCCCCCAACGTAGGGATCGGG
>DAIPHW010000053.1:0-14237 GCA_036771135.1 Fibrobacterota bacterium | reverse complement strand
CGCGAAAGCTCTCCCAACACAGCGGGCAGCGTGGGAATGCCGCGGATCACCTTTGTTAGCGATTCCAGCGTTGGCCGTTCAGGCATCGACTTCTTCCATCAATGCGCGCTGTAATTGGGCCAGTTCCGGCGTTAGTTCGGAACGCGAAAAGACATCCACCAGACGGGCTTTTTCCTTGGCGACGGCGCTGTCGTGGGTGGCCGGATCTTCTGCCACAACGATGTCGATCAGACTCACGCCTCGGGAGGAAAGTTGTGCCAGCAATTCCTGGGTCAGTATGGCGCCTGATGGGGCCAGCAGTTGATCGCGGACATCCAAAATGGGACTGCACGCTACGGCACCGGGCTCGATCTGGGCGATGGGAACGTACATGGGGTTATTATAGCATGGGCTTTCCCGAAGCGGCAATGGAATGCTCAAGAGACTACATTCATCGCATATGCTCTCGAAAAAGGCTAAGTACGCCTTGCAGGCCTGCCTCGCTCTTGCCAAGATACCTCCAGGTATCCCTATGATGATTCAGGACATCGCTTCTGCGGAGAAGATCCCCAAGAAGTTCTTGGAACTTATCCTGCTTGAGTTGCGCAACGGAGGTGTGCTGCAATCTAAGAAGGGCAAAGGAGGGGGATACCTTTTAGCCAAGCCGCCGCGTCAGATCACCATGGGCCAGATTATTCGGCTCATGGATGGTTCCATCGCGATGGTGCCTTGCGTAAGCCAAACCGCCTACCAGCCCTGTCAGGAGTGCGTAGACGAATACCTGTGCGGCATTCGCATGGTGATGAAGGATGTGCGCGACGCGACCTCGAACATCCTGGACGGCACCACGCTGCAAGATGTGATGGATCGCGTGCGCGTCACGACAGAGTCTTCGAACCAGATGTTCGATTACGCCATCTGATCTTGTTTCGCAAGCTTGCTGCCGGCCTTGAATAAGGCATAAAGTAGCCCCCAGCCGAGAAGTTCCCAGAACCAAGTCGCTAAGAGCAGACGCCCGACGCCGTTTAGAATTTCGTGCCTTGGTGCCGGCAAGGACGCGTTGAATTTCTGCTGAAACGCTGCGGCGACGGGGGCCGACACCAGTATCGCGCTAAGTAGAGCTTTGAGCCAGCCAGGCCACAGACGTTCGCGCCACGAGAGCTTCGGTAAATCCAGGCGCAGTTGGATCAAGATCCATAGCACGATGAAGACACACCCCAAGACGCTGCTTCCCGATTGGAAGAGCGTCTGGAAAGCGTGTTCCCGTCCCAGCACTCGGACGGTTTCTGGAGCCTGAAGAAATTCTCCGTGGGCATCATGGGTGAGAAGATCCCAGCCAATGTGGCTGAGCGCTCCGATGACAATGGATAGGGGAGCTGTTAGAATATCGCTCCACCGCCAAGGCGATCTCACGAAGGGATCCAAATGCTCTCTGACCCGTGGCGAGAAGAGCCATGTGACCGCTCTTGCCAGCAGGAGGCGCCAATACAGCCAAAGCACCAAGCCGACCGGCAGGCAAAAGTGCAGTAGGCCTTTGAGGGAATGCCCGTCGTCGCGCCCGAAGCCGGGCAGCACGTACCACAGGTCGGGCACCACGCTTCCTACCGCCAGTGCGGAAAGCAGGACCGTTCGCCTCAGCAGCCGAGGCAGCGGCAGTACGACGGCCGGATGGGCGAGCGTGAACGGCATCGCGGCAATGTAGAACGGTGCGGCGCTCCTGCGTTTGCTAGGTTGCATCGCCTTGTGAAGCTATTGGATCTGCGTGCGCAGTACGAGTCTCGTTCCCAGCCCTTTGACGCGGCCCTTCGGCGGGTTGTGGAGAGCGGCATGTTCTTGGATGGGGCCGAAGTGCCTGCTCTGGAGCGTGAGCTGTCTGTCTTCCTCGGAAACGAGGTAGAGACAATCGCCTGTTCCAGTGGCTCGGATGCCTTGGTGCTGGCGCTTGCCGCCTTAGGACTTGCCCCAGGGGAGGAAGTGGTGGTGCCCGCCTTCACCTTCGCCGCCACCGCCGAGGCAGTCGTTCATCTGGGCGGCGTTCCGGTCTTCTGCGACGTCGATGCCGCGGGGCTTCTCTCGCTTCCTTTGGTGGAGGCAGCCTTGACACCGCGCACCCGCGCCGTGATCGCGGTGTCGCTTTTTGGGCAGTGCCCGCCCTTGGAGGCTTTGGGGACGTTACTTTCGGAGCGGGGTATCGCCCTGATCGAAGATGCCGCCCAGTCCTTTGGGGCGAGTCGCGGCAGGCGACTTTCGGGGACTTTTGGCCTTGCCACGACCTCCTTCTTTCCCGGCAAGCCCCTTGGTGCTTGGGGCAAGGGTGGAGCGGTATTTGCACGAGATCCAGCCTTGGCGCGGCGCCTGCGCGCGCTGCGCAATCACGGGCAGGCTGTGCGCGGCAGCCACGACGAGGTGGGTTGGAACGCTCGCATGGACGAGATCCAGGCCGCTGTGCTGCGCGAGAAGCTAGTGCTGTTCCCGGGCGAACTGCAGCGCCGTCGTGAGCTGGCGCAGCTCTATCTTGAGCTTTTGCCGAGTTCGGTACATCCGCTTTTTCAGCATCCCGAAAATCACAGTTCTTGGTCGCAGATGACCGTACTCGTTCCAGATCGCGACGCGCTTCGCGAGAGGCTCTCCGAGGCCGGAGTGCCAACCGCCATCCACTATTCGTGCCCGCTGCATCTGCAGCCGGCCTTCCGTCGCTGGATGCCCGGTTCTCCGCTTCCCGAGTCCGAGGGATTGGCGCAACAGATTCTGTCGCTGCCGCTGCATCCCTACCTGTCCGATGCGGACGTGCGCGAGGTCTGTCGGCTCCTGGCCATGGCTTGAGTATCTTGAAGGCCATGAGATCAATCTTGGCGGGCCTGGCGCTGGCGGCGCTTTCCGGTTGCTACAGCTTCACCGGTTCGGGGCTGCCCACTCACCTTAAGACGGTGCACATCGAGCAGGTCCAGGACCAGGCGCGGCAGACCGAACTTGCCGACCAGGCAACCCAGGCGGTGGTCGACGGCTTCCGTACCCGCGGTGGCCTCCGTCCGGTAGATGGGCCGGCCGACGCCCGGCTGGAGACAACGCTTTCCGGCTACTCTCATCAGCCGAGTCAGTACGACGCTGGCGGTACGGTGTCGCGCTTTCGGGTGACAGTGACCTTCTCAGCCAAGTTTACCGACGAAAAGGAAGGCGCGGTGCTTTTCCAGGGGGATGCCATTAGCGGCAGCCAGGACTACGATCCCAACAAGCAGACCGAGCAGGACGCCGCCAAGAAGGCGCTGACCGAGGCGGTGAAGAAGCTCGTCGACAACACGATCAGTGGGTGGTGACATGAAATTCACGAAGATGCACGGAACCGGCAACGACTACGTCTATGTGGATCTTTGGACAGAATCTGTCCAAGATGCCGTGTCGGCGGCTATTGAGGTGTCGCATCGGCACTTCGGCATCGGCGCCGACGGCCTGATCCTGGTCGCCAAGTCTGAGCAGCCGGGGTTCGCGGGGCGGATGATCATGTACAACGCTGATGGCTCGCGCGGCAAGATGTGCGGCAACGGTCTGCGCTGCGTGGCCAAGTTCCTCTTCGATCGTAAGCGCACGCCTGGGACAGAATTTGATCTCGAGACCGATGCCGGCCCGCGCCACGCCGTGGTGTTTCCCGGTCCCGACGGACGAGCTGAGCGCGTACGTCTTTCCATGGGGGCGCCCATCTTTGCGCCGGCCGAGATTCCCTGCGGTTTTCCTGGGGAGCGCGCTGTGGACATTCCGCTTGAGGTGGACGGCAAGGTCTGGCGCGGCACCGCCGTCGGCATGGGCAATCCCCATTTCGTGATCTTCGTGGACGATGTGGATTCCTTTCCCGTCGAGGCGGTGGGCAAGCGCATCGAGACGCATCCGCTCTTTCCCGAGCGGGTCAACGTCGAGTTCGTGCAGGTCGTTGGCAAGGACCACTTGCGTCAGCGCACCTGGGAGCGCGGCTCTGGGGAGACCTGGGCTTGCGGGACCGGTGCCTCGGCGGTCTCGGTAGCTGCCCAGCTTACCGGTCGGGCCGGTTCGTCTGTTGAGATCGATCTTCTAGGCGGGCGGCTCTCGCTTTCTTGGGACGGGGCCGAAGGTCCGGTCTTCATGACTGGCGATGCCGTGGAGGTGTTTTCCGGCAGCTGGCCCGTCGCGACCAAGTGAAGCGTCACGTTCCGGGCGGCCCCTGCGGCTTCGTCCTTTTGGACAAGCCGCTTGGTCCTTCCTCGCATCAGGCGCTTTCCGGTTTCAAGCGCCGTTTCGGGACTGGTCGCATCGGCCATGCCGGGACTCTTGATCCTGCCGCTTCGGGGCTTTTGGTGTGTGCGGTGGGCAAGGCTACGCGCCTTCTGAACGAGGTCGAGGCGCGCGAGAAGGAGTACCTCTTTGCGCTGCGGCTGGGGCTTGAGACGGACTCCTTGGATCTTCAGGGGGCGGTGCTGCGTACCGCTCTTGTTCCCGATCCCGCGTCCATCGACTGGGATGCTTTGCTGCCGCGCTTTGTCGGGAATCTGTCGCAGGTACCACCTGCTGTTTCGGCGCTTCGGGTGGATGGCGTGCGCGCTTACGAACTGGTGCGGCAAGGAAAAACCGTGGAATTGCCATCGCGTCCGGTGACTATCCACTCGTTGGAGATGCTTCCCGGAAGCCACGAAGGCGATCCGGTGTTCCGCTTGCGCTGTTCCAAGGGAACCTACGTGCGTTCGCTGGCGCGCGACCTGGGGGAGGCGCTTGGTTCTCCTGCTTGCGTGAGCTTGCTGCGCCGCACCGCCATCGGTCCGTGGCGGGTTCCCGATCAGCCCTTGCTTCCAGATGAGAATGCCGAACCCCCTTTACTTCCGGTGGCCGCGTTTCTCTCGGGATGGCCGCGCTTTCAGATTGGCGAATCTGACCGCCAAGCTCTGCGTACCGGAAAAAGCCTAACCTGCCCGCTTCCCGACACGGACCAGGCACTCGCACTGGATGGCGATGAGGCTCTGGCTGCCGGGCGGGTGGAGGCGGGTTGTTTCCGTCCCTCGCTCCTTCTGATCGACGCCCAATAAATTACTGGGCGTCGCCCTCGTACACGATGCGCCAAGCGCCGTCTTCGCGTTTCCAGTACTGGCGCTTGTGCATGTCGTTGTTAAGGTTGTTGGAGCGGTAGATCTGGCGGAAGTCCACCTGCACCAAAGGCTGCGCCTCAGGAACAACCACGGCGCGCACCTCTGAAATAGCCACCTGGATGTACGATTTGCCGGAATTCACCTTGCGCTTCTGCTCTTCCCATGCCGAGAGATCCTGGCCGGTTCCGGAACGGAAGGTTGTGCCATACCAGGTGAGGAAACGGTCGACGTCGCGGCTTTCCCAGGCTTTGCGCCAGCTTTCCACAGCCCCCAGCAACTCGTTGCGCTCGGCTTCAAAGCGGTTGGAGGACACCCATTGGGCGCCATCGGTGACGACGACTGGGGTGTGGCCCGGCTCGATGCTTTTGCCAAGCGTTTCGAAGTCAGGGTTGGAAAGCACCACGCAGCCTCCCGAGGCCTTAGGGGGGCGGCTATAGGTGTTGGTCGGAGAGCCGTGGATCCAGATGCCGTGGCCGGAGCGCTTTTGCAGGCGGTCCCAGGTGCTGGGATAGTTCAGGGGGTAAGCGCCGGAGCCGTAGAAATCTGTCAGCTTGGCCTTCGGAATGAGCGTTTGTGCCACATAAGCCCCAATGGGCGTGCGGGCATCGCCTTCCGAGCGCTTTTCGCCCTCCTGTCGACCCGACGATGTGTACCAGTCGTTTTCAAGCCTCCACTGGTCTCCCTGGCGTTTGTAGAGGAAGAGGCGCGAGCGGCGAATGTCGACTAAGATGGCGGAGTGGACATCGGCGGGAAGTTCGATGAAGTAGCCCGGAACCCCTGATTTCCAGGAGGAATCCGTGTAGCGTCCAACCCGAGCTTTCGCTTCCTGACGAAGAGGTTCGACTTTGGCAGCACTTGCTGAATTGCCGAACTTCTGAAGCAAACTGCCGCCGCGTACCGCGAGCAGATCGCCGCGGATCAGGCGTGCCAAATGAAAGGCGGGCTTGTCCTGCAGGACCGTGTCAATCTGTCCCAGGGCTTGGCCTGGCGTGGCTTGGCGCAAATCAGAAATGCTGCGGACGATGCGTGCTTCAGGAGAGGCGCTTTGAGGAATTTCAAGGGTGCTGCCGGCACAGAGAATGGCGGGAACCGCTGCAAGAATAGCCAAGTGGCGTTTCATTTTACTTCCCCCTCGGAGAAGATCTTCCAGGTTCCATCGGAGATCTTGGTCCATTCGATGCGCTTGCGCGAACGCAGGCGCATGGCTTCGGTGTGGTAGGTTTGCAGGAAGAACGTAATCATGTGCCCGTTGGGATGAACTTCAAAACGAACGGATTCCAACTTGATTTCGATGCTCTTGGGCGCAGAAATGCGCTCGCGGCGCAGACTGTCCCAGGCGACTCGTGTCATGCCGTTGGAAGGGCGGAAGGCTGTGTCGTAGCAGGCGAGATAGCCTTCGACATCCTTGGCTGCCCATCGGGCTGCCCAAGCCTCCAGTGCCGCCTTTACTTCCACTTTGATGGTGTCATCCTTGAGCTTTGCCTTGGAGGCCTTTTCCAGCGTCCGGCGATTGCGCGGCTGTGGAAGCGGCGTAAGCTTGAATGGCGGCGGGGACAAGGGGGCCGCACTTGCAATGACAGGGTCGACTTTGGACGAGACGCTAGAATCTGGGTGTACCGTTGCTGCGGACTTTGCTGACTTTTGCGCGGCGGCCAAGGTTTTGAGGGAGTCACGGACCTGCTGACGGGTGCGTTTCTTGGACTTCTTGGCGGGGATGGAATCCTTGGATGCGACGCTAGAATCCGGACGGACAGATGCTGCTGGCGTCGCAGATTTTTGTACGGCAGCCAAGGTTTTGAGGGAGTCACGGATCTGCTGACGAGTGCGCCGCTTGGGCTTTGACGGTGCCACATTTTGGAGAGCTGATGCGTCAGCTAGCGCTGAATCCTTCGCTGTCGCTTCCGACTTTCCCTTATGGTGCTTGGCTGCCAAGACTTCGCTCTTGGGCAGCTTGGATAGAGTCAATTCCTTGCGGGTCGGAGGCAGTTCCAGGGCCGAGTCGTAGGCTTCACTTGCTAACCGGCCGTAGAGAAGCTCCAGATTGGAGCGCAGCGTGGCAAGCTTTGGATCGGTCTGGAAGGCCGCTTCCATGGCTTGGCGAGCCTCTTCGAGCTTTCCTTGGCTAGCCAGTGATACCGCCAAATCATTCCAGCACTTCACGGCGGTGTCGCCTTCGCAGGTTTTGGACGGAAAGTGGGAACTTCCGATCGGGTCGGCTTTGCGAACGGGAGCCTTGTGCGTGCTCGTCTTCGCCCATACCGTAGAAAGCGCCAAACCGGTGCATAGCATCAGTAGCGTGCTCCTGGCCCGAAGGCCGCGTCTTTTGTCGTGTGGTTCCAAGTTCGGGAAAAATGCGGACAATTCCGCATCTCTTCAATCATGTGTTGAGGATATCTTAAAAAGCCTTAGCATGCCAAGCTAATTGCGTATGCCTTTTTTGCGCAAGTTCCGGCCCACAAATGAGTTGCCGCCTTCGGTAAAGACCTTAGTCGAAACCCGGATGCCCACCATGGTGGGAAGTTGATACCTTTGTGGGATATGCTCCTGCTTGCCATTTTGCTTTGCTATTTGCTTGGTTCCATTCCGTCGGCCGTTTGGATCTCGCGAGCCTTTGCCGGGATCGACATCCGCACCCGCGGCTCGAAGAATGCCGGTCTGACCAACGTTTTTCGCGTGTTGGGTTGGCGCCCGGCTCTTCCCGTGGCTCTGATCGACTTCTCCAAGGGCTTGGCGGCGGTTTTGCTTGGCCGCAAATTCTTTGGTGATAGTTTTGAATTTGGTCTCCTGTGTGGCGCCGCAGCCGTCCTTGGACACACCTACACGGTCTTTGCTGGCTTTCGCGGCGGCAAAGGGGTGCTCACCACCTTAGGTGTCTTCGTGGCGCTGTCTCCAGTCACGGCTCTCCTGGCCTTTGGACTCTGGATCGTGGTGCTCTTGGTTTCGGGTTATGTGAGCCTAGCCTCCATCTTGGCCGCGGCCTGCCTTGGGATCGAGAACACCTTCCTGGTCGGGGGACGGGCGCTTTCCGCGGTGCGAGTCTACACCATCATCGGCATGACGGATTGGAACAGCGTCTGGGGACGTCTTTGGCAGCATGGCGATGTTTCGCTGCTGCTTTTCACTTGGCTCGTGGTGATCTTCGTGATCATGAAGCATCGCCCCAACATCCAGCGCCTACTTGCTGGCACTGAAAATCGCTTTGGCAAGAAGTCTGGCCAAGATCTGCAAGAGAAGGCTTCGCGCCGTCGCCGCGAAGCTGCTGTCGCTGCCGGTCTAGATCCCGATCGGGTGGCAATTTTGGGAGGCGGTTCCTGGGGAAGCGCCATGGCCAGGGTCCTTGGCGAAAAGGGGCTGCAGGTTTCGCTGTGGGAATACAACGCCTCCACAGCCGCTGTGATGCAGGATACCCGCGAATGTGACAAGCTGCCGGGAGTGAAACTGCCAAGTTCGGTGGTGATCACTTCTGATCTTGCCGCGGCTCTAGACAAGGCCTCTGTCGTGGCTCTGGTGGTGCCGTCGCACACCCTGCGTTCGGTGTGCGAGTCGATCGATAAACTGCTTTCAGAGTCCCAGAGCAAGGCGCGCCACTTCGTCTCCTTGGTGAAGGGGATTGAGGAACACACCCAGTTGCGGATGACAGAAATCGTCCAAGAAGCGATTACAGGAGCTGATTCCGAGAACGTTTCGGTCCTCTCTGGGCCTTCTCATGCCGAGGAGGTGGGACGAGGCCTGGCTACTACCGTGGTGCTGGCAAATCCCAACGAAGAGACCGCTGCGGCTCTCCAGGACATCTTCTTTGCCCCTTCCTTGCGCACCTACCGCTCGGTCGATGTGGTGGGGGTGGAGCTTTGCGGAGCGGTCAAGAATGTGATCGCCATTGCCTCCGGAATCCTCGACGGTTTGGAACTCGGCGACAATGCGCGAGCGGCCCTGATGACCCGCGGTATGGCTGAAATGGCCCGCCTGGGCGCGAAGCTCGGTGGTTCCCGGGAATCCTTCTTCGGACTTGCCGGTATGGGAGATCTCATCACCACTTGCGTGAGCCAGCACAGCCGCAACCGCTTTGTGGGCGAGCAGGTTGGTCGCGGACGGCCTCTGGTCGAGGTGCTGGGAGAGATGAAGATGGTGGCCGAGGGGGTGCGGACAGTTTCTGGCGTGATGGAGCTTTCCAAGCGCTTGAACGTCGAGATGCCCATCACGGCGCAGGTTCACGCCATTCTTTTCGAAGGGCAATCGGCTCGTGATGCTCAAGGCCTGCTCATGAATCGGGCCGCCAAGAACGAGAGGGAATGATGAAAGCTACCTGGACACAGGATGAGGTTTGCTCCCAGGCGGGATTGGAACCGCACATTCTGCGTTTCTGGGAAGGGGAGTTTCCCCAGCTTCGCCCCAAGCGCAACTCGGCCGGGCAGCGCGTCTATCGCGAGCGCGACATCGAGATCGTGACGCGACTCAAAAACTGGATCTACGACGAGGGCCTGGCGATTCCCGCTGCGCGCCGCCGTCTCAAGGAGGAATTCGAGGCCATTCCTGCTGCTGCGGAAGATCCTCAGCAGTTGGGTATGCCGTTTCTCGAGGCTCCTCTTATTCCAGCAAGTGTGCCGTCCGTGAACATTCTGCCGGCTCCGCTTCCCGAGCCGCCTAAGTCTTCGGTGGCACCGCCGGTGGCAACGGAAATTTTGTCTTTGCGTAGGGATCTTGAAGCGGTCCTGCGCCTTTTGGAGGATCGATAATGGCCGTTTCTCCTTTGCTTGCCCAGCGCCTTAAGAAGGTTGCTTGGGGCGTGATCATCATCGGTTCCGGGTTTTCCCTATGGGCCGTGTGGCTGGCTCTTCATCTCAAGGGAAACCCGGCAGCTCGTTCGGTGATGATGCGCGATCTTTTTATTGGGGTGCTGCTTTACATGATTGGGCGCCTAGCGCTGGTCGCATTGCGCTGGACGTCCAAGAAGCGCGATCCGGGGATTTGATGGAGACCGCCATTGAGGTGCGCGGACTGCACAAGTCCTATCGCCTAGGGCTTGAGCGGGGCATGCGCGTTCAGCACGCCGTGCGCGGCATTGATCTAACGGTCCCGCAAGGGGCCGTCTATGGCTTCATCGGACCCAATGGCGCTGGCAAGACCACGACCATCAAATCGCTGGTGGGATTGCTGCGGCCCACGTCAGGAACTGTCCGAGTGTGGGGTGGCAATCCCTTCGATCCGATGGTGCGACGGCGCATCGGCTTCATGCCCGAGCAGCCATACTTCTACGATCACCTCTCCGGATTGGAACTGCTCGAATACTTCGGGCATCTTTCCGGACTCACGGGCGTCGCGCTGAAGGATGCCATCGAACGAGCCTGTGATCTTTGCCGCATCGGTGACTGGCGGCTTCGTCGGCTGCGCACCTATTCCAAGGGGATGGGGCAGCGGCTGGGATTGGCGCAGGCGATTCTCCACCGTCCCGAGCTTCTGATCCTGGACGAGCCGATGTCGGGACTCGACCCCATCGGGCGGCGCGACGTGCGTCATATCCTCAAGTCCCTGCACGGCGAGGGAACGACCATCTTCTACTCCAGCCATGTGCTCTCTGATGTAGAGGAGCTCTGCACCCATGCCGCCATGATCGTTTCCGGTACGGTGCGCCGCGAAGGCGATCTGGAACAGATTCTGTCCGGCGGCGGCGGAGAGCGGGAACATCTTGAAGACATCCTAGCGCGCGAAGTCGGGGAGGGAGCTTCTGATGCGTAGCCTCATGTGGATTGCGCTGGCCTCGTTTCGTGAGACAGTGCGCGACAAGATTCTTTACGTGCTCTTCTTCTTTATCCTGCTGCTGTTTGCCTTCTCGACGGTGCTCGGCTCCTGGTCGACTTTCTCCGCGGGTAAGGTGATCAAGGATTTTTCGCTGGGTGCGATGTCCATTGGCGGCCTCTTGATGGCGATCTTCGTGGGCGTCGGGCTTATTCAAAAGGAGATCCAGAGGAAGACGGTCTTCGCGTTGGCGGCTCGCCCGGTAGCACGCTGGAAGCTTCTGGTTGGGAAGTACGCGGGGCTTTTGCTGGTGCTTTTGGTCAACCTCTTTGCCATGATGCTCGGACTCTACTTGGTCCTCCTGATCGATGGAGAGCCGCTCGATGCGCGGCTCTGGTGGGCGGCTTGGGGCATTTTTTGGGAAATGGCCACCATCACGGCGGCGGCCCTGCTCTTCTCAAGCTTCTCTACGCCCGTGGTCTCCTCGCTCTTTACGCTGGGGCTCTACATTGCCGGGCATCTTTCCGGCGATCTCCTGGACTACATCCGCAACATGGCCCGCAATGCCGACCGCATTCCCGGTGCCACGGCCCTTCCCGGCTGGGCGGCGACTGCGGCGCGTGCGACGCATGCCTGCATCCCTGACCTGGAGTTGTTCAACGTGCGCTCCCTGATCGTCAACGGCCTTGCGCTTCCCGAGCACTGGGGCCTGGCCTGCGCCCTCCATGGCATCGGGTGGTGCGGACTTTTCCTGGCTGTGGCCGCTTGGTGGTTCTCGCGTCGCGATTTCGTGTGAGCTATCCCGCGCCGGTCGCAAAGAGGTACCTTTAGTTCTTCACCATTCAGTTGCGGAGACAGATCGATGTCAGTTCGCGTAGCGATCATGGGTGCCACGGGAGCCGTGGGCACGGAGCTTCTCAAGATTTTGGACGAGCGCAAGTTCCCTGTCGGGGAGTTGCGCCTTTTGGCCTCCAAGCGCTCGGCCGGCACCACCTTGGAATTCAAGGGTGAGAAGATCACCGTTCAGGAACTGACTCACGATTCCTTTGCCGGGATCGACTTGGTGCTGGCTTCGGCTGGCGGGAGCATCTCCGCTGAGTTTGCTCCCAGCGCCGTGAAAGCCGGCGCTGTGGTGGTGGACAACACTTCCAAGTTCCGTATGACCGAAGGCGTGCCCTTGGTGGTTCCTGAAGTCAACCCCGAGAAGATTTTCGAACACAAGGGTATCATCGCTAATCCCAACTGCTCCACTATCATCATGAACCTGCCGATCTGGCCGTTGCACAAGCTCTTCGGAGTGAAGCGTATCCACGCGGTGACCTACCAGGCGGCTTCAGGCGCTGGTGCGCGCGCCATGGAAGAGCTCAAGCAAGAGACGCGCGCAGTGCTGGACGGTACGCCTTTCCAGCCAAGCGTCATTCCGCACCCTTACGCCTTCAATGTCTTTCCTCACAATGCCCCCTGGATCGAATCCTTGGGCTACAACGAGGAAGAGATGAAGATGGTCAACGAGACCAAGAAGATCTTCGGCGACTCCTCCATCCGCGTGCATGCCACCTGCGTGCGCGTGCCGGTGTTGCGCGCCCATAGCGAAGCCCTCAATGTGGAGTTTTCCCGCGATATCTCGGTGGAAGAGGCCTACGAAGTGCTGCGCACGGCCCCTGGCGTGGAGATCCTCGAAGACCGCGAGAAGAACCGCTGGCCCATGCCGCTGGATGCTTCCGGCAAGGATCCGGTGTTGGTCGGTCGCATCCGCAAGGATATCTCCCAGCCCAATACGCTGGATTTCTGGGTGGTGGGCGATCAGATTCGCAAGGGCGCAGCTTTGAACGCCATCCAGATCGCTGAGAAACTCTTCGCCTGACATGGGTGAGGTCGTTCTCATCGGAGTGATCGCGGCCTCGGGAGCCTACCTGCTCCTCCTGTACCGGCAGGTCGCCGAGATGGAGGAGCGCCTTCGCCACATGGTGGAAAGTACTGAACAACGGTTGGTGGATGCCTGGGACGAGGTGAAGTACCTGCGTCCTGGGGAACCATCAGACAAAGTCCCCGCCGGAGACGACGAGGAAGAGGACAAGGCATCATGATCCCTTCCCATGCACCACGGCTCGAGATTGATCTCGACGCCATCAAGCGGAACCTTGAGCTGGTTCGCTCTCGAATTCCTGCCGCTACGCGCATTCTTGTGCCAGTCAAGGCCGATGCCTACGGGCATGGTAGTCATGCCGTCGGCAGCTATGTGCTAGAACACGGCGCCGATCGCCTCGGCGTGGCGCGGCCGGGCGAAGCCGTCTCCCTGCGCGATCGCGGGGTGAGTGGCCCGATCCAAGTACTAGAGCCCTTCTATCCCGCCGATGCCGGCACCTACTTCGATCATGCTCTGATCCCGACGGTAGCTTCGCTCTCGGCGGCCAAGGCACTTTCCAAGGAATGTGAGCGTCGCAACAAGTCCCTGACGGCTCACATCAAGGTCGATACCGGCATGTCGCGCATCGGCTTTCACTGGGAACGGCAGCGGGCAGAGCTTGTTGAGGCCCTGGAGCTGCGCGGCATCCACTGGGAAGGCATCTTCACGCATTTTGCCCGCGCTGACGAGCCGGTTGCCAGTACCGCAGAACAGGCGCGTCGCTTCCACGATGTGCTTACGCGCCTGGAAGAGCTGGGAGTGCGTCCTGAGATCGCGCACGCCTGCAATTCGGCGGGCACCTTCTTGCAGCCCGCCTCGCATCTGCAGATGGTGCGTCCGGGCATTTGTAGCTACGGCTACAACCCCGCCCCTGATATGATGACTGACCTTCCGCTGTCTCCGGCTCTGCGCCTGATGGCTGCGGTTCGGCATTTGCAGTGGGTAGAGGCAGGCGAAGAAGTGTCGTATGGTGGGATCTGGACGGCGCCACGGCGCTCTCTGATCGCCACCATCCCCATCGGCTACGGAGACGGCTTCTCGCGGCAGCAGAAGGGGGCTCTCTTCTCGGTCGGAGGCCGTCTGGTGTCTCAAGTCGGGCGCATCTGCATGGACCTCTGCATGGCCGATGTCACCGACGTGCCAGGCGTGGAAGTGGGGGATGCCGTGCGCGTCATCGACGAGCGGATCCCAGAGCTTACGGTAGATGCCGTGGCAGCCCGCCAGGGGACCATCTCCTATGAACTGGTCTGTGCCTTGGGGCGTCGGTTGCCGCGCCTCTATCGCGACGGCACTCGCGAGTTCGTCGAACAGGAGCGCTGAGATTTTTGAGGACAAAGTTGGATTTTTTTCCTCTTTGACCTTGACATCTCGATCAATCTGGCGCACATTTATGATCCCTTCGCGGTGAGCCGGTCGCAACGACCGACAAGCACTGCGGAGAACGAGAGCTTAGCTCTCATCTTTGACATCACTGGTATCGCCGTATTGGCGAAGAAGAAGTAAAGAGAATTCAA
>DAIPHW010000052.1:6660-14340 GCA_036771135.1 Fibrobacterota bacterium | reverse complement strand
GCCGCTTTGGTCGGCGCCTTCCCAAGCCACCTTTCGGGAAGCCACGCACCTCTGCTCCCAGGGACGCTATTCTCAGGCCGATGCCCTAAGCCAGCAGCTTGCCGGGGAAGAGCGCGATCTGCTGCACGCCGTGGTGGGGCTCTCGCGCTTTGAAGACCTGCACGATCCGCAGACCCTGCGCACCGTCAAGGCGCAGCTGGAATCGGCCATCGGCAAGCTGGACGACGACACGCCGCGAGAGCGCTTCTGGCTGGCCCTGGCGCTAGTCCAAAAGTCAGTGGTGGCAGGCAAGCTCGGCGAGAATCTATCGGCCGCCTGGAGCGGCCGCAAGGCGGCAGCGCTGTGCCAGAAGCTGCGCGACCAGGGCTACCAGTCTCCCGACATCGACGGCATCCTGGGCGGCTACCTGTTCTGGAAAGCGCAATCGCTGGGGGCTGCTCGCCATCTGTTCGGGGGAGACACCCGTACGCGCGGCATCGCGCTGACAGAAGCTGCCGCCAAGTCGCAGAGCCCGCTGCGGGACGCCTACCGCAGCTCGCTTGCCTGGATGCGCTTCGAGCAAGGGCGTTACGCCGAGGGCCTGGCCATCTGCCGGACGGCCTTGGAGGAATTTCCCGAGAACCGCATCTGGCGGCAGGCCGAGGGCGACATGCTGTTCCGGCTGGGCCGGCGCGAGGAGGCGCTTTCCGTCTACCGCCGCAGCTGGAACGAATACGCCGGCGTCGAGACAATTCCTGTCAATCGCCTCTCGGCGGCCGGAAACCTGGGACGCATCCACCTAGCCATGGGCAACGACGATTCGGCCCGCCACTGGATCCAGGTCTTCGACGACCCGCGCTACCGCGCCGCCCGCCCGTGGCTGCCGGCCTCCCTGGTGCGCGAGATTGCCCCAGTGCGCCGACGCCTGGGACTGCCCTCTCCCTAAACGATCCAGGAGCCTAGCAGACGGCTCCGGGAATGCCCAGCGATTCCCCGACGGGGCCAGCCCAGGCCACAGCATCGTGAGCGTGAATGCTTTCCAGCGAACGAACGTGCAGCGAGACGCCGTCAAAGTTCAAGCGCGCCAGCTCCGCCCACAGCGCCGAGGCCGCGTCTTCGACAAAGCGATAGCGGTCGGCCCGCGCGATGGCGTCGATCACTTCCTTCTCGTCTTCGCGGCGCAGCACCGGATAGACCGGCGACGAGGCGGCAACATCTACGGCTCCCAACAAATCCGTCACGCGATGAGGCGCCAGCCCCTCCACGTCCATGGTGAGGAGCGCCCGCTGGTTGTGAAAGCCGGCCTCCTGGGAGAGAGCCTTGGAGCACGGGCACCCTAAGAGGGCGACGCCCTGCAGACGGGTCGTCCAGCGAAGCACGCCGGCGTTCCAATTGGCTCGCACTGCGAACTTGAAGGGATGAAGACCGAGGCTTGCGGTGATGGGAGCCCCTCGGGAAATCAGGAACTCGCCACCAGCGACCATGGTGAGCTCGTGGCTTTCCTGGGCATGCGCAGTGCGCTCCACCCGCTCGGGCAGGCTTCCATCCAGAGGCACGATATCGATGCCTTCGTGGAGGAACTCGCGATACAGGCGGCTCATGTGGACGCCGCGCTTGCCATCGGGGACCTGCGCGCCGAGTCTCAGATAGCCGACGCTCTCCCCCACTTGCGGCAGCAAAAGGCGCACGCGTACCTGATCAATGCCGGCAAAGAGCGGCACCGAGGCCCGCGTGAACGGTTGGGACTGGACGTCAGGCAACGAGTTCGAGGTCGTCATAGTTGAGACAATTTAGCAGATTCTGCGGAGCTGGACCTCCCCCACCTCAATGCAAACGCTTCGAAAAGCCGGAAACGGCCACGGCGGCGCGCAAGAAACAATCCTTAACGGTCGCCGCGCAATCCCAGCATCAGGCCACCGGCCACGTCGAGGTTCTGTCCGGTCACATAGGAGGCCTTGTCGCTAGAGAGCCACAAGACCGCTTGCGCCACATCCTGTGGAGTCCCCGCCCGCCCTAGCGGAATGCGGCAGGCGTGGTCCTCGGGAAGATCCACCGAGTTGTCGAGCTGCCCCGGACTCACCATGTTCACGCGGATGCCGCGAGGCGCAAGCTCCAGAGCCAGGCTCCGAGTCAGCACCAGGATTCCCGCCTTGGTCACCGAATAGGCCGCCGTCTTCACGGTTCCGGCCAAGCTCTGCACACCCACGTAACCGAGGTTGACGATGGACCCGCCCGACCGCAGCCGCGGAATCGCCAGTTGGCAGCAGTGGAAAGTGCCGTCCAGGTTGGTGCGCAGGAGGCGGTCCCACTCGGAGGGATCAAGCGTTGAGAGCGGTCCGGTGGAGTAGATGCCCACGTTGTTGACGAGCAGATCGAGCGTTTCCCCTTCGATCTGAGAAAACACCGCTTCGCAGCCTTCACGGGAAACGATGTCCCCCACCACGACGTCCCCCTGGCCACCCGCTGCGCGCACCAGTTCCAAAGTCTCGCGGGCCGCCTCGGCATTGCACCGAGCGTGGACGTATACGAACCAACCTTCTTCAGCAAGCGCCACGGCGATGGCTCGCCCGACTCGCACCGCCGACCCCGTCACCAATGCCCGTCGCATCTCTATAGCCATGCGCGGAATGTAGTCAGCGTTCCCAGCCGCGATCGGCAGCCAACTCGCGGAGCTTTAGTAAGCGACGCCCGGCTTCGCGCAGCACGCCTTCACTCTTGGCGAAATGGAAACGCACGTAGTGGTGCACGTCTTCGCGGAAGAAGCTCGATCCCGGCACCGGGGCCACTCCCACGGTGCGCGCCATCCACTCGCTGAAAGCCACGTCGTCGTTCACACCGAACTCCGAGACGTCGACCATCACGTAGTAGGCGCCTTCCGGAGGGGTATAAGCAAGCCCTGCGGCGTCGAGCTCCCCCAGAAACAGGGCACGCTTTCCCGCGTAGAGCTGCTGCAATTCGCGGTAGTAGGAGTCGGGCAACTCCAGACCGACTACGGCGGCCTCCTGGAGCGGCGCCGCCGCGCCCACCGTCAGGAAATCATGCACCTTGCGGGCGGCCTCGATGAGCCGCTCGGGAGCTACCACGTAGCCCAGCCGCCAACCGGTGATGGAGTAGGTCTTGGAGAGCGAACCGATGGAGAAGGTCCGTTCCCACATGCCGGGAAGGCTTGCGATGTAGGTGTGGCGGTGGGGCTCGAACACGATGTGCTCGTACACCTCGTCGGCCAGCACGAAAGTGTCAAATTCCTGGGCAAGCGCCGCGATCTGGCCAAGCTCCTGGGTCGTGAAGACGCGGCCGGTGGGATTGGAAGGATTGCAGAGCACGATGGCCTTGGGACGCTGTTCAAAGGCCCGCCGCAGCTCAAGCGGGTCGAAGCGGAAGTCCGGCGCGTGGAGCGGCACGTAGATGGGCTCGGCTCCGCACAGAATAGCGTCGGCGGCGTAGTTCTCGTAGAAGGGCGAAAACACCACCACCTTGTCGCCCGGGTCGCAGGCCGTCATCATGGCGGTCATCATGGCCTCGGTGCTGCCGCAGGTCACCACCACCTGGCTCTGCGGATCGACGGGAATCCCCATCAGGCGCGACTGCTTGCGCGCCAGGGCGCGACGGAAATTGTCCGCCCCCCAGGTGATGGCGTACTGGTGCGGCCCGTGCTCGGCGACATGGGCAAGTGCATCCTTGAGCGCCTGGGGAGGATCGAAGTCGGGAAACCCTTGAGCGAGGTTCACGGCGTTGCATTGCAGCGCCACCCGCGTCATGCGACGAATGACCGATTCAGAAAAATGCCGGATACGTTGACTGGTGGAAGGCATCCTTGTAATCTATACATTTCATATATCATTAATAGGTTAATAAGCCAAGGAGTCCAACATGACATGCCCTCTAGCAGGTTACCGGATCGATGAAAACGGCGCCCGCATCGTCGCCGGCTTGGTCGCCCTGGGAACCATCTTCGGCCTGATCTTTGCCACCTCCGCCGCGCGGTGGATCTTCCCGATCCTGGCGCTGGACTTCGCCACCCGCGCCTTTTCCCGTCCGCGCTGGAGCTTCCTGGGGCGATACGCCGGATGGCTCTTAAGGAGCCTGAAGATATCCCCGCGACCGGTAGATGCCGGTCCCAAGCGCTTCGCCGCCCGCGTAGGCCTCGTCTTTGCGCTTGCCTTGACGGTCCTTGCGCTCCTTGGCCTTAGTTCAGCGGTCCGGATCGTCGGGGCCGTCCTGCTCTTGTGCGCACTTTTGGAATCGCTCGCTGGCTTCTGCGTCGGCTGCCAGCTTTGGAGCGCATGGTACGCGGTGCAGGAACGGCTAGGAAGATCCGAAAAGACAGAACTCCCCTAGCAACACCGCCCGCCGCGCCTTGCCGCAAAGCGGGCGCCGAGGACTGAGGCCGCCCAACGGATAATCATCCCATTGTGCCTAAGCCGCATCACGCCGGTGCAGAAAAGAGATCATTTCCGGAAAGGCGGGGTGCGACTCCCAGATGGCGACAGGCATTGGCGGTGGTCACGCGGCCGCGCGGAGTGCGCTGCAGCATGCCCAGTTGGATGAGATAAGGCTCGTAGACCTCTTCAATGGTGTCGGTCTCTTCGCCTAGAGCCGCCCCGAGAGTAGAGAGTCCCACCGGCCCGCCGTCAAAGCGCTCCAGGATGGCGCGCAAGATGCGCCGGTCCATCTCGTCGAGACCCAATTCATCGAGCCCCAGAATCTCCAGGGTCTTTGCGGCGATGGCTTCGTCGATGCCGTCCTTGCGGGCCACCTGGGCCACGTCGCGGCAGCGCCGCACCACCCGGTTCACCACGCGCGGGGTGCCCCGACAGCGACGTCCCAAGAGCGCCGCAGCCTCGTCAGAAAGCTGAAAGCCCAAGAGGCTTGCGGTGCGACGGGCGATGGTGCGCACCTCGTCGGGCGAGTACGGGTCGAGCCGGAAGGTGAGGCCGAAGCGGTCGCGCAGAGGCCCCGTGAGCATTCCTGTGCGGGTGGTGGCGCCCACCAGCGTGAAGTGCGGCAAAGGCAGGTGGACCGAGCGCGCCGAGGGACCGTTTTCCAGGAGGATGTCGATGGCGAAATCCTCCATGGCGGGATAGAGGTACTCCTCCACGGTGCGCGGCAGGCGATGGATCTCGTCGATGAAGAGCACGTCACCGGTCTGGAGGCTGGTGAGCAGTCCCGCGAGATCCGATGGCTTATCCAAGACCGGCCCCGAGGTGACGCGCATCTGGGTGCCCATTTCCTGGGCGATGATGCCGGCCAAGGTGGTCTTGCCAAGTCCTGGAGGGCCGGCGAAGAGCACGTGGTCCAGCGGTTCGCTCCGCTCGCGAGCGGCTTGCACAAAAAGTCCCAGGTTCTCGCGCAGCCCCACTTGGCCCACAAAGTCAGTGAGCTTCTTGGGCCGCAGGATGTTCTCGGCCTCATAGTCGGTGGGGCCCGCCTGGGGGCTCACGAAGCGTTCAGTGAGGTCGTCCACAGCGCGGGAAGATACCTTTTCACGATGATCTGGAATCGACGATTCGTGCTGGGGGTGACGGGAGCCTCGGGTGCCATCTACGCGGCACGCTTGCTGACCCACCTGCGGCAGGCCGGAAACGAGGTCCACTTGGTGGCCTCCAAGGCCGGCGAGCAAGTCTCCCGCTTCGAAGGCTTCCCGCTTCCGGACGGGAAAGACGACCTTCCTGGCGGGCTGGTGCGCCATCGCGACGACGACCTGTGGGCCACCCCCGCTTCCGGATCCTTCCGCCACGGCGGCATGGTGATCGCCCCCTGCTCGGCCGGCACCGTAGGGCGCCTTGCCGCCGGCACCGGCGAAACGCTGCTTTTGCGCGCCGCCGACGTGTGCCTCAAGGAAGGTTTCCCGCTGATCTTACTGGTGCGCGAGGCGCCGCTGTCGCTCATCCACTTGCGCAATCTGGAACGGCTCGCCGAAGCTGGAGCCCGCATTGTGCCGGCCTCGCCCGGTTTCTACAACCGCCCCGCGAGCCTTGAAGAACTGGTGGACGGCCTGCTGCAGCGAGTGATCGACCTGCTCGGGCTAGATCTCGACATCGCCCCGCGCTGGCGGGAACCGGAGAACCCTCATGTTTGAAGAGTTCAAGCTCTGGAGTGGCCTGGTGCGCCTCTCCCACACCGTCTTTGCGCTGCCCTTTGCCTTGGCCGGACTTCTGATCGGCTCCGGCGGCCTCCCGACGCCCCGCGCCTTCCTCTTGGTGCTTGGCTGCATGGTCACGGCCCGCAACGCCGCCATGGCTTGGAACCGCCTGATGGACCGCGACATAGACGTCAAGAACGAGCGCACTCGTCGTCGCCACCTGCCGGCGGGACTTGTCACGCCCCGCGCCGTGGCAATCTTCGTGGCCGTGAACGCCGCCCTCTTCGTGCTCTTCGCGGCACTGCTCAATCCCCTGTGCTTCGTGCTCTCGCCGGTGGCGCTACTGCTGGTGCTCGGCTACACCCACACCAAGCGCTTCACCGCCCTCTGCCACGCGGCCCTGGGGCTTGCCATCGGCATCTCGCCGCTAGCCGCCGCCATTGCCGCCTCGGGACATTTTCTGACAGTGCCCGCTTTGCTGGGAGCCTCGCTTCTTTTTTGGATGACAGGTTTTGACATCGTCTACGCCACCCAGGACGAGTCAGACGACCGCGCCCTGGGGCTCCACTCCGTCCCCGCGGCCTTGGGACGGCGCGGCGCGCTGCGCCTGGCAGCCATCCTGCACGCCGTGGTGCCGCCGCTTCTGTGGCTCTGCGGCCGCCTTTCGGGCTGGGGAAATGCCTGGAACGGAATCTGTCTTTTCATCGTCGCCCTGCTTCTCTGGATGCACCTCTTCCGCAAAGGGGACGACCTCTCGATGCAGGACGGCTTCTTCCGGGCCAACGCCCTGGTAAGCCTACTGGTGTTCCTGGGGACCGCCTGGGAGATGCTCTTTCGGAGCTAACGCTCCCTCACTCCTTACTTGAGCAGATGGGCGGAAAGGAATCCATCCAACTTGCTCGATATGGCTAGCGCCTGAAAAGGCCGCTCCAGGAAGGACGAGTGCGTCATACCGGAGATGCTGTCGTAGGCGATGCGGGAATCGGCCGCCAGGAGTGCCCAGGACTGGTCCGGATAGACTGTGGTGTCCGCCGTTCCGAAGACAATTTTTGTCGTAGGCATAAGCCCCGAGAGCGCAAGGCGCCCGGCGGAGCGCTCCAGCAGTTCGCGGCGCAGGGAATCGGCCGAGATGGCGTTCCGCCAGAACGGTTCGAGAAGCCTGGTGTTGATGATGTCTAGCCCCGGCAGCGAGTAGCTCTGCCCTTTCCGCAGCCCCATGGCGATCCTCTGGATCGAAGGCGCAAAAAAGTCGGCGGGCCCGGCGATCTCGAAGACCGACCCGATCTTGGGTTCGCGCAAGGCGGAAAGCAGGCTCGTCCCGGCGCCGCGCGAGTAGCCCACGGCAGCGATGCGGGTGGTGTCGGCCTGCGGAAAGGCTTTGGCAGCCGCGCGGAGCATGGCGAGGCCGTCGTCGACGTCCCTATCCCAAGGACTTTGAGCCGATCTTTCGCTTGCGACGAGCGAGTCCCCGAGCCAGGCCGGTTCGCCTCGGTAGGCAGGCACCACCACGATGGTCCGGGAGCGCGCCGTCCCGAGAAATCCGAGCAACGTCGAGGCATAGCTATCGTCGATCCCCTCATCGGCAGGATGTCCGAAGAGGATGAGCGGAAGAGGCCCCT
>DAIPHW010000052.1:0-6560 GCA_036771135.1 Fibrobacterota bacterium | reverse complement strand
TACGAGCCCACCTTGAGAGACGCCCTCGACGCTGAAGCGCACGAGGTAGAGGGTCCCCGCCGTGTCGGTGGTGCTGGTGACCACGTTCCAACCTTGGGCACGCGGCGATCGCGAGGCCCAGTCTGCAGCGATCCTGCAAAGATCCGCCCGGGCTTGAGAGGCATACTTGCGGAGATTCACCACGCTGTCCCAGCGAGCTGCCACGTCATTCGATGCCAAGTTGGTGTCGCCAGGCAAGGAAAGCGTCACACCTTCCGACTGCGCCCAGGCGGCAAACGTACCATAGCTCTGCGGCCCACTTGTCGTGGAGGAAGAGGTGGGCGAATCCGAGTCGTCAAAGCAACCGACCAGCAACAGAGTCAGGGAGAGAAGTGCGATCTTGGGGCGGAGCCGATGCATGCCGTATAAGGTAGCCAGAAAAGCGGGCGGAACCAGTCTCACCACAAGGCCGCTGCGCCAGGGATGCCGGCGACAGCCCGGGACACCCACCATCGGCGTAGGGATCGGGCATGCCCGATCCGATTCGGTGGGTGGGGGCCCGGCAGGCAGCCCGGTGCCCCGGTACGGGGCAGGCGCCCATAGCCAGTCAATTGCGCTAGTTTAGGGAAGCACCGGCGCTCCCGGCGATCTTCGCATAGCAGTTGCGCAAGAGCGAAAGCAGGACGCTCGGCGGGCTTGCCGAGAGCGATCGGATCTGCAGCTCCTTGGAGGTCACCACGATGTCGCCCTGGAATTCCGGCAGCTTGACCACGCAACGGCTCAGGTCGCTGGAATCGTAGTCCACCTCGATGAGCGATGGGTCGTCGATCGCCTCGATCCGATCAATCACGTCCTCCACCCGCAGGGAGCCGCAAAGGGGCAACACAACCGAGTGGAAGGCGCTCACAAAGCAAGCGTCGAAGTCCGGCCGAGAAAGCACCTCGGGACTGCCGCTGAAGTTCTCCAGCCGGCGCTGCAGCACGTAGCCCCGCGGATCGCGAGGATCCTGGCCGAGCTCAATGATGTAGTCGAAGTGGCGGGTGGCGAGCTCGCCGATGCCGTCCTCCACCGTGGCGTGGACAATATCTGTCCGTTTGAACCTGAGCAGCTTCTTGAGGCGGCTTGCGACCGCGTCGAGTTCCTGCCGCAGCAGATCCGTGGCGATCTCCTTGATCCAGCGGCCATGGTAGCCGTTGACCTCGCTTGGCTCCTTGTGCCGGCCTTTGACAAAGCCCGGGAGGTTCCGCACCAAGCCGCTTTCGCTGCCGCAGAGCTTTACCCGCAAGAGATCTGCGCCGAAAGGGTGCATCTCTTCGGAAGACTCCCGGGAGCGGGACGATTCGAGGTCCTGGTTGGTGTCGCGATTCATGAAGATTGCCAGAAACCCCCATAAATAGCAAACCGCCTTTCCCCCTAAAGGCCGCGGCTCATTTATCCAGCGTGTGCCAGAATGGTGCGCAGCTCGGCGTCTGACAGATTCCGTCGATAGAAGAGCCGGTAGAACTCGCGCGTGGCCTTCTTCATGTCCTGCGGGAACTGCCGCGGATAGAGCCGGTGCCCGAGCCATTGCAGCCCCAGGAGGCGCGCGGGAGACGGTGGCCGGTCGAACCAGTTGAAGGGAAGGGCCGGTGTCTGGTAGACCCGGCCGGAGCGCACCGCCGGAAGGCTTCTCCAGCGGGAGTCGGAGAGGATCTTGCCGTAGGTGTCGGCACTGCGTCCGAGCCCCACCAGCACCACCTGGGGATTCCAGCCGAGCACCTGCTCAAAGGAGACCTGGGCCATGGCGCCCACCTTGGCCTCGCGCACGCGGGCCACGTTGTCCACCTTCAGGAAGTCCAGCACCTGGGTGTGGACGCTCCCGGAGACATCGGTCTGAAGTCCCTCGGGACCTTCGGCGTAGTAGACGCGGGGCCGCTGCGAGGCCGGCACCGAGGCTGCTCGTCGAGACGTCTCTGACAAAATCCGTCGTGCATAGGCGGCAAGCTCCCGCGCCCGCGCCTCCTCGTTCAGGCAGATGCCCAAGAGTTCGTAGACCTCGGCGGTCTTCTGCAGGTCCACCGAGACCTTGATCACCGGGATCCGGAGGCGCTTCTGGAGGGCGTCGGGATCCTCCAGCGCGTCCTCGTCCGAGCAGAGGAGGAGATCGGGCTTCAGCGCGAGGATAGTCTCCTCGTTCATGGACTTCCCCGGCATGGAGCCTACGGAGGGAAGTCCGAGGGAACCGGCGTCCAGAAACTGTCGCGCCTCAGCCTTGGGCGGGAAGTTCCAACCGGCAAGCTTGCGCCAGTCCAGGGTGTAGACGTAGACCATCATGTTGTTGCTGAGGCAGACCACCTTACTGACATGGTTGGGAAGCGTCACGCGCCGCCCCGTCATGTCGGTCACCGTGCGCGCCGGGGCCGAAAGAGCGGCCCCCAGCAAGAGGGCGAGGAGCGGCGCGGCCTTCACAGCTCCACCGTGGTGGAGATCGCCAGGGTGCGCGGCTCGCCCAGGACCAGCCCCACCGTGCCGCGTGCCTTGTAGGCGGCCCAGTAGCTCGCGTTGGCGAGGTTCGTGACGTTTGCCTGCAGGGTGGCCCCGTGGCCGGCAATCGCAGTGCGGTAGCGGAGGGAGGCGTCGAAGGTGGCGTAGGAGGGAAGCCACACGGTGTTGGCCGCGTCCACGGCGCGCTCGCCGCTCCAGTTGACGGCGGCGCCTGCCGAGAGGCCGGGCATGCCCGCGAAGGCGTACTCGAGCGAGAAGCGGCCGATCTCCTCAGGGATGTTCACCGGCTCGTTGCCCTGGTAGCTCAGGGCCTTGTCCACCCAGGCGTCGATCCAGGAGAAGCTGCCCGCCACCTTCAGGCGCGACAGAATCCGTCCGCTGGCGGCGATCTCGGCGCCGCGGTGCACCTCGCGCCCGTCCTGCTTGTAGACGCTGTCGGCGGGGTCGAGGTACTCGTTCACCACGTCCAGGTAGTAGAGGTTGGCCGAGAGGTCGAGGTCAAGGCCAGCCAAGCGGATCGGGGACTTCACGCCGACCTCGAACTCGTCGTCGGTGCTGGGCGAGAGGTACTCGTTGACGTTCTTGGCGTAGGAGGTGGTGCTCATGCCGCCGGCCACCAGCCCGCGCGACCAGTTGGCGTAAGGGTGCAGCCACGACAGGGGCTTCACCACGAGGCCCACGGTCGGAACGAAGCCGTCTTGGTCGTAGACGCTGGACGAGACTCCAGTGAGTTCGTTCACGGTGCGGCTCGCGATGCGCGAATAGCCGATGCCGGCCACCAGGTCAGCGATGGATCCAATTGCGGCCTTGTCCTCCAGAGACACGGTATTGGTGACGGAGCGCACGCGCTTGTTCTCGTCGTAGCTGGCAAAGAGCTCGGGAGCGTTTGCGTAGACGGGATTATTGATTGAGGAGGTGTCGACGACCTTTGTCTTGGCCGCGTTCACGTTGGAGCGCTGGAGATTGAAGGCCCCGACATAGCCCAAGGCGATCTCCTGGGAGACAATTCCTGTCGATAGCTTCGTAGAAGCCTTGGCGTTGCCGGTCCAGTTCCAGGCGTCCGAAGGCCCGCCGTCGGAATATTTCTCGCTGTAATTGCCCGAGGCGTCGGAAAGGAGCGTGCCCGACACGGTGCGGCTCTGCCGCCAGGTGTGGGCGAACTGGCTGTTGCCTTCAAGAGCCACCGGCCCGAGCGAAGCCGTGAAGCCTCCCAGCACCTGGTCCTGGGTGCCGCGCACGAAGCTCCATTTCTCGCCGTAGAGGGTGGCGGCGTCGAGCACGTCGGCATTAGGAACCCAGGGCTTGCTTCCGTCCACAGCAAAGGAGATCTGCTGCCCCTGGTAGTCGAACTCGTGGTGCGAGGCCGAGGCCTTGAGCTTCAAGGACTCCACCGGCTTCCAATCAAAGGCGGCTAGCACGAACTCGCGCTCCTGGGAGCTGCCGCGCACGTACCCCTCCCCCTTCTCGCGGTAGGCGTTGAAGCGGTACGTGAGGCTGCGCGACGGATTCAGGGCTCCGCCCAAGTCGGCGCTCACGTTGTTGATGCTCCCGGCATACTGGCCGATCCCGAAGACCGCGAGGCTGGTGTCTACTGGCGCCTTGAGGCGGTAGTTCACGGTACCGCCAAGGCTCGTCCCGGAAAAGCCGTAGAGGGCCGCCGTGGGGCCATCGAGGATCTCAATGCGCTCGCAGGCCTCGACCTCAGGGCGGATGCCACTTCCCACCGGCAGGCCGTCCTGCAGGAAGTTGGGATCGAGTCCGCGCAGTTGCGGCTCGGCGTCGCCGCGCCCGTCGTTGGAAGGCAGCATCACGGCATAGATGGGAGTCGACCCCGAGACGGCCTGGAGCAGGCTGTGGGCCCCGCGCTCGGAGATGTCGCGGTCGGTGGCCACCTGGACGGAATACGGCAAGTCGATGGGAGCGGCTTCGCCCAGGACTCCCAAGGAAACCTTGGCGGCAAGAGGACGGGAGGCGTCGGAGGTCTGCGCCTCCACCTTGAGCTCGCGCAGCACCGCGGCGGAGTCCGTAGCGGCAGCAGCCATCGTCGCTGGCAAAAGCGCTCCGGCAAAGGCGGACAGAAAACGGATATTTGGCATCGAGAGGACCTTTGAGGATGTGAAGGCGCGCGCCGTCTGGCGCTGCGTCACTCGTTTCAGCCTCCGGTGATCCGGTCGGTACCTATGAAAACATTTGCAATATCTGGGCCAGACTGGACGATAGCCTACGGTAGCCAAAGTCTTAGACAGAAACTGTCACATTCGGGTAACTTCTGTGCCGAAAGTTCCCGACAGGAATCGTCAGCGGCGTTCGCGCGCCTTGTGCCGGGCCCGCCGCGCCTCCAGGCGCAGATGGGCCGAGTAGGCCTCCAGGTCCACCGAGTCGAGGAAATCCCAGCCGCACCAGGCAAGGCGCGCGCCCTCGGGCAGGATGTCGGAGACCTCGCGACTGGCCCAGGGGCAGAGGAAGGCGCCTGCCTCCTCGCCGAATCCCGGCCCCGCAAAAAAGTCAGCAAGCTCCAGCGCCTCTTGCGAGGCGTCCTCCCGGGCGGCCATCCACATGGGGCTGAAGATGGCGCCCTCCTCGGGCCATACCACCTCGACATCCACCCCGCGCACGCACTGGGCGTAGATCCAGGGAACGATGGCCAGCGCCGCGGGGACGGCGTCCTCACGCGCCGAGCGCGCCACCCGCGAGCCGTGGGCGCAGCCGCGCACCTGGCTCGCGAAGCGCCGCATGGCCTCCAGGCCGTGGCGGCTGGCGTAGTGGAGCAGCACCACGCTCGAGATGCCGAGCTCCCCTCCCGGCGCCATGATCTCGCCGGCGTAGTCCTTTTCTAGCAGATCTTCCCAGCGGCGCGGCACTGGCAGTGGCCCCAGGCGACGGTGGTCCACCAAGAGCACGAAGGGCGTCCCGGCAAAAGCGGTGACGCGCCCGCAGGGGTCTGCCAGGCCGCTTTGACGGAATGTGTCGCGCAGCGGCCCGACCTCCACCGCGCGGTATTCCCTGCGCGCCAAGAAGGAGCGTCCGAAGACGCGCTCGTAGCCCAGCGACAGCACCACCTCGGGATCGCTGTCCTCTTCCCACTCGCGGCTCCAGACGGGCCCTTCGCCCGGCTGCCCGCGCCCGCGCACGCCGCGCCGCGAAAGCGCCTCCCGAAAGCGCCGCATCAGCGGTAACGACAGTTCTCCCGCCAGGGTGGTCGCCGCTTTGCTCAAGGAGCCTTCCCGAAGCTTTGGGGAACCTTCCCCGCCATCACCTCCGAGAGCTCGGCGTCGGAGATCCCGTAGCCGTAGAATTCGCGGTAGAAGTCGCGCACCGCCGGCTCCACGAAGACGTCGGCAAAGCGCTCGGGATGCAGGGTGCGGGCGGCCCACAGCGGCTGCAGCGAGCTCTCGCCGTTGCGCGTCGACCAGGCGTTGACGCCGCGCGGCACCGCGTAGATCCGCCCCGCGCGCACGGCGGACAAGCACTTCCAGCGCGGCTCGGACAGAAAACGGTCGCGGTCGGCGGCTTCGCGCGTCAGGATCACCTGGGGGTCCCACGCCAGCAGCTGCTCGGGCGTCACGGCGGTCCGCGAACCGCGCACTCCGCCCCGCGCGGCGACGTTGACGCCGCCGGCCTCAGCGATCCAGGAGCTCACGATCGAGCCCGTCCCTTCGGTGCTGAGCGGGCCATCGGCGCTGTAGTACACCCCCACCCGCTCCGATTCGGGAATTCCCAGCAGGCGGCGGTCGGCCACCGCCCTGAGCGAATCATAGAGATGACAGAATCTGTTGGCACGCGCCGGGGCGTCGCCCCCCAGGGCCATCCCCAGCACCATCACGGCGTGGCGGAACTCTTCGGGGGTGGTGAAGTGGACGATCAGCACCGGAATATCCAGGGAGCGCAGCCGGGCCGCCGAGGCGTCGTCGTTCCAGAGCACCACCAGGTCGGGATGCAGGGCGAGCACGGCCTCGACGTCGATGCCCCCCTGCGAGGCGAAGGGGGTGGGAAGTTTCCCCACCGTGGGCGAGAGGCGCACGAACCAGGGGTTGGACCGCACCTCGGGGACGGTGGCCACCATGCGGCCGCTTGCCCCCAGGGTCAGGAAGAGCTGG